>CAXTCF010000058.1:0-22270 GCA_964242945.1 uncultured Rhizobiaceae bacterium | reverse complement strand
GGTCGTTGGCGGGGGGGGGCTGGTCAGACCGCCCCCCCCCCGCGAATCTTCGGGCAGCACGGAAGCCGAGATGCCCTATAAAGGCGCCATGAAGATTCTCGTGATCGAGGATGACCGCGAAGCGGCCGAATACCTCCAGAAGGCCCTGACCGAAGCGGGCCATCTCGTCCATGTCGCGGGTGACGGCGAAACCGGCTTCGCGTTGGCCGACTCCGGCGACTATGACGTGATGGTGGTCGATCGCATGCTGCCCAGGCGCGACGGCCTTTCCGTGATCGCGGGCCTGCGCTCGCGCGGCAACTCGACACCGGTTTTGATTCTCTCAGCCCTCGGCGAGGTGGACGACCGCGTCACCGGATTGCGGGCAGGCGGCGACGACTACTTGACCAAGCCCTATGCCGTTTCCGAGCTTCTGGCGCGCGCGGAAGCGCTGAACCGCCGCTCCGGCGAGCGGGGGGCCGAGACGCTCTACCGCGTCGGCGACCTCGAACTCGACCGACTGTCCCATGCCGTGCGGCGGGCCGGCAAGGAGATCACGCTCCAGCCCCGCGAGTTCCGCCTGCTGGAATACCTCATGCGCCATGCCGGCCATGTGGTGACGCGGACCATGCTGCTCGAAAACGTCTGGGACTACCATTTCGACCCGCAGACCAACGTGATCGACGTCCACGTTTCGCGCTTGCGCTCCAAGATCGAGAAGGGCTTTGACAAGCCGCTGCTGCACACGATCCGCGGCGCGGGCTACATGCTGAAGGCGCCGTAACGGCATGGCGCTCGCCCTGCCGCCGGTGATGCGGACCACGGCCGCCCGTCTATCCGCCCTCTATTTTCTGCTTTTTTCGCTCTGCGCCGCCATTCTCGTCTTCTACATGACGTCGCTTTCGGAGCGGATGCTCATTTCGCAGACCAAGGTGACGATCAACGAGGAGGTAGCGGGCCTTGCCAACGCCTATCGGCGCGGCAGCCTTCCGCTGCTTGTGCGCACCATCGGCCTGCGCTCGCGCCAGCCGGGGGCCAACCTCTACCTCATCGCGGACGCGGCCGGGACGATCCTGGCGGGCAACGTGGAAAGCCTCGACCCGGCAATCCTTAAGCAAGACGGCTGGAGCGAACTGCCTTTCGCCTATGAGCGCTATGGGGAGGGCCGTTCCGCCGCGCAGAGCGGCCACGGCGGGCAAGCCTCGACAACCGCAACGCGGCACGATGCGATCGCGCTCGTGCAGCGTCTGCCGAACGGCATGATCGTGCTGGTCGGACGCGACCTCGGCGAGCCTGAACGATTGGGTCAGATCATCCGGCGCGCGCTGATGCTGGCGCTTGGGCTGATGGGCGTCAGCGGGCTGCTGATCTGGTTCTTCGTCGGGCGGAGAGCGCTGCGGCGCATCGACAACCTGTCGGGCGCCAGCCGGCGCATCATGGGCGGCGACCTTTCCGGCCGCTTGCCGGTTTCCGGAAGCGGCGACGAGTTCGACCGTCTGTCGGAAAACCTGAACGCCATGCTGGCCAAGATCGCCGACTTGAACGAAGGTTTGAAGCAGGTTTCCGACAACATCGCCCACGATCTGAAGACCCCGCTGACGCGGCTGCGCAACCAGGCGGAGGCGGCGCTCGCATCCGGAAGCGAAGACGCCGCGACCTATCGCGAAGCCTTGGAAGGCGCGATTTCTCGCTCGGACGGGCTGATCCGCACGTTCAACGCCATCCTGATGATCTCGCGGCTCGAAGCCGGGCAAAGCTCCAGCGCGCCGTTTGCGCCGCTCGATCTGGCCGACACGGTGTGGGACGTGCTGGAGCTTTACGAGCCGCTTGCCGAGGAGCGCGGCGTGGCGCTGCGGGCGTCCGTGTCGGGAGCTTCGAAGATGGAGGGCAATCGCGAATTGATCGGGCAGGCGCTGGCCAACGTCGTGGACAATGCGATCAAGTATGCAGGAGGGGATGGGGCTGGCGCGGAAGTGACGGTGACGCTGGCAAGCGAGGAGAGCGACCTGCGCCTTTCCGTCGCCGACAACGGGCCGGGCATACCCGATGCCGCCGACCGCGAACGGGCCAAGGAGCGCTTTGTCCGGCTGGAGAAGAGCCGCACCGAGCCGGGTTCCGGGCTTGGCCTTTCCATCGCGAAGGCCGTGACCAAGTTCCATGGGGGGCGGCTGGAACTGCTGCCGGGAACGCCGGGGCTCACGGTGGCGATGACATTCCCCAAGCTGAAGGCTGCGGCGTGATGGCGTCCGGCCCTCGCACGGGGAAAGGGCTCTTCGACAAGCCAGCGAGGGCACTGCGCCCGCTCAACAAGCAGGATGCACTCTCCGCCCTGGCGCAGGTCGCTGAAGCCGCGGAGGAGGCAGGGGAAGCAGTTCTGGCAGCTTCGCTCCGGAAAAGCGGAGGCGGGACCGCATTCTTGGAGGCCGTGTTCGAACTCTCGCCGTTCCTGCGCGACGCCGCGCGCCGGCGGCCTGAAATCCTTGCCCGCGCGCTGGGCCAAGATGCTGAAGAGCGGCTGGCGGAGATCCTGGCTGAGATCGCAGCGGCGGGCCAAGCAGAAGGCGCGACGGAAGCTAGCGTGATGAAAGCGCTGCGGCTTGCCAAGGGCGAAGCGCACTTTCTGATCGCGCTGGCAGACCTTTCGGGCCAAGCCGACGTGCCGCTTTCCGTCCGGCGATTGAGCGCTTTGGCCGAGGCGTGCACGGGCGCCGCAGTCGATTTCCTCCTGCGCGAGGCGCATGCAAAAGGAAAGCTGCGTCTGCCCGACCTTGCCCGGCCCAGCGAAGGGTCCGGCCTGATCGTGCTCGGCATGGGTAAGCTCGGCGGGGAGGAATTGAACTTTTCGTCCGACATCGACCTCGTCGTGTTCTTCGATCCCCGCGCGCCGGCCGTGCCCGACCCGATGGCAGCGGCGGAGTTCTGGGCGCGCCTGACCCGACGGCTGGTGCGTATCCTTCAGGACCGAACGGAACACGGCTATGTCTTCCGCACCGATCTGCGCTTGCGACCCGACCCCGGCTCGACGCCGCTCGCCTTAGCCGCCGAGGCGGCGCTGACCTACTACGAGGGGCGGGGCCAGAACTGGGAGCGCGCCGCGATGATCAAGGCGCGGCCGGTCGCTGGGGACCGGGCGGCGAGCGAGGCGTTCCTCAGGGAATTGCGGCCTTTCGTCTGGCGGCGCTATCTCGACTATGCGGCAATCGCCGACATCCACTCGATCAAGCGGCAGATCCACGCCCACAAGGGCTTCGGGGCGGTGTCCGTGCCCGGCCACAATGTGAAGCTCGGACGCGGCGGCATCCGCGAGGTCGAGTTCTTCGTGCAAACGCAGCAGCTTATTGCTGGCGGACGCTACCCCAATCTGCGCGGTCGCCGGACCGTGCCGATGCTTGGCGAATTGGCGAGGCGGGGCTGGATCGGAGGGGGCGTCGCGGACGGGCTGGCGCGCTGCTACTGGTTTCTGCGGCGCGTAGAGCACGCCTTGCAGATGATCGCCGACGAGCAGACGCACACGCTGCCCGAAGACGGCGATGGGCTGGAGCGCGTTGCGCGGCTCCTTGGGCTTTCCGCGCGAGAGCCGTTCGAGGCGGAGCTTACGACGGTTCTAAGCGAGGTCGAGCGGCAGTATGCTGCTCTCTTCGAAAACCAGCCCGCGCTTTCCGGAAGGCCGGGAAATCTCGTTTTTACGGGCACGGCCGACGACCCCGGTACCCTGCAAACCCTCGCTGCACTGGGTTTTTCCCGCCCCTCCGACATGGCGGCGGTGATCCGCTCCTGGCATTTCGGCCGCTATCGCGCCACGCAGTCGGCCGAAGCGCGGGAACGGCTGACGGAACTGACGCCGGCACTGCTCCAGAGCTTCTCCGAAACAGGGCGCGCGGACCAAGCGCTGCTCAACTTCGACGCCTTTCTGCGCGGGCTGCCGGCCGGCATCCAGCTTTTCTCGCTGCTTCAATCGAACCGCCGCCTGCTTGACCTGCTGAGCCTGATCCTCGGCGCCGCGCCACGGCTTGCCGCGATCATCACGCGCCGGCCGCATGTGTTCGACGGCCTGCTGGATCCCGCTTTGTTCAGCGACATGCCGGACCGCGCCACCCTTGCAGGGCGGCTTGCCGCCTTTCTGGAGGCGACACGGCATTTTGAGGAGGTTCTCGACCGGCTGCGCATCTTCGTCGCGGAACAGAAATTCGGCATCGGGGTGCGGCTGCTGCTCGGCGTCCTCGACGCCCGCCAAGCGGGGGAGGCCTTTTCCGACTTGGCCGACCTCGCCATCATCCGTGCCTTGCATGAAGTGCGGCGCGAAATGGAGGAAAGGCATGGGCTGGTGCCTGGTGGCCGGGTCGCCGTGCTTGGACTTGGCCGGCTTGGCAGCCGGGAAATCACCGCCGGTTCCGATGTAGATTTGATCCTGCTTTATGAGCATGACGAGGATGCACCTCAGTCCGACGGCGCCAAGCCGCTGGCGCCTTCACAATACTTCGCGCGGCTGACCCAGCGCTTGGTTGCCGCCGTATCGGCGCCGACCGCTGAAGGCGTGCTCTACGCCATCGACCTCCGGCTGCGCCCTTCCGGCAACAAGGGACCCGTGGCCACCAGACTTTCCGTTTTCAGACGGTATCAGCGGAATGAGGCCTGGACTTGGGAGCACATGGCGCTCGCGCGTGCGCGCACGGTTGCCGGCGACGGCGAGTTCTGCGCCGAAGTGGCAAGAGAAGTCGCGGCGGTCGTGGGGATGCCGCGAGACCGGAACAAGCTGTTCGCGGATGCCGCCGAGATGCGCGGAATTCTCGCCCGCGAAAAGCCGCCGCGCGATCCTTGGGACCTCAAATTCGTCCGCGGCGGGATCATCGACCTGGAATTCATCGCGCAAAGCGCCGTGCTGGCCGGCAAGGTCGCGGCTGAAACAGGAACGGCTACTGCATCGGTGCTTGCCGCGCTGGATCCGTCCTTCGGGGCAGGCGAAAGGCAAGTGGATCTCCTCGCAGCGTATCGGCTCTTCAACACGATCACGCAACTGACGAGGCTTTGCCTCGAAGAGCGCTTCGAGCCGGGCGAAGCGCCGCCTGGGTTGATCGACCTGCTGCTTTCGGTCACCGGATCACCGGACATCGAAGTGCTTGGGGCGCAACTCATTGAAACGGAGCGGGCGGCGGCGACAAGTTTCGAACAGCTCATTGCTGCCAGGGCGCTTGACGCGGCTGAAACGCCGAACCACCCTTGAGTTGCAACTGAGGAAGAATCGATGGTGAGAACGCTTTTCGGAACTGCGCTCGTGCTTTTGGCCGGGGCAGGTGCGGTCACTTCCTCGCTTGCTGCGGATGGGGCGCAGAAGGCTCCAACGGCGCCCACCCGCTTCCAGCGCGCCGATGCCGACAAAAGCGGCGACCTCTCGCTTGGAGAGTTCGCCGCCATGAGCGACGGCTACCTGGCGGGTGCCGATGCCGACCGCGACGGCAAGATGACGGTTGGGGAGATCGCGGACGAGATCATCCGCCTGCGCGCCGAACGCACGGCCCAGCGGATCGTCAGGCGCTTCGACACGGACGGCGACGGCGCCGTCAGCCAAGCGGAGATGGAGGCGCGCCAGAAGACGCGGTTCACGCGGCTGGACAAGAACGCCGACGGCAAGCTCTCGCCCGACGAGATGCCGAAGCGCAAACCGCCGAAGCCCAAGAAGTAAGGCTCGCCGCAGAGAGCCGAAAGCCGCCTTCGCCGTTCACTGCAACGGCATGCCGGCAGGCGGCGGCGCCTCGCCTGCGCGTAGCGCCGCGAGTTCCGCCACGAGCAGGTCCGTGCCCGAAGGCTTCGGTTTGGCGCTCAAGCGCTCGTTGCGGTTCGCCGCGGCTGCGATAGAGCGCCGCTCACCCTTGGGTCCGCCGGTCTTCACCATGACCTTGCTGGCCTTTGCCGGAGCGCTCGCCGCCTTGCCGGCCGGCAGGCGCACGGAAACCACCGTGCCCTGACCCTCGGCCGAGCGGATTTTCAGTGTGCCGCCATGCAGTTCGGCCAGTGAACGGGAGATGGCGAGCCCCAGGCCTGAGCCCGCATGCGTCTTGGTGTACTGGTTCTGCACCTGCTCGAAGGGGAGTCCGAGCTTGGCCAGCGCCTCCTTCGGGATGCCGCAGCCGTTGTCTTCGATTATCAGCATCACGGCGCCGCCGAAACGCCGCGCCCGCACATTGATGTGCCCGCCCTCGTTCGAGAACTTCACCGCGTTGGAAAGCAGGTTGATGATGATCTGCTTGATCGCGCGCCGGTCGGCGAAGAGCCGGATGGAGTCGGCGATGCGGGTCTCCACGCTGATCTTCTTCTCCGCCGCCTGAAGCGCCAAGACGCGCACGGTTTCGCTGATCAGCGGGCAGAGGTCGATTTCCTCGCTTTCCATCACGAACTGGCCGGCTTCGATCTTGGACATGTCGAGGATGTCGTTGATGACGCCGAGCAGGTGCGTGCCGCTGGCGTGGATGTCGCCGAGATACTCGTCGTAACGCTCGTTGCCGAGCGGGCCGAACAGCTTGGAACTCATGACTTCGGAAAAGCCGATGATGGCGTTGAGCGGCGTGCGCAGTTCGTGGCTCATATTGGCGAGGAACTTGGACTTCGCCCGGTTCGCGGCCTCCGCGCGCTCGGTTTCCTTCATGTATTCGCGATTCAGCTCGACAAGCTGGCGCGAGCGCTCCTCTTCCGCGCGGCGCGCCAGACTCAGGTCGTGAATGGTGTTCATCAGGCGCCGCTCGCTGTCCACCAGCTTGTCCTGATGCTGCTTGATCTGCGTGATGTCGGTGCCGACCGAAACGAGGCCGCCGTCGCGCGTGCGCAGCTCGTTGACCTGGAGCCAGCGCCCGTCGGGCAGCTGCCGCTCGAAGACCGAGCTTCCGCGCGCTGCATGCGAGCTGGCGAGGCGGCGCTCGAAGGCGTAGCGGTTCATGCGCCCTTCGATAACCCCGCGCGGCGTGCCTGCCAGAACGTCGCAGTCGGCCAAGCCGGTGTCTTGCTGGAACTTGGTGTTGCACATCACCAGCCGTTCGCCCGCATCCCAGAGCACGAAGGACTCGGTGATCGTCTCGATGGCGGTGCGCAGGCGCTGGTCGGCGGCTTCCGAGCGAAGCGCCAGGTCCTGCTGCTCCGTAACGTCGATGGCGATGCCGATCAGGTGGATCTCCGGCGCGGAGCGGTCCACCACCTCCGCGCGGGCCCGCATCCAGACCCACTCGTCCTTAGCCGAGCGCATCCGGAAGACTTGGTCGATCTGGTCGATCTCGCGCGCGGTGATACGGCTCGCCAGCGTAAACAGGTCGCCGTCTTCCGGGTGGATGATGTCGGCTACTTCCGCAAAGGAAAGCATGGAGTCGCAGGGCTCATAGCCCAGTATCTCGTACATCGACTGCGACCAGTACATGCGCTGGCGCACCATGTCCCAGTCCCACAAGCCGCAGCGTCCGCGCACCAGCGCCAAGTCCATCTGCTGCTGTGCCCGCATGTACATCCGGTCGGCGGATTGCGCGCGTGCGGCCTGCCGGAAATAGGCGTACAGGATCACGCCGAGCACCACTGCCGTCAGCACGAACAGCGTCACGTTGAGCGAAACGGTCTTGCGCCAGTCCGCGAATACGGCCTCGCGCGGCACCATCACCGCGGCGGCATGGCTGCGGTCCGGCGCGTTGTGCAGAGAGGCGAACCAGTCCTGGCCGTCCAACTGCACTTCCATCGTGCCGGCGCGTTCGCCGAAGAGGAACAGCGGCTGTCCCCCCTCGATCAGCGTATCGAGCGAGCGGCCCTGCCAGCCGATGGAAGCGGGCGCGACCGCCGAAATCCTAAAATCCTTGTCGGCCAGAATGAGCACGTGGCTCGCGCTCAAGGTCCCCAGCGACCCGGTTGAGGCAAGCAGTTCCCCTGCTTCGCCCTCCGACAAGGGCCGGCCTCTGCCGTCGACCGTGGCGCCATGCACGAGATTGCCCGCGGAAAGCGCGAGCAATGCCTTGGCGCTCCGTTCGACGTCGTCATGCGACGCCATCAGCGTCAGGACGCGGGCGGTTGCGACGAGCAGCAGAAAGACGATCGTCAGTGCGGGTATCGCCCAGCGCAACACGGGTTCGGCAGCGACCAGCCTGCGATGAGCCGGCTTGGCAAGCACCCGGACGCTGCCCGCGATCTCCGGCAAATCCTTTTGCCGGCGCGCAAACGCGCTCTTCCGGCCGGGCGCGCGCCGCGCGTCCTTCTTGGCCATCTGACGGCCCCCTTCATCGATTTTTTGATTGATTCGGAACCCCCGCACATACCGAATCCACGGCAATCAAACAGACGGGCTAGAGCTTGTCCACAGCTTGCCGAGGTTTCAGGCAAGGCTGAATTTGTGGGCAAGATTTGGGGGGTGACAGCGCCGTTTCGATGTGCCGTTGAGCCGAAGAAAATGCTTCGCCGGCTCAGACCCATTCCATCGCTCAGGCGAGCGTGCGCTCGACGATGTCGCGCACGTCGGTGGAAAGATCGCCTGCCGCAGCGATCGATACCAAGGCGTCGCGCGCCTTGGCTTGGCGGCCGGGCTCCAGCGAGCGCCAGGAGCGCAACGCCGTTGCAAGGCGTGCCGCGACCTGCGGATTTTTGCTTCCC
This sequence comes from uncultured Rhizobiaceae bacterium, assembly GCA_964242945.1. Lineage (GTDB taxonomy): Bacteria > Pseudomonadota > Alphaproteobacteria > Rhizobiales > Rhizobiaceae > Mesorhizobium_B. Next base: position 13,681 of record CAXTCF010000058.1, on the reverse strand, counting down.
ACCCCCAGCACAGTGTCTGCCAAGAGACGGTAGCCGGCGCCGTCGGGGCGGTGGAACCCGGTCTGGTTGGAACTGGCGAAGCTGCCGATCAGCGACCGAAGGCGGTTCGGATTTTCGGCCGAGAATGCGGGATGATCGAGCAGGTTCTTCACGGAGTCGACCGTTTGCGGCCCCGGCACGGTCGCTCGCACGGCGAACCACTTATCCATCACCAGCGGATCGCCGCCGTAGCGGTTCTCGAAGCTTGCCAACGCCGCCTGCGCTTCCTCCGAGCCGGGATGGCGGTGGGCAAGCACGGTCAGCGCCGCCGCGCGGTCGGTCATGTTGGTGCTTCCGCGAAAATCCGCGTCGCCCAAGCTGGCATCGGCGGAGCCCGCGGACAGGTAGTCCAGCAGCACGTTGCGCAAGGCGCGATGGCCCGCGCCGGCGGCGTCCGGACGGAACGGGCCATGCTGCCTCAACTTAATGTGAAGTGCGGCGAAGCTTTCCCGGTTCGCTTCGACGATTGCTGTGATCAGCGCTTCGCGGCTCCGCCGGATGGCGTCGGGATCGATGTTGCTGCCGATCTCACGCGCGATGTCGGCCTCACCGGGCAGGCTGAGGGCCAAAGCGCGGAAGGCAGGTTCCAGCGCCTCGTCGGCGGCGATCCGGCCGGCGAGGTCGAGCAGTTCAGGTGCAAACTCCGGCGCCTTGCTGGCGACCGCCGCGCGGAAGCCTTCGACAAGCGCTTTTGTCACCAGGGTCGTGAAGGCTTGCCAGCGGGAAAAAAGGTCGCTGTCGTGCCGCGCCAGGAAGATCAGGTCCTCCGGGCGCTGTTCGGCCGCCAGCGTGACGGGAGCGGAGAAGCCGCGATTGAGCGACAGCGCCGGGCGCTCCGGCACGCCGGAGAAGCGGACCGTGTGCCTGCGCTTGCGCAGATGAATGACACCGTTTTCCACCTCTGCGCCATCGGCCTTCGCGAAGCTCAGATCCTTGCCGTCCGCTCCCACGAGGCCGAAGGCGAGGGGGATGTGCATCAGCTTCTTGGCGCGCTCGCCGGGCGTCGGCAGCAGGGATTGTTCGATTTCCAGCGTCAGTTCCGCCTTGGCCGGATCGTGGCTCATCGCTACGGAGATGTTGGGTGTTCCGGCCTGATGATACCAGAGTGCGAACTGACCTAGATCGCGCCCGGAAGCGTCGGAAAAGCAGCGCAGGAAGTCCTCGATGGTCGCGGCATCGCCGTCGTGCCGCTCGAAGTAGAGGTCCATGCCTTTCCGGAAGTCTGCCGCGCCCAGGATCGTGCGGATCATGCCGACAACTTCGGAACCCTTCTCATAGACGGTCGCCGTGTAGAAGTTGTTGATCTCGCGGTAGCGGCGCGGCCGCACGGGATGCGCGAGAGGACCCTGGTCTTCCGGAAACTGGTGGGCGCGCAGGGTGCGCACGTCGCTGATCCGCTCCACGGCGCGCGAGCGCTGGTCGGCGGAGAACTCGTGGTCGCGATAGACCGTGAGCCCTTCCTTCAGGCAAAGCTGGAACCAGTCGCGGCAGGTGATGCGGTTGCCCGTCCAGTTGTGGAAGTATTCGTGCGCGATGACCGCCTCGATGTTGGCGAAGTCTGCGTCCGTGGCGGTGTCCGAGTCCGCCAGCACGTATTTGTCGTTGAAGATGTTGAGGCCCTTGTTCTCCATCGCGCCCATGTTGAAGTCGGACACGGCGACGATGTTGAAGACGTCCAAATCGTATTCGCGGCCGAACACGTCTTCGTCCCACTTCATGGAGCGGATCAGCGCGTCCATGGCGTAGCCCGCCTGGTTCTCCTTGCCGTGCTCGACATAGATGCCGAGTTCAACGCGCCGTCCGCTTTTCGTCGTGAACATGTCTTTGATCGAGCCGAGATCGCCCGCGACGAGCGCGAAGAGGTAGCAGGGTTTTGGGAACGGATCGTGCCAGACGGCGTAGTGGCGCCCGTCGCCCAGTTCGCCGCGCTCGGAGAAGTTGCCGTTGGAAAGCAGCAGGGGCGCTTCTGCCTTATCCGCCTCGATCCGGACGGTATAGACCGACAGGATGTCGGGCCGGTCGGGGAAATAGACGATCCGGCGGAATCCTTCCGCCTCGCATTGGGTGCAGTAGTTGCCGTTCGAGCGGTACAGGCCCATCAGCGCGGTGTTGGCGGCGGGCGCGATCTCGGTTTCCAGAAGCAGGCTAAACCGCTCGCCGGCCGGCGGGGCATGCAGGGTGAACCCGTCCGGCGCCGCATCGAAGGCGGAAGCATCAAGCGGCTTCCCGTCGAGTTCGGCGCGCTTGAGCGTCAATCCGTCGCCGTTGAGCAGGAGCGGCGTGCCGGCCGGAACGCCGTCGCGCCGCTGCACCGTCAGTTCGGCCGTGACCACCGTGGCATCCGGCGAAAGGCGGAAGAAGAGGTCCACGGCGGGGATGAGGTAGTCGCTCGGGCGGTAATCCTCCAGCCGGAAGATTTTTGGCTTCTCTACGCGCATCAGGCCTGCCCCTCACTCCACGCACCAGCGGCGTGACCGAAGGTTCTGGTCCAACGGGTTCACGTCCATTGCGCCGGTCCATACATGATCGGCGGTCTCGACAAAACCGGCTGGACCCGTATTTGAGGCGCGTGCCCGCGTCCGCTTCCGCATTGCCAGCCCTCGCGCTGCGCCTTCGCCTTCTTGCCGATTATCAAAATCGCGGAAGACGCTTCCGGTGACCGTCAGTCACAGGAAGGGGGACGGGCCGAGCCCGCTGACCGGCATCACGCTGAAGGTCGTGTCCGTCGTCGCTTTCGTCGCGATGCAGTCCTGCCTGAAATCCGCCGGGCAGCTGCCGCCGGGCCAGCTCGTTTTCTTCCGCTCCTTCTTCGCCGTTCTGCCGATCCTCGCAATGCTGGCTTGGCAAGGGCAATTGCGCGGCGCCGTGCGGACGGCGCATCCCCTCTCGCATATCGCGCGGGGGGCGGTCGGCGTGGTCTCGATGGGGCTCGGCTTCTATGCCTTGACCCTGCTGCCGCTGCCCGAATGGATCGCGCTCGGCTATGCGCAGCCGCTGCTCGTGGTGGTGATCGGCGCGCTGTTCCTCGGCGAAACCGTCCGTGTCTTCCGCTGGAGCGCGGTGGCCGCAGGCTTTTGCGGCGTCTTGATCATCTCCTGGCCCAAGCTGACGCTTCTGACCTCCGGCGCCGAAGTAGGGCGCGCCGAGGCTTTTGGCGTGCTGATCTGCCTCCTGTCGGCCGCCATCTCCGCCGTCGCCATCACCCTTGTGCGGCGCCTCGTGCGAACGGAAAACACCGCGACCATCGTGCTCTGGTTCTCCGTCACGGCATCCGTCGCGGGGTTTGCCACGCTCCCCTTCGGCTGGGCCGCACTTTCTCCAGGCCAGGCCTCGCTCCTGATCGCGTCCGGGATCTGCGGCGGGACCGGCCAGCTGCTGATGACGGAGGCCTACCGCCATGCGGAGCTCTCCACCGTCGCCCCGTTCGAATACACCTCGATGCTGTTGGGCATCGCCATCGGCTTCCTGGCTTTCGGCGAGGTGCCGACGGTGAACATGCTGGCTGGCGGCGCGGTGGTGGTGGCTTCCGGCCTCGTGATCATCTGGCGCGAAAGGCGCCTCAACCCCGACCGCGTACGGGCGCGGCAGATTTCCCCGCCGCAGTAGTTTGGCGACGGCCGAAGATGCCAACGCATCCGGCCGGCAAGCCATCTTGGATTTCTACTTGGGGATTAAGGAATCCGCAGAAATCCAAGAACGGAACCGCCGGTCATTTTCAATGACCGGCGGTGTCAGATCAGCCCGGCCTTCGCGAGGTCGCGCATCAGGCGGCTCGCGCCATAGGTCCAGGGCGGGCACTCCGTCGAAAGGCGGACGCGGTTGACGAGCTTTCCCAGCGCTTCCGTGCCTATCGTCACGATGTCGCCGGCGTGGTGCGTGAACCCTTTGCCGGCCTCGCCGCGGTCCTTCGACGGCACGAACATCGTGCCGAGATAAAGCGCCATGCCGTCGGGGTACTGGTGATGCCGCCCCATTGCCGCCGCCACAAGATCCTCCGGCGCGCGGCTGATCGCGCGCATCGAGCTGGCGCCTTCCAGCGAAAAGCCATCCTCGCCGGTGACGGAAAGGCTCACTTCCGCCGATTTCACGTCGCCCAGCCCGAACGAGCCGTCGAACAGCCGGATGGTCGGGCCGACCGCGGCCGAGGCGTTGTTGTCCTTGGCCTTGCCGAGCAGCAGGGCGGAGCGGCCTTCGACGTCGCGCAGGTTGACGTCGTTGCCCAAGCTGGCGCCGACGATCTTTCCCCGGCTCGACGCCATCACCACGATCTCCGGCTCCGGGTTGTTCCAGGAGGAAACGGGGTGCAGGCCGACATCGGCGCCGAAGCCGACGGACGCCATCGGCTGGCATTTGGTGAAGATCTCGGCGTCCGGGCCGATGCCGACTTCGAGGTATTGCGACCACACGCCCCTGGCGATCAGCTTCGCCTTGATCGCCATCGCCTCCGCCGAGCCCGGCTTCAGCCGGGACAGGTCATGGCCGATCAGCCCGGAAATGTCGGCGCGGATGCCTTCGGCCCTGGCGGCATCCCCGCGCGCCTGCTCCTCGATCACGCGCTCTAGCAGGCTCGCCACGAAAGTGACGCCGGACGCTTTCACCGCCTGGAGGTCGAGCGGGGATAGCAGATGCGGCTTGGTCCCGTCATGCGCGGCGGCGAGGCTGTTGACTGCGAGTTCCGCAAAATTGCCGAGATGCATGCCGGAGGCAGCAGCCACATAGGCAGCGGGATCTTCCATTTCGCAGATGTCGCGGACCGTGGGTGCTTCTGCCGATGTGATGTCGAAGACCTCGCCGTTCCGCACCGTGACGACGAGCGGATACGGCTTCTCCGGGACCGTTGCCCGCCCCAGAAAGGTGCCTTCCATCGGCAGGTCGGGGAAAAAGTCCGGCATGGCGCTTCCTCGTTGCTCCTGCCTCCTCGATTGCACCCTCTGCCCTGCGCCGCAAGGGGTGCCTTCCCCTCGACAGCATGCCCGCAGCCGACCGCTTGCACTGCACTGCAAACGGTGGCCAACTGCCTGAGGTCGGCTCGGCCCCGGCAGGCGCCGTCCGGCCGATGCATGTACAGGGGACATCGCTTAATCCATGGCCAGCCTTTCCCGCTTTTCCGTCGCGCCTCTCCACACGATGACGCGGCGCCTTGCCGAGGTCGCTTCGGGCAGGGCGGACCCAGATCTGGTGATCGGAGGCGCGCGGGTGCTTTCCACCTATTCCGAGCGCATCCTGCCCGACCGGGAGATCTGGATTTCCGGCGGGCGCATCGCCGCGGTGAAGCCCGCCGGCACGCACAAAGGCGGCGCCAGCCTCTACGACGCGAAAGGCGGGCTGCTGGCGCCCGGCCTGGTCGATCCGCACATCCACATCGAGTCCTCCATGGTCACGGCCTGCGCCTATGCCGAAGCGGCGCTGCTCAACGGCACGACGACGATCTTTTGCGACAGCCACGAGATCGGCAACGTCATGGATGTGGCCGGCGTGGAGGCGATGCTGGAGGACGCGCGCGAAGCGCCGCTTTCGATCTTCCTCACCGTGCCTTCCACCGTGCCGGCGACCTCGCCCGAACTGGAAACGGCGGGCGGCGACCTGACGCCCGAAAAAATCGCGGCGCTGTTCGACAAGTGGCCGGAGGCGATCGCGCTCGGCGAGAAGATGGATTTCGTGCCGGTGGCGATGGGCGACGAGCGCTCCCACGCCATCCTCGCCGCCGCGTTGCAGCGCGGACGGCCCGTCTCCGGCCACGTCTATGGGCGCGAGTTCGTCGCGGCCTACGCGGCGTCCGGCGTCACCGACACGCATGAGGCGATCGACCGCGAGATCGCCGACGACTTGCTTGAGGCCGGCATCTGGCTTTTCCTGCGCGGCGGCCCTCCGACCACGCCCTGGCACAGCCTTCCGCAGGCGATCAAGACGATCACCGAACTGGGCAGCAGCCACAAGCGGATCGCGGTGTGCACCGACGACCGCGATGCCGAAGACCTTCTGCTGTTCGGCCTGGACTGGGTGACGCGCGAGGCGATCCGCGCGGGCATGAAGCCGGAACAAGCCTGGAGCATGGGCTCGCTGCACGGCGCGACGCGCTTCGGCATGGAAGGCGAGATCGGCGGTATGGGGGGCGGCCGGCGCGCCGATATCGTGCTGCTCGACGATGCAATGAAGCCGGTGAACACCTGGTACGGCGGCGAGCTTGTCGTGGAAGGCAAGAAGATCACGCCGCTGCTGGATCAGGCGCTTTCCTCCCGCTACCGCTACCCCGATGCGGCCTACCGCACGGTCAAGCTGCCGAAGGGCCTGAAGCTGACACCCGACCTGCCGACTACCCCCGTCACCGCCCACGCCATCAAGACGGAGCTTCCCGGCATCACGCTCGGCCATGTTGAAGCGGTGCTCGAACCCGCCAACGACTGGCAGTCGCACTTCGACCGTCACGGGCTCTGCTTCGTCTCCGTCGTGGAGCGGCACGGCAAGTCTCCGGGCAACGTCGCGCACGGGCTGCTTGCCAACTTCAACCTGAAGCAGGGCGCTGTGGCGTCCTCCGTCGGCCACGACAGCCACAACATCATCGTCGCCGGCACGAACGAGCCCGACATGGCTGTCGCTGTTGAAGCGATAGAAAAGGTTCAGGGCGGGGTCTGCGTCGTGGTGGATGGGCAGGTCACGGCGATGGTCGAGCTGCCGATCGCGGGTCTTTTGTCGGACAAGCGCGTCGGTGAAGTTGCAGAGGAAGTGAAGGCGCTCAAAGTCGAATGGGAGAAGGCCGGCTGCGCCATCCCCTATATGGGCTTCAACCTCATCCCGCTTTCCGTCATCCCCGAGATCCGCATCACGGACAAGGGCTTGGTGCTGGTGCCTGAGATGGCGATCCAAGAGCTGTTCCAAGCCGCTTGAATCAACATACCGTGCTGGTCCACTTCCTCATCCGGCTGCAACTCAAGCTAAACGGATGCTGCTGATGACATTTGACCTCATCCTCCGCAACGCCACTCTGTCTGACAGCCGCTCCGGCATGGACATCGGCATAGCAGATGGAAAGATCGCGGCAGTCGAGCCGCATCTTGCCGCCGACGCCGGCAAGGAAATCGACGCCGCCGGCAACCTCGTTTCGCCGCCCTTCGTGGACTGTCACTTCCACATGGATGCGACGCTCTCGCTGGGCCTGCCGCGCCTCAACATGTCCGGCACGCTGCTGGAGGGAATTGCGCTCTGGGGCGAACTGAAGCCGCACCTGACCCAGGATGCGGTGAAGGAGCGGGCGCTGCGCTATTGCGACCTCGCCGTGTCCCAGGGGCTGCTGGCCATCCGCACCCATGTCGATATCTGCGACGACCGGCTGCTTGCCGTCGAAGCGCTGCTGGACGTGAAGAAACAAGTCGCGCCCTATCTCGACCTGCAACTCGTCGCCTTCCCGCAGGACGGCTATTTCCGCTCTGCATCCACGGCGGAAAATCTGAATCGCGCCCTCGACCTGGGCGTGGACGTGGTCGGCGGCATCCCGCATTTCGAGCGCACCATGGCCGACGGCGCCCGGTCCGTTACCGCGCTCTGCGAGATCGCCGTCGAGCGGTCCTTGCGCGTCGACATGCACTGCGACGAGACCGACGACCCGCTTTCGCGCCACGTCGAAACGCTGGCCTGCGAGGCTACGCGGCTGGGCTTGGGCGATCGCGTCGCCGGCTCGCATCTCACCTCCATGCACTCCATGGACAACTACTATGTTTCGAAGCTCCTGCCGCTGATGGCGGAGTCCGGCATGCAGGCGATCGCCAATCCGCTGATCAACATCATGATCCAGGGCCGGCACGACACGTTCCCCAAGCGCCGCGGCCTGACCCGCGTGAAGGAGTTGCGGCAGCACGGCGTCAACGTCGCCTTCGGCCAAGACTGCGTGATGGACCCCTGGTACAGCTTGGGAAGCGCCGACATGCTCGACGTAGCCCACATGGGCCTGCATGTCGGCCAGCTTTCCTCGCGCGAGGAGATGCGGTTCTGTTTCGACGCGGTGACCGTCAATCCCGCCCGCGTGATGGGACTGGACGGCTACGGCTTGCGTGTCGGCTGCAATGGCGACCTCGTCGTGCTTCAGGCGCGCGATCCGGTAGAAGCCGTGCGGCTGCGCGCCACGCGCTTGCTTGTGGTGCGCCAGGGCAAGGTGATCAGCGAGACGGCGCCGAAACTGGCAACGCTTTCGCTTCCTGGCCGGCCCGCGAAGCTCGACTCCGCTGCCTATGCGCCGATGGCTGCGCAGAGCGCGTAAACCCAACTTCCGAAAACCATGGCAAGCGCCAGAGGCCTGTCTCCGGCGCGCAACATTCTCCGACCCATTGGCATCGTCGCTGGGGAACTCCTTGCCCTGCGTCGCGTTGATGCGTATGTTTAGAACTGTTCTAAACTAGAGCTTCCCGGTAAACTTTTCCAAAGGAGAGCAACATGCAGACCGCGACTCACAATGGCAGCTCCTGCAACAGCTGCGTCTTCTTCGACGACCATCTGAACAACGGCTCTTCGGACGCCGACAACGGCCTCTGCCGCTTCAACCCGCCGGTTTCCCAGCCGGACGCGAATTCGCGCGGCCTCTGGCCGGTGGTCACCGCCGAAGACTGGTGCGGCCACTTCACCGCGCCGCACGGCAAGGCGTCCTGATGCAGCGATCCGCTTGGCCTGAACAGGCCAAGCCGATGAGGGATAAGGCTGGTTCCTGAAGGAGCCGGCCTTTTTCTTTGATCCGCTCACTTTCTTCATAAGAAAAATTAGTTCCTGCAAGTTGCTTGGCTAAACGATGTGCGCTATGCCGAAGGCCAAGTGTTTGGAGCGCTTCGCATGTGCGGCATCGCCGGGCTTTTCCTGAAGGACCGGCTGCTTGAGCCCGAACTCGGCCAGCATCTTTCCCGCATGCTGGTTTCGCTGACCGACCGCGGGCCCGACAGTGCCGGCATCGCGGTTTACCGCGCACCGGAAGCAGGCCTGTCCAAGCTGACCGTGCGCTCGGAAACGCCGGGTGCGGTGTTTCCCAACCTGGAAGCCGCGTTGCGGGAGGTCCTCCATGCCGACGTTTCGGTGCGCCCGGTTGCGACGCATGCAGTGATCGAATTGCCTGCCGAAAAAGCGCTAGAAGCGCGCGAGGCGCTTTCTCAGGTAGCGCCCGGCCTCACCATCATGAGCGGCGGCGAAGCCGTTGAGATCTACAAGGAGGTGGGCCTGCCGCGCGACGTCGCCACGCGCTTCGGTGTTGAGGGAATGCAGGGCACGCACGGCATCGGCCACACCCGCATGGCGACCGAGTCGGCGGTGACGACGCTCGGCGCGCATCCCTTCTCGACGGGACCGGACCAGTGCCTCGTCCACAACGGCTCGCTTTCCAACCACAACAACCTTCGCCGCGAGTTGAAGCGCAATGGCGTGCGCTTCGAGACCGAGAACGACACGGAAGTTGCCGCGGCTTACCTTTCCTGGCAACTCGGGCGCGGCGTGCCGCTGGGCGATGCGCTGGAGCAAAGCCTTTCCGACCTTGACGGCTTCTACACTTTCGTCGTCGGCACCCGGAACGGTTTTGGCGTGCTGCGCGACCCGATCGCCTGCAAGCCCGCGGTGCTCGCCGAGACCGACCAATACGTTGCTTTCGGCTCGGAATACCGCGCGCTGGCGGCGCTTCCCGGCATCGAGTCGGCGCGCGTCTGGGAGCCGGAACCGGCAACCGTCTATTTCTGGGAACACTGATGCCGGTCGTTGATCTCGCAGAGGTGCCGCTGCGCGAACTGAACGCCGCGCTGCATCGGCTACCCGAAGGCACCAACGAAACGGAGTGGACCGTGCTTAACCCGCGCGGAAGCCACTCGGTTGCGGTCGGCGTGGACAGGCCGGTTTCAGTCGAAGTGCGAGGCAGCGTCGGCTACTACTGCGGCGGCATGAACGGCGGCGCTTCCATCACCGTGCGCGGCTCGGCCGGGCCCGGCGTGGGCGAGAACATGATGTCGGGCGCCATCGTCATCGAAGGCGATGCCAGCCAATATGCGGGTGCCACCGGCCAGGGCGGGCTGCTGGTCGTAAAAGGTAATGCGTCGTCGCGCTGCGGCATCTCCATGAAAGGCATCGACATCGTGGTGGGCGGCAGTGTCGGGCATATGTCTGCCTTCATGGGCCAGTCCGGCACGCTGGTCGTCTGCGGCGATGCCGGCGAGGCGCTGGGCGACTCGCTCTATGAGGCTAGGCTTTTCGTGCGCGGCAGCGTGAAAAGCTTGGGCGCCGACTGCGTGGAGAAGGCGATGCGGCCGGAGCACCTTTCGCTGCTCGGCGGTCTGCTTGCTCGCGCGGGCATCGATGCCAAGCCGGAAGATTTCCGCCGCTACGGCTCGGCCCGAAAGCTCTACCACTTCCACGTCGATCACGCGGAAAGCTATTGATGACCTACCGCAACCCCCCGACCACTCCGCGCAAGTCGGCTTCCTTCGACGACTACACGCTGTCCGAAATCCGCCGCGCCGCGGCGACCGGCATCTATGATATCCGCGGCGGCGGGGCGAAGCGCAGGCTGCCGCATTTCGACGACCTCTTGTTCCTCGGCGCCTCGATCTCGCGCTATCCGCTGGAGGGCTACCGGGAAAAGTGCGGCACGGATGTCGTGCTGGGCTCGCGCCACGCCAAGAAGCCGGTCGAGCTGAAGATCCCGATCACGGTCGCCGGCATGAGTTTTGGCTCGCTGTCGGGCAACGCCAAGGAGGCGCTGGGGCGCGGGGCGACGGCAGCGGGCACCTCCACGACGACCGGCGACGGCGGCATGACGGAGGAGGAGCGCGGGCACTCGGAAAAACTGGTCTATCAGTATCTGCCCTCGCGCTACGGCATGAACCTGCGCGACCTCCGCCGCGCCGACGCGATCGAGATCGTGGTGGGGCAGGGGGCGAAGCCGGGCGGCGGCGGCATGCTGCTGGGGCAAAAGATTTCCGCGCGCGTCGCGGCCATGCGCAACCTGCCGGAGGGCATCGACCAGCGCTCGGCTTGCCGCCATCCCGACTGGACCGGACCGGACGACTTGGAGATCAAGATCGGCGAACTCCGCGAGATCACCGACTGGGAAAAGCCGATCTACGTCAAGGTCGGCGGCGCGCGGCCTTATTACGACACGGCGCTCGCGGTGAAGTCGGGCGCCGACGTGGTGGTGATCGACGGCATGCAGGGCGGCACGGCAGCGACCCAGGAGATCTTCATCGAGCATGTGGGGCAGCCGACGCTGGCCTGCGTGCGGCCGGCGGTGCGCGCACTTCAGGATCTGGGTATGCACCGCAAGGTGCAGCTGATCGTCTCTGGAGGCATCCGCAACGGGGCGGATGTGGCGAAGGCGCTGGCGCTCGGCGCCGATGCGGTATCGATCGGCACTGCCGCCCTGATCGCGCTCGGCGACAACGACCCGGCTTACGAGGCCGAATACCAGGCGCTCGGCACCACGGCCGGCGCCTATGACGATTGGCACGAAGGCCGCGACCCCGCCGGCATCACCACGCAGGACCCGGCCCTGGCCGCGCGGCTCGACCCGGTCGCGGCCGGGCGGCGGCTTGCCAACTACCTCAAGGTGATGACTCTGGAAGCGCAGACGATCGCGCGCGCCTGCGGCAAGAGCCACCTGCACAATCTGGAGCCGGAAGACCTCTGCGCGCTGACCGTGGAGGCCGCGGCCATGGCGCAGGTGCCGCTTGCCGGCACAGAGTGGATTCCAGGCCGCGTGAGGGAGTGAGATGGCGGCATACACGTCCAGGGTCCTTTGGGAGCGGGCGACAGGCGAGGCGTTCAGCGACGGCCGCTACGGGCGCGGCCACGCCTGGAGCTTCGACGGCGGCCAGCAGGTTCGCGCCTCGGCCTCGCCGCTTCACGTTGCTCGCCATGCCGACCCCTTCGGCGTGGACCCGGAGGAAGCGTTCGTTGCAGCACTTTCTTCCTGCCACAGGCTGTTTTTCCTGTTTTTCGCGGCCCGAGCCGGGCACGTGGTGGACCGCTACGAGGACATCGCGGAAGGTGTGATGTCCCGCTCGCCCGAGGGGCGGAACTGGATCAGCCGCGTGACGCTGCGCCCGCATGTGGTGTGGCAGGAGCCGGCCCCCGGCAAGGCGGAAGAAGACGCGCTCCACCACGCCTCACACAACAACTGCTATCTCGCCAATTCGGTCAGAACGGAAATCCTCTGCGAGCCGGTCCGCCCCGGCGCAGGCTCGGGCACCGTTGGCTGAAGCGGAACAACCGGGGGTGCATGCATGATAACCGATCTCGCAGCCTTCGCCGCCGAGCGCGGCGTCCGATACTTCATGATCTCCTTTACCGACCTGTTCGGCGGGCAGCGGGCGAAGCTCGTGCCGGCCCAGGCGATCGGGGAGATGCAGAAGGACGGCGCGGGCTTCGCCGGCTTCGCCACATGGCTGGACATGACGCCGGCCGATGCCGACATGCTGGCGATTCCGGACGCCGCCTCCGCAATCCAGCTGCCCTGGAAGCCGGAGGTCGCCTGGGTGGCGGCGGACTGCGTCATGAACGGCGAGACGGTCGCGCAGGCGCCGCGCGCCGTGCTGAAGCGCCTGGTGGACAAGGCTGCGGAACTGGATCTGACGGTGAAGACCGGCGTAGAGGCCGAGTTCTTCCTGATCACCCGCGACGGCCAAAGCATCTCCGACCAGTACGACGCGGCGCAAAAACCCTGCTACGACCAGTCGGCGCTCATGCGGCGCTACGACGTCATCGCGGAAATCTGCGACGCCATGCTTTCGCTCGGCTGGGGGCCGTACCAGAACGATCACGAGGACGCCAACGGCCAGTTCGAAATGAACTGGACCTTTGCCGACGCGCTCCTGACCGCCGATCGCCACTCCTTCTTCAAGTTCATGGTGAAGTCGGTGGCGGAAAAGCACGGGCTGCGCGCCACCTTCATGCCAAAACCCTTCCCGAACCTCACCGGCAACGGCTGCCACGCGCACATCTCTGTGTGGCGCGGGGACGAGAATGCTTTCGCCGACGAAAGCGCCGAACTCGGCCTTTCCATGGAGGGCAAGAGCTTTCTGGGCGGCATCATGCGCCACGCGGCGGCGATGGCCGCGATCACCAATCCGACCGTCAACTCCTACAAGCGCATCAACGCGCCGCGCACGATTTCCGGCGCCACGTGGTCGCCCAACACGGTGACATGGACCGGCAACAACCGCACCCACATGGTGCGCGTGCCCGGCCCCGGCCGCTTCGAGCTTCGCCTGCCCGACGGCGCGGCCAACCCTTATCTGCTCCAGGCTTCAATCATCGCCGCCGGGCTAGACGGGCTGATAACGCAGGCCGACCCCGGCCGGCGCTACGACATCGACATGTATGCTGAGGGTCACACCGTCACCGACGCGCCAAAACTGCCGCTCAACCTGCTCGATGCGCTGCGCGCCTTCGACGCCGACGCAGCGCTGAAGGCGGCGCTGGGAGACGCCTTTTCGGCCGCCTATCTCAAGCTCCGGCATGCCGACTGGAACGCCTATGCGCAGCATTTTACCCAATGGGAGCGCGACACCACGCTGGACATCTGAACCGCGCCCCGTCCGTCACGCAGGCGCGCGAGATTGCCGCCGCGCCTTCTGCGAAGGCCGGATTTTGTCATCCTTCGACAGGCTCAGGATGAGGAGCCAAGCGG
>CAXTCF010000057.1:0-22296 GCA_964242945.1 uncultured Rhizobiaceae bacterium | reverse complement strand
GCCTGCACCCGCCCCCGGCCGGCAGACTGCGTGCGATTAACCGTCCGATGCTCTAGGGTTCAAGGGGAAAAGACGCATGCGCCTGCCGCCGCGGTTTCTTTTTGTGGAAGTCAACAAGCGCTGCAACCTGCGCTGCCAGCACTGCGATTTCTGGCAGCGCGACGATGCGGACCGCGACAACTATCTCTCGACCGAACGCAAAGCGGAAGTCATCGAGGAATTTGCGGCGATGAGCCCGCACGGTTCCGTGGTGATCTGCGGCGGCGAGCCGATGCTCGACCTCGAAGAATATTTCGCGATCTGCGCGGCGGCGCGCGGCAACGGCCTGCGAGTCTTGTCCGTCGTCAACGGCACCCGCATCCGCAATGCAGCGATGGCCGACCGGATGGTCCTGGAAGGGCCACACGACATTTCGATCTCGCTCAACGGCCACACCGCCGAACTGCACGACCGCACCCGCGGCGTGAAAGGCGCTTTCGCCAAGGCCACCAATGCGCTGCGGCTGCTCGTGGCCGCGCGCGACCGGCACCCGGAAGTTCGCGCGCGGGTGTTCGTGATGGGGCTGATCTACCGGTCCAACTACGAGCACCTCGACGCCTTCTACGACCTTGTGCTGAACGGCATCGGCGCAGACCGCCTCAAGCTGAATTTCTTGCAGCCCTCCTTTGGGCAGACCGGCGAGGTCGATTCCTTCTTCGCGCAGGAGTCAGGGGTGGATGCCGAAAAGCTCGTCGCCCTCATCGACGACGCCGACCGCAAATACGATCTCCACCTCAACCCGGTCTGGCGCAATCAGGTCGGCATGTATTTCCGCTCGCTGGACGGCATGACGGATCTCGACCGCGGCTGGGCCTCCCGCACCACAACATCCCAGCACATCTGCAACACCTACGACCGAAACATCATGGTCAACCACTACGGCGAAGCGCGGCTCTGCTTCTCCCGCGGGTTTCGCGGCGAGAAGCTGGCGAAGCCCGGCGACCTCCAAAGATTCTGGGACAAGGCGGACGACATCCGCGCTCAGATGCGCGGCTGCAACCAGTTCTGCGGCATCAGCCACAGCGTGCGCGCGCAGAGCAGCACGACGATGGGCGTTGCCTCGGCCGCAGCCTTCGCCAAAGCTTCCGCGCCGCTGGCGCGTCGGGAGAGGCAGGTGAAGCTTTTCCCGCGATTGGCGGAACTGCTGCGCCTGTAGCGTCTCCTCTTCGCGCCGAAGGCGGAGCAAACGCCGTTCACCTGCCCGCAACTGGTCCGCCGAGCCTTTCGTCCAGTTCCCCGGCTTTCTCCAGCAGCCGCAGCGCATAGTCCGGCAGCTTGGCGACGTTCGGCGGATCGGGAGGCAGGTCCAGAAAAAGCGGCTGCTCCGGCGGGCTGACTTCGCCCCGCTGCTTCGCCCGCTCGGCTTCCCCGGCCAGCCAGTCCCGGCGGTCTTGCTCTGCGGTCCACGCTTTTCTCGCATAAGCGGGGTCAAGCAGGTACCCGACCAGCCAATGGAGAAAGAACCGCACCCGCGTGTCGTGCTTGTTGACGGTAGATTCATAGACCAGCGCCTGCCTTGCATAGGCCGAGTCCAACAGGAACGCCCGCAGCCAATGCCAGGCGATCTCGAAGTACGAGCCGGTCCTGCTGTCGGCGAGCTCGGTTGCCATCTGCCTGTGCGCGAAGGCGAACGCGGTGCGTGCCTTGGCGCGATCGATCGCGGGCATCCGATCCACCAGCTTCCTCGTGATGATCAGCTGATGCTCTGACTGCTCGCGCCTGGCCTTGCTGAGCGATCCCGGCCTGTCGCGGTAGCCCACCAGGCATTTCGGCACGCAGCCGAGTGGCGCGCGGGCGGCGAGTTCCCATTGCAGCAGCGTGTCCTCGCCCCGCGGCAAGGTCTCGTCATAGCCGCCGGCCGCTTCGAAATGCCTGCGGGTGAACACCGTGTTCGAGCCGCAGCAGATGAAGTTGACCATCAGCAGGCGGTAAAAGGCCCAGCCCTGCGCCTCGTAGCCGCTGTGCCAGCGCAGGAAGCGGCCCTGCTCGTCGATGCGGCTGAGAAACGAATAAACCAGCCCAAGTTCGGGCTTGCCGCGATGGAGGCCGCCGAGTTCTTCGAGAAAGCTGGGGTGCCAGACGTCGTCGGAATCGATGGGTGCGATCAGGTCGCCGCGCGACGCGGCGATGCCGACGTTGCGCGCCCGCGACACGCCGCCATTCGCCACGCGGATGACGGACAGGTGGGGGAGGCGGCCGGCATACTGCTCGGCGATCGCGGCGGTTCCATCCGTCGAGCCGTCATCGACCACGACGACGTCGAGCGGCGAATTGGACTGCCCCGCAACGCTGTCGAGCGTCGCGCGGATCGTTGCCGCCGCGTTGAAGGCCGGGATGATCACGCTTATTCCAGCTGCGGCCATGCGCTTCCCCGTTTCGATCCCGCATCTGTTTACCGGAGGCGGAGGGAAAGAGCACGCAATCGACGCCGAAAAGGCACTTCCCCCGAAACAGCCCTGGACGGTTTCTATGGTGCCGATGAACTGACGGCTGGCGGCTAGGTGTGATATGCGGCTCCATACTTCGAAGCCCCGCATGGATTGCCTGTAACCAGGACGAATCAGTTGACCGCTACACTGATCACGGGCCTGCAAGCGGCATCGGCCGGGCAGTGGTGCTGGCGCAAACGGCTATGAGGTCCATGCCGTTTCATGACGGGTGAGCAGGTGATCGTCTCAGGCGGCTGCATCTACGCATGAAATATCGCTCAGGCATGTCCGAAGCCGTCAGCGAACTGGCCGGTCTGCTCGGCTCGCGCGGCTGGCTGACCGATGGGGACGCTGCGCCGTTCCGGCGCGACTGGCTGGACCGCTACGGTGTCGCGCCGCTCGGCGTGGCGAGGCCGGCGGACACGGCCGAAGCCGCGCAGGTCGTGAAGCTGTGCCACGAGGCAGGAATCGCGGTGGTGCCGCAGGGCGGCAATACGGGGCTGTGCGGCGGCAGCGTCGCGCATCGGTCCGACGCCGTCATCCTGTCGCTGTCGCGCATGAACGGGATGGCCAGGCCCCATCCCGGCGCCGGCTCCATCCTTGTCGAGTGCGGGACGGTGCTTGCGGCGCTGCATGCAACGTTGGCGCCGCACGGCCTGATCTTTCCCATGCATCTCGGTTCGGAAGGCAGCGCAACGATCGGCGGTCTGATCGGCACGAATGCCGGAGGCAGCCACGCCTTCCGCTATGGCATGGTGCAGGACCTCGTGCTGGGGCTGGAAGTCGTGTTGCCCGATGGAACCATCTGGGACGGCTTGCGCGCCGTTCAGAAGGACAATGCCGGTTATCAATTGCGAAGACTTTTCTGCGGCGCGGAGGGGACGCTCGGCGTGGTCACGCGCGCGGTGCTCAGGCTGTTTCCCGCGCCGAAGCTGCGGACGACGGCCCTCCTGGTCGTGCCCGACTTCCAGGCCGCCGTCGCGTTCGGCGCCTTTCTGCGCGGCGAAGCGGGGGAGTTCCTGTCCGCGCTGGAATTCTTCTCCGATCTCGGCCTCGATCTCGCCCTTAAGCATATCGGCGGCTTGGCCTATACGCTGGAAACGCGCGGGTCCGTCTATGTCCTCGTCGAGCTGGAGTCGGGATCGCCGCGCGTTCCCCTGGACGACATCCTGACCGCCGCGCTGGAATGGGGCATGGAAGAAGGCGTGGTTTCCGACGGCACGCTTGCCATGTCCGATGCGCAGCGCGCCCATTTCTGGAAGCTGCGCGAGGAGCAGCCCGAAGGCCAGCGGCTGGAAGGCGCGCAGCTCAAGCACGACATCTCCGTGCCGCCCGCCGCGATCGCGCGGTTCATCGAAGCGGGCGGGGCGGTTTGCGAGAAAATCCTGCCCGGCGTCCGGATCAACCCGTTCGGGCATCTGGCCGACGGCAACATCCACTACAACCTGTCGCCGCCGGAAGGCGCCGGCAACTTCGGCGGGGTGGCGGAGGAACTCAGCCGAGCGCTGGCGGAACTGGCCACCCGCTTGGGCGGCAGCTTCGCCGCCGAGCACGGCCTCGGCCGCGCCAAGATCGCGCTGGCCGATGGGAATTGCGGCCCGGTGGAGCGGGCGCTGATGGCACGCCTGAAATCGGCTCTCGACCCGGCGGGAACCATGAACCCCGGCGTGCTCGTTGGAGAAGCTGGACAAGAAACGAGTGAAAAAATCTGACCGCGACGGCGCCTGTGTCTTTCCAGCCTCGGCAACTGCTGACCGACCTGTTCCACGCCGCGGTCGCGGCGGCTGATCCGCAGCGCGTCATTCCCCCGCATCTCCCGCCCAGGCCCAAAGGCCGGACGATCGTGATCGGCGCCGGCAAGGGATCGGCTCAGATGGCGGCGGCTTTCGAAAAGGCTTGGGACGGCCCGCTGGAAGGGGCGGTGGTCACGCGCTATGGCTTCGGCGCGCCTTGCGAGCGCATCCGGGTCATGGAAGCCGGGCATCCCGTGCCGGACGAGGCAGGCCTGGCGGCCGCGCGGCGCCTCACCAGTCTCGTGGAGAACCTCACGGCCGATGACCTCGTGGTGGCGCTGATTTCAGGCGGCGGCTCGGCCCTGCTTCCCGCGCCGCCCGCCGGGCTCAGGCTCGAAGACGAGATTGCGGTCAACGAGGCCCTGCTGGCGTCCGGCGCGCCCATCGCTGCGATGAATACGGTCCGCAAGCACGTTTCGACGATCAAGGGCGGGCGCCTTGCCGCCCGCGCCCATCCGGCTCGCGTTGTTTCCCTGATCCTGTCGGACATTCCGGGCGACGATCCCGCCTTGGTCGCTTCCGGGCCGACCGTGCCCGATGCTTCCACGCCTCTCGACGCGCTGCGCGTCATAGAGACATACGGCCTGCGGCTGCCCGAAAGCGTCGTGCGGCACCTGCGCAGCGGCGATGCCGCGGCGCCGCTGCCCGACGACCCTCGGTTTAGAGGCAACAGCGCGCATGTCATCGCCTCGGCGGCGATGTCACTGGAAGCCGCTGCCGCTCACGCGCGACGCTACGGCCTCGAAGCCGTTATTCTTTCCGATGCGATCGAAGGCGAGGCGCGCGACGTAGGCGCGGTCCACGCGGCGATCGCGCGGGAGGTCGCCTTGCGCAACCGCCCCTTTGCCAAGCCCGCGCTCATCCTTTCGGGCGGCGAAACAACGGTGACTCTGCGCTCCAAAGGGGGCAGAGGCGGACGCAACGGCGAGTTCCTCCTGTCTTTTGCCCTGGGTATCGACGGCGTGGACGGTATCGACGCGCTCGCGGCGGATACCGACGGCGTGGACGGGTCGGAGGGCAACGCCGGCGCCGTCGCCGACGGCTCCAGCGTCGGGCGCATGCGCGGCAAAGGCATCGATGCAAGATCCTGCCTGGCTGCAAACGACTCCTGGCGGGCGTTCCACGCCGTCGGGGACCTGTTCACAACAGGCCCGACCGGAACGAACGTGAACGATTTCAGGGCGCTGCTGATCAGTTTTCACGCTCCCGCGTGAAACGCGGCAATCGCCGCCATGTTGACGATGTCGGAGTCCTTGGCGTTGAGCGAGACGATCTGCACGGGCTTGTTCAGGCCGACCAGCAGCGGGCCGATCACGGTGGAGCCGCCGAGTTCCTGGAGCATCTTGGTGGAGATTGAAGCCGAGTGGAAGGCCGGCATGACCAGCACGTTGGCCGGGCCGGACAGGCGGCAGAAGGGGTATTCCTTCATCAGCCGCGGGTTCAGCGCGACGTCCGCCGCCATCTCGCCGTCATACTCGAAATCGATGCGGCGCCGGTCGAGGATCTTCACCGCCTCCTGCACCCGCTCGGAACGCTCGCCCGGCGGGTGGCCGAAGGTGGAGTAGGCGAGCATGGCGACGCGCGGCTCGTAGCCCATGCGCCGCGCGAATGCCGCCGCCTCCTCCGCGATGTCGGCAAGCTGCTCGGCGTTCGGCATGTCGTGAACGGCGGTGTCCGCCACGATCACCGTGCGCCCGCGGGACAACGCTATGGAGGCGCCGATCACGCAGTGGCCGGGCCGCTCGTCGATCACGTGGCGGATGGATTCCAGCACCGTGGAATAGTTGCGCGTGACGCCCGTCACCACCGCGTCGGCGTCGCCCAGCGCCAGCATGGCGGCGGCGAAATAGTTGCGGTCGTTGTTGATCAGGCGCTGGCAGTCGCGGTGCAGGAAGCCTTTGCGTTGCAGCCGCTCGTAGAGCAGGTCGGTGTAGAAGGTGTTGCGCCGCGAAAGCCGCGCGTTGATGATCTCGATGTTGGCGCGGTTGAGGTCGATGCCGGCACCTGCCGCGTTCTCCCGGATCACGTCGTCGCGGCCGACCAGGATCGCCGTGCCAAGCTTCTGGTTGGCGTAGGACAGCGCCGCGCGCATCACCTGCTCCTCCTCGCCCTCGGCGAAGACGACGCGCTTCGGGCTGCGGCGCACCCGGTCGTGGATGCGTTGCAGCGTGGAAGCCACGGGGTCGCGCCGCGCGGAGAGTTCCTGCGCGTATTTGTCGAGGTTGGGGATCGGCCGGCGCGCCACGCCTGAGTCCATCGCCGCTTTCGCCACGGCGCTTGGGATGGCCGAGATCAGCCGCGGGTCGAACGGGACGGGGATGATGTAGTTCGGCCCGAATTTCGGGCGCACGCCGCCGTAGGCCGCGGCCACGTCGTCCGGCACCTCCGCGCGGGCAAGCTCGGCCAGCGCCTGGGCTGCGGCCACCTTCATCTCGTCGTTGATGGTGGTGGCGCGCACGTCCAAGGCGCCGCGGAAGATGTAGGGGAAGCCCAGAACGTTGTTGACTTGGTTGGGGTGGTCCGAACGGCCGGTCGCAAGAATCGCATCCGTGCGGATTTCCGCCACTTCCTGCGGGGTGATCTCCGGGTCGGGGTTGGCCATGGCGAAGATGATCGGGTTTTTGGCCATGCTCTGCACCATCGGGCGCGTCAGCGCGCCCTTGGCGGAAAGCCCGAAGAACACGTCGGCGCCGTCCAGCGCCTCAGCCAGCGTGCGCTTGTCCGTCGGCACGGCATGGGCCGACTTCCACTGGTTCATGCCCTCGGTGCGGCCCTGATAGACCACGCCCTTGGTGTCGCAGAGAATGACGTTTTCCGGCGGAAAGCCGAGCGACTTCACCAGCTCGATGCAGGCGATGCCGGCCGCACCCGCACCGTTGCAGACAAGTTTTGCGCTCCGCATGTCGCGGCCCGTCAAGTGGAGGGCGTTGATCAGCCCGGCGGTGGCGATGATCGCCGTGCCGTGCTGGTCGTCGTGGAAGACGGGGATGTCCATGATCTCGCGCAGCCGCTGCTCGATGATGAAGCAGTCCGGCGCCTTGATGTCTTCCAGGTTGATGCCGCCGAAAGACGGGCCGAGGAAGCGCACGCAGTTGACGAACTCGTCGATGTCGCTCGTGTCCACTTCGAGGTCGATGGAGTCCACGTCGGCGAAGCGCTTGAACAGCACCGCCTTGCCTTCCATGACAGGCTTGGAGGCGAGCGCGCCGAGATTGCCCAGGCCCAGGATCGCCGTGCCGTTGGAGATCACGGCGACGAGGTTGCCGCGCGTGGTGTAGTCGAAGGCGCGGTTGGGATCTTCGTAGATGGCGAGCACCGGCACGGCGACGCCCGGCGAATAAGCCAGCGACAGGTCGCGCTGCGTCGCCATAGGCTTGGTCGGCGTGATCTCCAGCTTGCCCGGCCGCCCCTGCGCGTGGAAATCGAGCGCTTCCTCCGCGCTGACCGATGGCCCGGTGTTTTCCCCCTTGGGTTTCGTCGCCATATTCCGGTTTCCACCCTTTTTGCTTCTCGCCGTTTTGCGAAGCCTGAAGGATTTTCCTACACTCCTGGGCAGAGGCCGGAAAGCGTGCGGCCCGTGCCAGACAGGAAGACGATGAACTTGCGGATTTCCCTGCCGCTTGCCGCCAAGCCCGCTCCTGCCGACGTTGCTTCGACAGGCTCAGGACCGCCGGCGTTTGAGCCGGCAACGCCCATGATCGCGCAGTATATCGAGATCAAGGCGGCAAACCCTGACTCGCTGCTGTTCTACCGCATGGGCGACTTCTACGAACTGTTCTTCCGCGACGCGGAAGTTGCGAGCCGGGCGCTCGGCATCGCGCTGACCAAGCGGGGCAAGCACGCCGGCCAGGACATTCCGATGTGCGGCGTGCCGATCTTCGCCGCCGACGAGTACCTGCAAAAACTGATCGCGCTCGGCCACCGCGTTGCCGTCTGCGAACAGCTGGAAGACCCGGCCGAGGCCAAGAAGCGTGGGCACAAGTCGGTGGTGAAGCGCGACGTGGTGCGCCTCGTCACGCCGGGCACGCTGACCGAGGACAACCTGCTGGAGCCCGGCCGCGCCAATTTTTTGCTGGCGGTCGGCCGCGCCAAGGGGGGCAAGGACGCCAGCCTGGCAATGGCCTGGATCGACATCTCGACGGGATCGTTCCGCGTTGCCGAAACGGCGGCCGACCGGCTGCTTGCCGACATCTGCCGCATCGATCCCTCGGAAGTGATCGTGCCGGACGCGCTTTTCACTGAGGAGAGCGTAAAGCCGGCCTTCGACGTGCTCGGCCGTATCGTGCACCCGCAGCCCTCCAGCCTGTTCGACTCCGGCACGGCGGAAGCGCGGGTGGCCCGCTTCTTCGACGTGGCCACGACCGAGGGTTTCGGCGCCTTCTCCCGCCCGGAGCTTTCGGCCATCGCCGGCGTCATCGCCTATGTCGAGAAAACGCAGATCGGCGAACGGCCGCCGCTGGCGGTGCCGGAGCGCGAGGAGGCCGGCGCCTCGCTGTTCCTGGATGCCGCCACGCGCAACAGCCTGGAAATCCTGCGCACCGCCTCCGGCACGCGGGAGGGTTCTTTGTTCGGGGCAATAGACCGGACCGTGACAGGCGCGGGCAGCCGGCTGCTCTGCGAGCGGCTCACCGCGCCGTTGACCGACCCGGAAAAGATCGGGGAGCGGCTCGATTCCGTTTCCTTCTTCCTCCATGAGCCGCGCCTCCGCGAAGCCCTGCGACTGTCGTTGAAGGGCTTGGCGGACACGGCCCGCGCGTTGTCGCGGCTGGCGCTCAACCGCGGCTCCCCGCGCGACCTCGGCGTGTTGCGGGCAGGTTTCGAGACGGCGGCAAGCGCCGCCGAACTGCTGGGCGGCGTTGACCTGCCGCCGGAGCTTCGAGCCTCGCGCGACAAGCTCCTGGCGCTGCCGCCGGGCTTTGGCGAAACCCTCGCCGCAGCCCTTTCCGACAACCTGCCCCTGCAAAAGCGCGACGGCGGCTTCGTGCGCGAAGGCTTCCGGCAAGATTTAGACGAGGCGAAGGCTCTGCGCGACGCCTCGCGCCGCGTGATCGCAGGCCTGGAGCGCGACCTGATCGCCGAGACCGGCATCAAGACGCTGAAGATCCGCCACAACAACATTTTGGGCTTCTTCATCGAGGTTACCGCAAACAATGCCGGCGCGATGACCGGCACGGAGGAGGCGCGCAGAAAATATATCCATCGGCAGACGATGGCGAATGCCATGCGCTTCACCACGACAGAGCTCGCCGACTTGGAAGGGCGCATCGCCGAAGCAGGCGAGCGGGCGCTGGCGGTCGAACTGGAAGTGTTCGACGCGCTGGTGAAAGAAGCCGTCGAACACGCCGAGAAAATCCTTGCCGCGGCCCAGGCGCTCGCCGTCTTCGACGTCTCAGTGGCGCTGGCCGATCTCGCCGGCAATGAGGCCTGGTGCCGCCCGGCGGTGGACCGCAGCCTCGCCTTTCACATCGAGGCCGGGCGCCACCCCGTCGTGGAAAGAGCGCTGAGGCGGGCGGGCGAGAGCCACGCCTTCGTGCCGAACGACTGCAACCTCTCGCCGCCGGACGGTGCGAAGTGGGGTGCCATCCGCCTGCTCACCGGCCCGAACATGGGCGGCAAGTCCACCTATCTCCGGCAGAACGCGCTGATCGCCATCCTGGCGCAGGCCGGCTCGTTCGTGCCCGCGTCGTCGGCCCGCATCGGGGTCGTGGACCGCCTGTTCTCCCGCGTCGGCGCCTCCGACGACCTGGCGCGCGGGCGCTCGACCTTCATGGTGGAGATGGTGGAAACAGCGGCGATCCTGAACGGGGCGGGGGAGCGCGCGCTGGTCATCCTGGACGAGATCGGACGGGGCACGGCGACCTTCGACGGCTTGTCGATCGCCTGGGCCGCGGTCGAGCACCTGCACGAGAAGAACCGCTGCCGCGCCATCTTCGCCACCCACTTCCACGAACTGACCGCCTTGTCGGCGAAGCTTTCGCGGCTTTCCAATCTCACCATGCGCGTGAAGGAATGGGACGGCGAGGTGGTGTTCCTGCACGAAGTCGGGCAGGGGGCCGCCGACCGCTCCTACGGCGTGCAAGTTGCCCGCTTAGCCGGCCTGCCTGCCTCCGTAGTCAACCGGGCAAAGCAGGTGCTGGTCAAGTTGGAGGCCGGCGAAGTTTCGGGCGGCAAAGCAAAACTGATCGACGACCTGCCGCTCTTCCAGGCTGCCTTGCGCCCCGCCTCAACCGCACCGGAGGCCGACCCACTCGCCGAAGCCCTGCTTGCCGTGGATTGCGATGCGCTTTCCCCGCGCGAGGCGCTGGAGGCGCTGTACCGACTGAAGGCGCTGCTGCTGAAGAGCGGCGGCTGAGGGGATCAGGCCGCTTTCGGCTCGTCCGCTCCCGCATTGTATGCGCCGCGCCGCGCCGCGGCATTGCACGATGCGCGATGCACCAGGATGTCCTGCGCCGCCTTTACGTTCTCCGGTTTTCCGGCCCAAAGGTCCAACGCAGGCTGCTGGATCGCGCGCGAGAAGGAGAAGGTCAGCGGCCAAGGCATTTTGCCGCGCCAGCGCCGGTTCATCGCATCGAGGCGCTGCGTGGCGATTTCCGCCTCCTGCCCGCCCGACAGGAAGGCGATGCCGGCCACCGCGGCCGGAACCGTGCGCAGAAAACATTCCACCGTCGTGTCCGCGACCGCCTCGACCGTGCTCTGGTCGGGAGCCTTCAAGCCGGGAACGACCATGTTCGGCTTGAGCACCATGCCTTCGAGGAACACGCGCTGCTCCCGCAAGGCGGCGAACACATGCGTCAGGGCCTCTTCCGTCGCCGCACGGCACTGTTCCAGGCCGTGGCCGCCGTCCATCAGCACCTCCGGCTCCACGATCGGCACGATGCCGGCTTCCTGTGCCAATCCGGCATAGCGTGCCAGGGCGTGGGCATTGGCTTGCAAGGCGCCATGCGTCGGGGTGCCGTCGCCGATGCGGATCACCGCGCGCCACTTGGCGAAGCGCGCGCCCATGCCGGCATACTCTTGGAAGCGCTCCCGCAGCCCGTCCAAGCCTTCGGTCACTTCTTCCCCGGGAAAACCGGCGAGCGGCTTGGAACCGGCATCGACCTTGATGCCGGGGATGATCCCGGCCTGCTCCAGCGCTTCGGCGAAGGGCTGGCCTGCCAGCGTTTTCTGGCGCAGCGTCTCGTCGAACAGGATCGCGCCGCTGATGGGCTGGCCGAGGCCGGGCGCCGTGACGATGAGGTCGCGCCAGGTGCGCCGCATCTCCTCGGTCTGCGGGATGCTTAAGCGCGCGAAGCGCTTGTCGGCCGTGGCTAAGCTCTCGTCCATGGCGAGCAGGCCGCGGCCCTCGGCCATCATCGCCTTTGCCGTTGCAACGAGCTTTTGCGTGTCCATCGCGGCTTGTCCCTTGCTGGCGAACGGCAGGCAGAACGCGCGAGCGCGTCTTCAGGATGCAGGGGCGCGTCGGATAAGGCTCGCGACGTCCACATCGAGCAGGTCGCCGATGCGCTCGACCGTGCAGTCCGGCGCCGGATACTTTCCGCTATTGGCGGGATCGGCCGCGTAGTGCCCCTGGCGCGGAAACACCGTGACGAGACGCTCGCCCCAAATCTTTTTCATGGCGTCGAGCAGGCGCTCCTTGTCGTCCACCATGACGTAACGCCGGGCTGGAAACTCGCGCGCCACCGTGTCCAGCATCGCCTCCTTGTGGACGAAGATCAGCACGCGGCCCTCCACGGCCTCCCAAAGCCCGGAACGCTGGATCTTTCGCGGCTGGAACACCACGTCGCCGTCCGAAAGGATCACCGTCGGGCCGATCCTGCTCCAGTCTGCGAGAACCTCCAGGGCGCGCGGAAACAGGCGGCTGGCGAAGGGATAGTCGATCAGGAAGCCGGACACGGAAAGCAGCTTGTGCGCCGCTTCGCCGTTGCCCTCCAGGTCGGCGCGGTAGCGCTGGAGCGCGCCGAGATAGTCGGCATAGCCGCGCTCGTTCCGCAGCGCCTCGAAGTGCGCCCAGTAGAGTTCGCCGCCGGCCTTGCCGAAACCTTCCGTCAGGTGCGCGCGCAGGTCGGCCGCGATCGCGTCGTTGTCGAGCAGGGTGTTGTCCACGTCGAACAGGAAGACGACGTCGTGCATGGCCGGCTCGCTCAAGGCCATCATCCCCGTCCCGGCAGCACGCGGTCGGGCGGGCGGTGGCCGTCGAAGAAGGCGCGTATGTTGACCATCACCTTCTCGCCCATATCGACCCGCGCTTCCACCGTGGCCGAGCCCATATGCGGCAGCAGCACCACCTTGCCGCTTCCCGCCGCCATGCGGATCAGCTTCGGGCTGACCGAGGGCTCGCCCTCGAATACGTCGAGCCCCGCGCCGGCGATCCTGCCCTCGCGCAGAAGCTTGATCAGCGCATCCTCGTCGATGATGTCGCCGCGCGCCGTGTTGACGAGGTAGGCCGTGGGCTGGAGCAGCGCGAGGCGGCGCGCCGAAAGCAGGTGGAAGGTGGCGGGCGTCGAAGGGCAGTTCACCGATACGATGTCCATCCGCGCCAGCATCTGGTCCAGGCTGTCCCAGTAGGTCGCTTCCAGTTCGTCCTCGATGTGCGGGGCGACGCGGTGGCGGTTGTGGTAGTGGATCGCGATGCCGAACGCCTTGGCGCGGCGCGCCACCGCCGTGCCGATGCGGCCCATGCCGACGATGCCCAGCCGCTTGCCGGAGATGCGCCGGCCCAGCATCCAGGTCGGCGACCACCCGGCCCAGGGCTCCTCGCCGGTCAGCACGCTGGCGCCCTCGGTCAGCCGCCGCGGCACGGCCAGGATCAGCGCCAGCGTCATGTCGGCGGTGTCTTCGGTGAGCACGTTCGGCGTGTTGGTGACGGTGATGCCCTTCGCGGCTGCCGCGGCCACGTCGATGTGCTCGGTGCCGTTGCCGTAATTGGCGATCAGCTTCAGGTTCGGGCCAGCCTCTTCCAGGAGTTCGGCAGGCAGCCGGTCGGTGACGGTCGGCACCAGCACGTCCGCCTCGGCAAGAGCCGCCGCCAGGCCGTCCGGCCCCATCGGCCGGTCGTCCAGGTTGAGGCGCGCGTCGAAAAGCTCGCGCATGCGCGTCTCGACCGGGTCGGGCAGCTTGCGCGTGATGACCACGAGCGGCCTTTTGCGTCCTGCCATCTCCCCTCCGGTTTCCCTTTATCCTTCAGCGCTCTTTAACCAACCTGGCCGATCATTCCAATTCGGTTTGCGTTAGTCGAGTCTCGGAGCGGCCCTCAAGCGGGGCCTTAAGCGGCGGGCATGAAGCGTTTTTCTTTGTCGGTGGTTCGTTGGGGCGCCCTGGCGGCAGGCGCAGCCCTCTTCCTTGGCCTCGTGCCTCAGGCAGCATCGCCCGCGCTTGCCGGCGCTGCGGCCGACACCACCGGCGCGGTCGCCACGGGGCCGAGCGGCCTGCCTTTGCCGCGCTTCGTTTCCTTGCGCTCCGGCCGCGTCAACTCGCGGATCGGGCCGAGCCTCTCCTATCCCGTGGACTGGATGTACCTGAAATCCGGCCTGCCGATGGAGATCGTCCAGGAGTTCGACAACTGGCGCAAGATCCGCGACGTGGACGGCGCGGAAGGCTGGGTCAACCAGGCGCTGCTTTCCTCCCGGCGCACCGCCATCACTGCGCCCTGGCAACGGGGCAAGGAAGTCAAATTCTCGCTGCTCAAGGAGCCGCGCAAGGATGCAGGCGCCGTCGCCTATCTGGAGCCCGGCGTCGTCGGCACGATCAAGTCTTGCGACGGCGAGTGGTGCGAGATGAGTTTCGCCGGCCGCACCGGCTTCATCCAGCAGAAGGAAGTCTGGGGCGCCTATCCCGGCGAGTTCGTGGACGATTGAGGCGTCGGGACGGGAGGTGCGAAAAGGCCGCTACGCCCGTTCTGACGAGTCTTGAAGTCTGGTCTCCACATAGGTCTGAGAGCGCCGTATCAGCTTTGCTCCTGATGTACATCGATCAGGCAGGTATCCTTTTAAGCAAGTCGCTCTCTGCGTAACTTGACGCAGCAGAAGATTTTTGATCCTCTTTGCTGGGGGGCGTGTCTGTGCTTCCGGCTTCGTTCCTCGGTGAAATAGCCGCTAGGAATTTGCATCTTGGAGAGCAGAATCACGTATTCGGCGCTCGCCGTCATCGTTGTTTGGATTGCCTCGAAAATCTTCGACTATTTTGACAGCCGTTCCAAAAGCAATAAGGAGAAAGAGAAATTCATTAGGACGCTCTATGCCGAGATCGATCTGAACACTCGGGATATGGAGGAGTTCCTTCGGACTTCGGCGGATATATCTGCCGTCAGCGCAGCGATCCGTTCCAACAGAGATTTCATTCCTCATATAACGGATTCGAGATCGAAGGACGTCTATGAGAGCAAAATCGAATTGATACACTTTGCAGGCAACGACTATATCGCCGACGTAATTGAGTTTTATGGTGCAATGGACAGAATCACCAGAGAGATCGAAGGTATATACCTTCCTAGCTATAAGGTCATATCAGATGAAGGCCGTGTCGCCTGCATCGAAGACATCGTTGCATTTACTGATGCCTGTGCCGTGATCGGCGTCTCCCTACTTCGAGATATGGAAGAAACTTACCCGTATCTTCACCTGAAGCGGAAAAATAAGAAGGCGACACATGCCTCTGCATCCGCCGCCGATCTCGAACAAAGAAGAATTAAGCTCGATTTAGATCTTGATAGGGCCAGGTCCAACCATCGTCCCGCCTCCTGATAGCTTGATGCGAATATGTGTGGCGGACGCTTTCGTGTCAATGCCCCCTCCACCATCGGACCTATAGATGAGGAAGGCATGAAGGTCCGCCATCGCGTGCGGGCCGGTAGAATCAGCGCTTCGGGCGCAGCCGCACCACCACGTCCACGTTGGCGATCTCCATGCCTTCCGGAGGATCCGGCAGGTTGATCACGCGCACCGGGCCGTTGTCGATGTCATAGACCCGGTTCTCGCCTTCCACGAAGAAGTGATGGTGGTCGGACGTGTTGGTGTCGAAATAGGTGCGTGCGCTTTCCACCGCGAGGATGCGCAGCAGCCCTGCTTCCGTGAACTGGTGCAGGCAATTATAGACGGTTGCAAGCGACACCGGGATTTCCGCGGCGAGCGCTTCCTCGTGCAGTTCCTCGGCGGAAAGGTGGCGGTCGCCCTTGGCGAACAGCAGGCCGGCCAGCGCGACGCGCTGGCGCGTCGGGCGCAGCCCCGCCTCGCGCACCCGCTCCGCCACATCCGCCAAGTCGTTCCCGACGCCGTCCATCGCTCCAACCAACCTTCGGTCCTTGGAAAGAACCTGTTTCCTGTGCCGCCCCGATCCCTGCTATTTCGAAGAAATGGCAGGCGTGGGGCAAAACTCCATATTGCCTGCTATATTGCCTTCGCCAGAGCCGATCAAGTCCGCGCATTGACCCCGCGGAGGCGGCACGTTAAGCGCAACCGCTTCATGCCCTCAAATTTTTCTGCGGGCGGCAGACAGAAACGGCTGGGCGGCGCGTCTTGCGCGGCTTTCAAGGCCGTCAGCGGGAGAGGCCGAGGCGTTTGATGGCGGAGAGCCGCGCTAGCTAC
This sequence comes from uncultured Rhizobiaceae bacterium, assembly GCA_964242945.1. Lineage (GTDB taxonomy): Bacteria > Pseudomonadota > Alphaproteobacteria > Rhizobiales > Rhizobiaceae > Mesorhizobium_B. Next base: position 6,456 of record CAXTCF010000057.1, on the reverse strand, counting down.
GAATACGAGGACCTGCTCGCCTGCGCACGCGGCGAACTGTTCGGGCAGGGCAACGCTCAGCTTCCTTACCCGCCGATGCTGATGTTTAACCGCATCACCGCCGTGAGCGCGGAAGGCGGCGAGCACGGAAAAGGCTTCATCCGCGCCGAACTCGACATTCACCGCGACCTCTGGTTCTTCCCCTGCCACTTCATCGGCGATCCCGTGATGCCGGGGTGCCTGGGCCTCGATGCGCTGTGGCAGCTGACCGGCTTTTTCCTCGGCTGGCTCGGCGAGCCGGGCAAGGGCCGCGCGCTTTCCACCGGCGAGGTGAAATTCTCCGGCATGGTGACGCCGAAGAACCGGCTGGTGGAGTACGGCGTCGATTTCAAGCGGGTGATGCGGGGCCGGCTGGTGCTGGGCATCGGCGACGGCTGGCTCAAGGCCGACGGCGAAACCATATACCGCGCGACCGACCTCCGGGTCGGCTTGTTCAAGGAAGCCGCGGCCTGACCCGCAGCCTCCGCACTGCCCAAGGAGCATCGAAATGAGACGGGTCGTGGTTTCGGGGCTCGGCATCGTGTCCTCCATCGGCAACAACGCCGAAGAGGTCACGCAATCCCTGCGCGATGCCCGCTCCGGCATCACCTTCTCGGAACAGTTCGCCGAGCTCGGCTTCAGGTGCCAGGTCTGGGGACGCCCGACGCTCGACCCCGCCCCGCTGGTGGACCGCCGCGCCATGCGCTTTCTCGGTACCGGCGGCGCCTGGAACCATGTCGCGATGGATCAGGCCATCGCCGACTCCGGGCTGGAGGGGAGCGACGTCTCGAACGAGCGCACCGGCATCATCATGGGCTCGGGCGGGCCGTCCACCCGCACCATCGTGGAAGCGGCCGACACGACCCGCAAGAACACGAGCCCGAAGCGCGTCGGCCCGTTTGCCGTGCCGAAGGCCATGTCCTCCACGGCTTCCGCCACGCTGGCGACCTGGTTCAAGATCCACGGCGTCAACTATTCCATCTCCTCGGCCTGCTCGACCTCCGCCCACTGCATCGGCAACGCCTACGAGCTGATCCAGTGGGGCAAGCAGGACATCGTCTTTGCCGGCGGGCACGAGGACCTGGACTGGACCATGTCCAACCTGTTCGACGCGATGGGCGCGATGACTACGCATTTCAACGACCGCCCTGGCGTTGCCTCTCGCGCCTATGACATAGACCGCGACGGTTTCGTCATCGCCGGCGGGGCGGGCGTGCTGGTCGTGGAGGAACTGGAGCACGCGCTGGCGCGCGGCGCAAAGATCTATGCCGAGATCGTCGGCTACGGCGCGACGTCGGACGGCTACGACATGGTGGCGCCCTCCGGGGAAGGGGCCGCGCGCTGCATGCGCCAGGCGATCGCGACGGTGGACGGCCGCATCGACTACATCAACACGCACGGCACTTCGACGCCGATCGGCGACGCCAAGGAGGCCGGCGCGATCCGCGCCGTTTTCGGCGAGGACATGCCTTACGTTGCCTCCACGAAGTCGCTGACCGGCCACAGCCTCGGTGCGGCGGGCGTGCAGGAGTCCATCTATTCGATCCTGATGATGGGGGGACGCTTCATCGGGGAAAGCGCGCATATCGATACCCTCGATCCGGAGTTCGAGGGGATGCCGATCGTGCGCGAACGCATCGATGAGGCCGAGATCGACACGGTGCTGTCCAACTCCTTCGGTTTCGGCGGCACCAATGCGACGCTCGTGTTCCGGCGCTACGAGAAATGACGACAGCCGGAGGGGCGCTGGTGGAAGGTCTGGTCAAGGGCAAGCGCGGCCTCGTGATGGGGGTTGCCAACGATCATTCGATCGCCTGGGGCATCGCGCAGAAGCTTTACGAGCACGGCGCCGAAATGGCCTTCACCTACCAGGGCGAGGCCTTCGGCCGCCGCGTCAGGCCGCTGGTGGAAAAGGTCGGCGCCAGGCTGGTCCTGCCCTGCGACGTCGAGGACAGCGCCTCCGTCAAGAGCGTGTTCCAAACGCTGAAAGCGGAGTGGGGCGGGCTCGACTTCGTCGTCCACGCCATCGGCTTCTCCGACAAGAACGAGCTGAAAGGCCTCTACGCCGACACCAGCCGCGACAACTTCGTCCGCACCATGGTGATCTCCTGCTATTCCTTCACGGAGATCGCCAGGGAAGCCGCCAGCCTGATGGCGGACGGCGGCTCCATGATCACGCTGACCTATGCCGGCTCCGTGCGCGTGATGCCGAACTACAACGTGATGGGCGTCGCCAAGGCCGGGCTGGAAGCCAGCGTGCGCTACCTCGCCAACGATTACGGCGCCCGCGGCATCCGGGTGAATGCCATCTCCGCCGGCCCGGTGCGCACGCTGGCCGGCTCCGGCGTCGCGGATGCCCGCCATATGTTCGCCTACCAAAGCCGCAATTCGCCGATGCGCCGCACCGTAACGCTGGACGAGGTCGGCGGCTCCGCCCTCTACCTCGTGTCCGACCTGTCCTCCGGCGTCACCGGCGAGATCCACTACGTCGATACCGGCTACCACATCGTTTCCATGCCGGCGCTCGAAGAGCTGAAGCATTTCGGCCAGCCGCGCGAGTAGCTTTCCCAGCGGAACTTCGGCCCGAAACGGAATCGCAAGCCTTGGCGGCTACACCCTGCCAGTCATGAGGCAGATTCCGGCTCAGACGCATTCCATCTCGCCGCGGCGCGGCGGCCTGTTCCGGATTCTGACGATCGCGAGTTCCGGCCTCTGCGCCCTGACCATCGGCATCTGGGGCTTCGACTACGGCTTGGCCGAGGGGATGAGCGGGCTTTCCCCCGTCGCGGTGCGGAGCATCATCGCCGGGCTGTGCGCGCTGGCCGCCTCCTGCGCGGCGCTGTCCTTTTTCGCCGGCGTGGACGAGTCGGCGGACTATGTCTTCCGCGAGACCCATTTCGACAAGCTGACCGGCTTCTTCACGAGGCCCGCGGCCGTGGGGCGCATTGCGCAAAGCGCGCTCAAGGTGGCGCAAAGCGGCGAGCCTGTCTTCCTGATCGACATCGATATCGACCGCTTCAAGCAGATCAGCGATGCGCTGGGCTATGACGGCACCGACGAGCTGGTCAAGACTTTCGCGCAACGCCTGCGCGGGCGCCTGCCGAAGGGCACGGAAGCGGGCCGGATCGGCGCCGGCGAATTCGCGGTGCTCCTGCCCGACCGCCCTAGCCTCGACCTCGAAGCGACGATCGAGGACCTGATCGCCGAACTGTCCCGTCCCTATCAGCTGCTGAACCACCTGCAAACCGTCAGCGTTTCCGCCGGCGTCGTGGCTTGCCCCAAGGACGGCACGGACGCGACCTGCCTTCTCCGCCGCTCCAACCTGGCGCTTCAGCAGGCCCGCGCAACGGGCCTCGGCTCCTGGGCGGCCTTCCATCCCGACATGGGCCTTGCCGCCGACCATCGGCAGTGGATCGAGTCCGAACTGCACACTGCCTTCGAGCGGGGCGACTTCAGCCTCCACTACCAGCCCCAGCTTGACCTCGGCTCCGGCCGGATCGTCGGATACGAAGCCTTGATCCGCTGGACGCATCCGGAGCGCGGCACCGTGCCGCCGAGCGAATTCATTCCGGTCGCGGAAGAAACCGGCATGGTCGTGCCGATCGGCGAATGGGTCTTGCGCAAGGCCTGCGCGGACGCCCGCCTGCTGCCCGCCGACTGCTTCGTCGCCGTCAACATCTCGCCGATCCAGTTCATGACCCGCGACTTCCTTGGGTTGGTGCGCGATGTCGTTCGGGAAAGCGGCATCGACCCGAAGCGGCTCGAACTGGAGGTGACGGAAACCGCGATGACGCAGGACCGGGAGCGTGCCGCGCACATCCTTTCCTCGCTGGCCGCGATGGGCATCTCGGTCGCCGTGGACGATTTCGGCACGGGCTACTCAAACCTCAGCTATCTCGTCGATTTCCAGTTCGGCAAGATCAAGATCGACAAGTCCTTCGTCCGGCGCATGGAGACCGACGCCAATTCGGGCGCAGTGGTTTCCACGATCGTCGGCCTGTCGCGCGCGCTCGGCGTGCGCACCATCGCGGAAGGCGTGGAAACGCCGACCCAGGCGATCCTGCTGCGTGCGGCCGGCTGCGAAACCGTGCAGGGTTTTCTCTACGGCAAGCCCGTGCCGCTGGCGGTCATCGGCAGCAGCGCTGCCCCGCGCCCGAAGCTCGTTGCGGTGCACTGACCGTTTACCGCATCGTCCGGGATGACCATGCGTCCATCCCATCTCGCGCAAGCTTCGCCCTCTAGCGTCGCAAGGGGAATGCCAGCAGCGTAAACGGGCGAAACACATGGCAGCAGCGGGAGCGGTCACGGCGGGGGTGTCCCCCAGCGCCGCGAAAGGCTCGGGGCGCGACATCTTCTTCGCGCTCGGCGTCGTCGTCATCCTTTGCGTGCTGTTCCTGCCGATCCCGTCCTTCCTGATCGACATCGGGCTCGCCTGCTCCATCGCGCTGTCCGTGCTGATCCTGATGGTTTCCTTGTGGATCGCGCGCCCGCTCGACTTTTCCTCCTTCCCGACGATCCTGCTGATCGCCACGATGCTGCGGCTCTCGCTCAACATCGCCACGACCCGCGCCATCCTTTCGCACGGCGCGGAGGGCACGCATGCGGCGGGCTATGTCATCGCCGGCTTTGCCAACCTCGTGATGTCCGGCGACTTCGTGATCGGGCTGATCGTCTTCCTGATCCTGATCATCGTGAACTTCATCGTGATCACCAAGGGCGCCACCCGCATCGCGGAAGTGGGCGCCCGCTTCACGCTGGACGCCATCCCCGGCAAGCAGATGTCCATCGACGCGGATCTCAACGCCGGCACCATCGACGACAAGACGGCCCAGCTGCGCCGGCGCGAACTGGAGGAGGAATCGTCCTTCTTCGGCTCGATGGACGGCGCCTCGAAATTCGTGCGCGGCGACGCCATCGCGGGCCTGATCATCACCGCCATCAACATCGTCGGCGGCATCACCATCGGCGCCTTCCGCCACAAGCTTTCGCTCGGCGAAGCGAGCGACGTGTTCATCAAGCTCTCGGTGGGCGACGGCCTGGTCACGCAGATCCCGTCGCTGATCGTGTCGCTGGCCGCCGGCCTGCTCGTGTCCAAGGGCGGCACGCGCGGCTCGGCCGAAAAGGCGGTGTTCGGGCAGCTCGGCGCCTATCCCCGCGCGCTGACCGTCGCGGCCGGGCTGCTCGTGCTGCTCTCGCTGATGCCCGGCCTGCCGATGTTCCCGTTCCTGGTGCTGGCCGCCGCGATGGGCGGCTTGGCCTACGCCATCCCGCAGGCCCACGCCCGCGCGACGGCCGCCGAGGACGCGACAAAACAGGCCGAAGAAAAATCCAAGCAGGACGCGGAGAAGAACTCCGTGAAGGAGTCGCTGAAGACCGCGGAGATCGAGCTTCTGCTCGGTAAGCAGCTTTCGGCGAAGATGCTGGCCTCGCACAGCGAACTGGCTTTCCGCATGGGAAAGATGCGGAAAAAATTCGCCACGCAGTATGGCTTCGTCGTGCCCGAGGTGAAGCTGACCGACGACCTCGCCATCCCTGCAAAAAGCTATCAGATCAAGATCCACGGCACGGTGGTGGCGGAGCATGCACTGCGCGTCGGCGAACTGATGGTGCTGCTCGGCACCCGCGAGCCGCCGGAGTTTCCCGGCGAGGAGGTGCGCGAGCCTGCCTTCGGCATGCGGGCCTGGTCGGTGCCGGAGATGTTTTCCGAGGACCTGAAGCGCGAGCGCTACACGTTCGCCGACAACATGTCGGTGCTGCTCACCCACCTCTCCGAAGTCGTGCGCAACAACCTGCCGCAGCTTTTGTCCTACAAGGACATGAAGGCGCTGATCGACCGGCTCGACCCCGAATACAAGAAGCTGTCCGACGACATCTGCACGCAGCACATCTCCTACCCCGGCCTTCAGGCCGTGCTGAAGCTGCTGCTGGCCGAGCGCGTGTCCATCCGCAACCTGCACCTGATCATCGAGGCCATCGCCGAAATCGCCCCGCACATCCGCCGCACCGAGCAGATCGTCGAGCACGTGCGCATCCGCATGAGCCAGCAGATCTGCGGCGACCTGACCGAAGGCGGCGTGCTGAAGGTGCTGAGATTGGGCAACCGCTGGGATCTCGCCTTCCACCAGAGCCTCAAGCGCGACGCCAAGGGCGAGGTGCGCGAGTTCGACATAGACCCGCGCCAGCTGGAAGAGTTCGGCACTGACGCCGGCCGCGCCATCCGCCGCCACCTCGAAGCCGGCGAGCGGTTCGCGATGGTCACCGCACCCGACGCGCGGCCCTACGTCCGCATGATCGTCGAGCGCCTGTTCCCAACGCTTCCCGTTCTGTCGCATGTGGAGATCGCCAAGGGCGTGGAGATCAAGGTGCTGGGGACGATCGCGTGAAGCTGTCGAGGATGTGCGGGGCGGCTTGGGCGTATACCCCCACCCTGTATCCCTC
>CAXTCF010000056.1:0-22307 GCA_964242945.1 uncultured Rhizobiaceae bacterium | reverse complement strand
GCCGAGGCCAACAACGACGCCTGCGCCCGCCCCCGGCCGGCAGACTGCGTGCGATCAACCGTCCGATGCTCTAAGCGTTCCTTCCGGGCGACTTGGCGTCAAGACAAGCGGCCGCGAGGGTGGGAATCTAGAACGATGGACGACGGTGCAGCCGTCCGTGCCAGGAAGTTTGCCGAGTTCCTTTCCAATCAAGGATGGATTGGACAAGGCATTCTGAACAAGGACTGGTCGCAGACCTCGATCGGTCCCATCGAGGATTGGCCGGAAGCGTTGCGCGCCACGCTTCGCTTCGTGCTGACCACGCGCCAGTCCATCAACTTCTTCTGGGGACCGGACCTCCACCAGTTTTTCAACGCAGCCTACGCCCCGACGCTCCAGGGCATGCCGGGCGAGCCGATCGGCGCGCCGTTCAAGGCGTTCTGGAGCGAGGTCTTCGAAGGCGTCCGCCCTTACTTCGAGCGGGCGATGGCTGGGGAGAGTTCGGGAGAAGATGATCTGCCCCTGGCTCTCACAAGGGGCGGCGTGACCGAGCAGACCTGCTGGACCTTTTCCTACAGCCCCCTCTTCGACGACGCGGGCGAAATCGCCGGCTTCCTCAATATCGTCAACGAAACCACCAGGGGCGTGACCACAAGGCAGGCGCTGGAGTCGGCGCAAGGTGCGCTTGCCGCGGAGCGCGAGCAGCTGAAGCAGATGTTCGAGCAGGCGCCGACCTTCATGGCGCTGCTCAGCGGCCCTGAGCACCGGCTGGATAGGATCAACCCCGGCTACCTCAGGCTCGTCGGACACCGTCCCCTCCTCGGCCTCCCCGTGGCGGAAGCCCTGCCGGACGCCGCCGCGCAAGGCTTTGTTGCCCTGCTCGACACCGTGTTCCGGACCGGCAAGGCTTTCAACGGCACGGGCGTCCTCTATGCGGTCCAGGAGGAACCCGGCGGCCCGGTGCGCGAGCGCTATGCGGATTTCGTCTATCAGCCGCTCAGGGACGCGGAAGGCAACGTTTCCGGCATCTTCGTGGAAGGCATCGACGTCACGGAGCGCGTCACCGGCGGTGAAGCGCTGCGCCAGAGCGAGGAGCGGCTGCGCCTGATCGTGGAAGGCGCGCGAGACTATGCCATCATCACGATCGATGCCGAACACCGCGTCACCGGCTGGTCGGCAGGTGCGGAGGAGATCTTCGGCGAAACGCAGGGTGTCATGGCGGGCCGGCCGATCGCCGATATCTTCACGCCGGAGGACAGGGCGGCGGGAGCGCCGGAGAAAGAGGTGGCCACGGCAGCCTCGCAAGGCGTCGCGACCGACGAACGCTGGCACCGAAGGCTGGACGGCCGGCGTGTCCATCTCAGCGGAACGATGCGCCCCCTGCCGCGCGATGCGTCGGGCGAGCCGCAGGGCTTCATCAAGATCGCGCGCAACACCACGGCGGAACGGCTTGCGGCGGACCGGCAGGCAGCCCTGCTCAGGCTGGGCGACGCCTTGCGCGATCGCGACGACATCGGCGCCATCGCCTTTGCGGGCGCTGAAGCGATGGCCGAACTGCTGGGCGCCACGCGGACGGGCTACGGCGTCGTGGACGCGCGGGCCGAGACCGTGGCGATGCAGCCGGACTGGCGGGACTCAGGCGCCGGCAGCCTCGCCGGCATTCACCACTTCCGGGACTACGGTTTGTTCATCGACGAGCTGAAGCGCAACAAGACGGTGATCGTGGAGGACGTCACCACCGATCCCCGCACGCGCGACAATGCGGAAGTGCTGATCGGCATGGGCGTCCGCGTCCTGGTCAACCTGCCGATCTTCGACCGCGGCGAATTCACCGCCGTGATGTTTCTGCATTTCGACCGCCCCCGCGGCTTCTCCGGCGAGGAGCTCGCCTTCCTGCGCACTGTCGCCGACCGCACCCAGGCGGCCGTCGCCAAAGTGCGCGCGGAAGAGCAGCGTGCCCTCCTCAACGGGGAGATGAGCCACCGCCTGAAGAACACGCTGGCTTTGGTGCAGGCGATCGCCGCGCAGACGCTGAAATCCGTATCCGACCGCTCGGCGGTGCAAGCCTTCAACAGCCGCATCGCCGCGCTTTCCGGCGCGCACGACCTTCTGCTTCAGGAGGACTGGGCTGCGGCCCGCATGATGACGGTGGTGCGCGGCGCCTTGGCTTCCCACGGCGATCCCGCCCAGTTCCGGATCGAAGGTCCCGACCTGATGGTCGGCTCGAAGGCGGCGCTTTCCCTATCCCTGATCCTGCACGAACTGGCGACGAACGCCTTGAAATACGGCGCGCTGACTGTGAGCGGCGGCCGCGTCCGCATCCAATGGACAGTGGAAGACACCGCGGCCGGCCCGGAGATCGTCCTGCAATGGAAAGAGCGCGGCGGCCCGGCGGCAGCGGAACCCTCCCGGACGGGCTTCGGCTCCCGGCTTGTGCAAACCGGGCTGGTGGGAACCGGCAGCGTCACCAGGACCTTCGCCCAAACGGGGCTGGAGGTGGAGTTCCGCGCGCCGCTCGACCAGTTCCAGGCTTGAGCAACCCAACAAAACCGTGGGATCAGCGCCAAGCGCCCTCGTGGTTCGACAAGCTCACCATGAGGGCTGTTGAAACGCGGGAGCTGTCTGAAACGCTGCGACAGGCGCCAACGCTCCAACAGCCCTCATGGTGAGCCTGTCGAACCACGAGGGCGCTTGGTACGGCCCTGCGGTTTTGTTAGCTGCTCTTATGCGTTTTGCGTGGCCGGCTCGAAGTTCAGCGCTACGCCGTTGATGCAGTAGCGCAGGCCGGAAGGCTTCGGACCGTCGGGGAAGACGTGGCCGAGATGGCTGCCGCAGGTGGCGCAATGCACCTCCGTGCGCACCATGCCGTAGGAGCGGTCGGTCGTTTCCTCGATCGCGCCTTGCACCGGCTCGGTGAAGCTCGGCCAGCCCGTGCCGGACTCGAACTTCTCCTTGGTCTCGAAAAGGGCCGAGTCGCAGCCGGCGCAGGAGAAGGCGCCCGCCCGCTTCTCCGTCAACAGCGCACAGCTTCCCGGCCGCTCCGTGCCGTGCTCGCGCATCACGCGAAACTGCTCCGGCGTCAGGATCTGATGCCACTCGGCGTCCGTGTGGGTTACGGGATAGGTCTTATCCAACATTCTCTCGCTCCTCGTTCTTCGCCGCAGCGGCGCGAGAACCTCGGCTTTTAAGTAGATTTCCGGCTGCCGCGTGCAAGGTTGCAGCACTTGCGAACACGGGCACTTGATGTGTCCCCGCTTCCGATGCGTCATCCGGCTTGCAACTATCTGCACCGGAACGCATCATGAAGTCTCAAGCGGGGGCGCGGGCAGCAAGATGGTCAAGCGGCCGACGATTGCCGACCTGGCAAAGGCGTCCGGCGTCAGCGTGGCGACGGTCAACCGGATCCTAGAGCATCGGACGGTTAATCGGATGCAGGCTGGTGGTTGGGGGCGGGATGCAGGCTAGGCGGTGGGCGAGCGTCGGGCTGTTGCCCGGCCGAGGCCAACAACGACGCCTGCACCCGCCCCCGGCCGGCAGACTGCGTGCGATTAGCCGTCCGATGCTCTAGGCGGCGGTGCGGCCGTGCGCGAGGACACGGCAAAGCGCGTCTATGACGCGGCCAGCGCCATCGGCTTCTATGCCGCGCTGACCGAACTGATGCAGGCGCATCCCGACTTCACCGGCTGCTACCTCGCAGGCGGGGGCACCGAGGGCGCGCTGGCCGCGCTGCGGGCGGCAGCAGGCCTCTGCCGGTGACGATCTGCAACCACATCACGCCGGAATCCCGCGCGGGCTTGAGCAGCGGGCTGCTGACGCTCGCCATCGCCGAGCCGCTCGACGGGATCGGCCGCGAACTCGTGGCAGTCGTGGCGCAGGCGCTGGAACACGCAGGCGCCGGCATTCCCAGCCAGATTTTTCTTCCCTTCGAACTCCACACGCCTGAGAACCTCTGAAGCCGCGCGCCTTCGCGCGTCACCCAAAGGTCTTGAAACTGCCGCGCCGCTCGGCCATCTGGCAGCCGGTCCTTTTCACCGCCACAGGGAGCACGAGCGCGTCATGAGCGATGCCGCCGAGACACTCACGCAGACACGCGCCTTCGAGGCGGACGTTTCCCGCCTGCTGCACATGATGGTGCATTCCGTCTATTCGGACAAAGACGTTTTCCTGCGCGAACTCATCTCCAACGCGGCGGACGCCTGCGAGAAGCTGCGCTTCGAGGCGATCGCTTCCCCGGAACTGCTGGGCGAAGACCCCAAGCCGCGCATCACCGTCACCCTCGATCCCGACAACAGCCGGCTGACCGTGGAGGACAACGGCATCGGCATGGACCGTGACGAGATGGCGGAAGCGCTCGGCACCATCGCGCGTTCCGGCACCCGCGCCTTCATGGACCGCGTGGAGGCCGCACAGGCCAAGGAGGGCGCGCAGCTGATCGGCCAGTTCGGCGTCGGCTTCTATTCCGCCTTCATGGTGGCTACCCAGGTCGATGTCTTCTCCCGCCGCGCCGGCAGCACCGAAGGCTTCGTGTGGTCCTCGGACGGCAAGGGCGAGTACTCGATCGCCCCAACCGAAGACGCGCCCGCGCGCGGCACGCGCGTCGTGCTGCGCCTCGACGCGGAAGCAAAAACCTATGCCGAGCGCTGGACGGTGGAGCGCATCGTCAAGGCGCAGTCCGGCCACGTGCCGGTGCCGATCTTCCTCCGGGAGAAGCCCGACGCGGAAGCGGCGGAGATCGCGGACGGCGCAGCCCTCTGGACCAAGCCGCGGAACGACATCTCCAAGGAGGACTACACCGACTTCTACCGCAGCGCGGCCGGCCAGTACGACGAGCCGGCGCTCACCGTGCACTTCCGCGCCGAAGGCCGGCACGAATATTCCGCGCTGGTCTTCGTGCCGGGGGCCAAGCCGTTCGACCTGTTCGACTCCGAGCGCAAGGGCCACGTCAAGCTCTACGTCAAGCGCGTCTTCATCACCGGCGACGCCGACCTGCTGCCGCGCTGGCTCCGCTTCGTGCGCGGCATCGTGGACTCCAGCGACCTGCCGCTCAACGTCTCGCGCGAGATGATCCAGGAAAGCCCGATCCTCCAGGCGGTGAAGAAGGGCGTCACCAGCCGCGTGCTGAAGGACCTGGAAAAGCTCGCCGAGAGCGACGCGGAAGCGTTCGGAAAAATCTGGGAGAATTTCGGCACCGTCCTGAAGGAAGGCATCTACGAGGACTGGGAGCGGCGCGAGCAGTTGCTCAGCCTGTCCCGCTTCAGGACCACGGCGTCGGACGGCGCCTGGCGCAGCCTGAAGGACTATGCCGGGGCCATGAAGGAAGGCCAGGAAGCGATCTACTACCTCGCCGGCGACGACCTTTCCCGGCTCAAAAACTCCCCGCAGCTGGAAGGCTTCCGCGCCCGCGGCATCGAGGTGCTGCTGCTTTCCGATCCCGTGGACAGTTTCTGGGCGGCCAACGCGCCGGCCTTCGACGGCAAGGGCTTCAAGTCGGTGACGCAGGGCGCGGCCGACCTCGCGGCGATCCCGCTGCCCGGCACGGCGGAGAAGCCGGCGGAAGCCAGCACGGAAGTCTCCGGCTTCGTGCAGTCCGTCAAGACGACGCTGGGCGACGCGGTGGCCGACGTGCGCGCCTCCGACCGGCTGACCGAAAGCGCCGTCTGCCTTGTTGCGCCGGAGAACGGCCCGGACCGGCAGATCGAGCGCCTGCTCGCCGCCGCGGGCCGATTGGAGGAAACGGCCAAGCCGGTGCTGGAGATCAATCCCTCGCATCGACTGGTCGTGTCGCTCGCCGCTTCCACGGACGCAGCGTTCCGCGCCGACGCGGCCTTCCTGCTCTATGACGAGGCGCGCATCCTCGACGGCGAGCGGCCGACCGACGCGAAGGCGTTTTCCGAGCGGCTGGCGCGGGTGATGGCGAGAGGCCTGGCTGGCTGAGGAGCGCTGGCGGTGTCAAATATGGATCGGTTTCGCGAACGCCGCAAAGGCCGCTTCGCGCACCGCTTCCGACATCGTGGGATGCGCGTGGCAGGTGCGCGCCAGATCCTCCGCCGAGCCGCCGAATTCCATCAGCACCGCCGCTTCGTGGATCATGTCGCCCGCCCCGAAGCCGACGATGTGGACGCCGAGCACGCGGTCGGTTTTTTTATCGGCTAAAACCTTCACGAAGCCGTCCGTGTGCAGCGTGGCGCGGGCGCGGCCGTTGGCGGTGAACGGAAACTTTCCCACTTTGTAGTCCACGCCGTCCGCCTTCAGCAGTTCCTCCGTGCGGCCGACCGAGGCGACTTCCGGGCTGGTATAGACGACGCTGGGGATCACCTCGTAGTTCACATGCCCGGCCTGACCCGCGATGATCTCGGCCACCGCCACGCCCTCGTCTTCCGCCTTGTGCGCCAGCATCGGCCCGGCGATCACGTCGCCGATGGCATAGATGCCCGGAGCGGAGGTACGGAAATGCGCGTCCACCGCGACCCGCCCGCGCTCGTCCAGCGCGATGCCGGCTTCCGCCAGCCCTAAACCTTCCGTGTAGGGGCGGCGGCCTGTCGCGACCAGCACGGCATCGGCGGGGAGTGTTTCAGCCGCTCCCCCTTTCACCGGCTCGAACGTCACTTCGGCACCCTCGCCTTGGCGCGAAACGCCCGTCACCTTGGCGCCGAGCTTGAAGGCGATGCCCTGCTTGCCCAGCATCCGCTCGAACTGTTTCGCCACCTCGCCGTCCATGCCGCCGAGGATGGCCGGCAGGTATTCGACCACCGTGACCTTGCTCCCAAGCCGCGCCCAGACCGAGCCGAGTTCCAGGCCGATCACGCCGCCGCCCACCACGACCAAGCGCTTCGGCGGCGCGGGAAACGAGAGCGCGCCGGTGGACGAGACGATCACCTGCTCGTCGATCTCGACGGAAACGCCGGGAATGCCGGCCACATCCGAGCCGGAGGCGATCACCATATTCTTCGCCTCGATCTCTTGGGTGCCGCCGTCATCGCCGGTCACGGACACGCGCCCCGCGCTCAGCACCCGGCCGGTGCCCCGGAACGTGTCGATCTTGTTCTTCTTGAAGAGGAAGGCGACGCCGCCGACATTCGCCGCGACGGTGGCGTCCTTGTGGGCCAGCATCTTCGCCACGTCAGGCTTTACCTCCCCGGTGACGATGCCGAGCGCGCCGAAACTGTGCTGCGCCTCGTGCAGCATCTCGGAGGCGTGCAGCAGGGCCTTGGAGGGGATGCAGCCGATGTTGAGGCAGGTGCCGCCGAACGTCTCGCGCTTCTCCACCACCGCGACCTTCAGGCCCAGTTGCGCGGCCTTGATCGCGCAGACGTAGCCGCCCGGGCCGGAGCCGATCACCACCGCATCATAGACTGCCACGCCGCACCTTTGTTCTTTCCCGTCCTGCCGCTGAGATAGGCGAGTTCGCCCGGTCGCGCCAGAAGCGCAGGCGTGCGGCATCGCGCTTGCCGAGCCGAGTTCATGAGAAAGATTTAAGGGCGGGCGCCCGCTCTGGTGAAAAGCCCTCAGCCATCCTCAATCCGGGGGTCTTGTCAGGGATTCCTAATCGATCAACCGCGCGCCGCGCTCGAAGGTGAAATAGCGCCAGACCCACTGCACCATCACGAGGGTGCGCTGCTGGAAGCCGATGAGCAGATAGACGTGCACGAACGCCCAGAGCAGCCAGGCGAGACGCCCCGTCAGGTTGAAGCGCCCGAACGTGTACACCGCCGCGTGCCGCCCGATCACGGCGGTGTCGCCCTTGCTGCGGTAGCGGAAGGGCGCCGGCACGCCCTCTTTCCTGAGTTCCCGGCCTAAGTGATGGCCCTGCTGTTGCGCGACCTGCGCCAATGCCGGCAGCGCAACGTTGTCCTGCTCGAACAAAGCGACGTCGCCCAGCGCGAAGATGTTTTCGTGGCCGGGAACGGCCATGTTGCCCTCAACCGGAATCTGTCCGCTGCGCCCGCCCGCCACGCCGAGCCACGCTGTCCCGTCCGCGGCGCGCACGCCGGCGCCCCAGATGACGTTTGCCGCCTCGATCCGCCCATCGGGGAGTTCGACGCCTGCGGCATCGATTTGCTGCACCGCCGTGTTCAGCCGCACTTCCACGCCCAGCTTCTCCAATGCGCGGGCGGCATAAGAACTCAGCTTTTCGGGAAACGCGCCCAGCAGCCTGGGGCCCGCCTCGACGAGGATCACGCGGGCCTGGGTCGGGTCGATGCGGCGGAAATCGCCGCGAAGCGTGTAGCGGGCCAGTTCGGCCACCGTTCCCGCCATCTCGACGCCCGTCGGCCCGCCGCCGACGACGACAACCGTCAGCAGGGCGCTCCGCCGCGTTTCTTCGGCGCAGCCTTCCGCGTCCTCGAAGGCTTGCAGGAGGCGCGCGCGGATGGTTCGCGCGTCAGTGATGGTTTTCGGCGCGGGTGCGTCGGCAGCCCATTCGGGATGGGCGAAGTAGTTGTAAACCGACCCTGTCGCCAGAACGAGCTGGTCGAAGGGAAGGTAGCCGCCGTCTGCAAGCCGGACATGGCGCAGCAAAGCATCGACGCCGTTGACCTCGGCCAGCACCACATCGACGTTCCCGGCCTTTGCCAGAACGCTGCGGATCGGCACCGCGATGTCGGCGGGAGACAGCGCCGCCGTAGAAACCTGGTAGAGCAGCGGCTGAAACAGGTGATGGTTGCGCCGATCGACGAGCGTGACATGAACGTCAGCCCCCGACAGGGCTTGGGCGCAGGCCAGCCCGCCGAAGCCTCCCCCGATGATGACGACGCGCCGCCGGCTGGCGGCAGGGCGCGGCGTGCGATCGAGATAGGGTGGTTGTGCCATGGCTCGTCCCGCGTCAGAGTTTGCGGGCAGAACGCGAGCGCCTGGATTGAGGTCCACGGAATCGGACTGCCCGCTCCTGCCTCGCCCTTTTAGGCTTGCATGCAGAGAAGAGCGAGCGTTTCAGAACAGCAGCGATCCCAGCATGACGAGGAGGCCGAGCAGCGAGACGACCCAGACAGCTGAGCGCACCACGGGGATGCCGAAGGCGTAGAGCGGCAGATAGACAACGCGGGCAACCAGCCAGAGCACGGCGCCCCAGGCGCCCCACTGCCCGGCCTGGCCTGAAACCACCAGCGCCAGCGCCAAGCCTGCAAAGGCAGGGTAGGTTTCCAGAAAATTCCACTTGGCGCGGTCGAGCCGCCCGGTCAGCACGGACTGCGGCTTCTGCTCGTCGCGCGGGCTGGCATTGTATTCGACGCCCGTGTCGCGCGTGGCCGATTGCCCCTGCGCCAGCACATGGACGATCAGGAGCAGGACGCTTAAGGCCAGGATGAGAAGTTCGGTCGGCAGCGATTCGGTCGGCATCGGGAAGTCTCAACGAGAGGAAGCGTTTCAGGCCTATTCTGCGGCGTTTCTCGCAGCCCAGCGCCGTTCCTGTTCGGCAATCCAGGCGGCAACCGCCGGATCCAGCTTCGCGCGCAGAACGTCGGGGCAGATGTCGATCTCGGCACCGTCGTCCGTCAGCCAATAGATCGTGTGCCCGTACTCCTCGATCCGCACATCTCGGAAAAGCCGGGAGTCGCTTAGGGGAGCAAAAAAGGGTTTTGCCATGAGTTCGGAAAAATCGATCACCCCTTCAAGACCGTCCGTCCACCGCACTCTTAAGTGATGGTCGTCCAGCGCAGTCGCGCTTTCCACAAAGAAGTTCTTCAATCGATCCTCCGCGCCGTTCGGCCTTCACGTATGGCCGTCCAGGCTTCCATCAAGGCAGCCCTGCGCATTCCGGACCAACTCAACACCTTGCGTTCCATCGAAGCCGGCCCGTTGGGTCCCATCACCCGATTGGAAAGAATTTCGATGCGTATCCTATGCTCAGCCAGGATTGCGTGGAAGTGCGGCGGATCGTGATCGTTCGGGAAGATCACGACTCGGATGCCGTCAACGATCGCTATCGTCGGCATGGAAGTCTCTGCGGTCAGACACAGGCAATGCAGGTCACGGCGTTCCCAAGCAGGAGCAGGATGCGTTATCGAACGGCGAAGACGATTTCTTCAGCACTCCCTTGACGATGCCCATCGGCTCGAAGGCCGGCGTGATCTGTGCTGCCGGCTGGACGAGGCGCAGCGTGTAGCAGCCCGTGAAGACCTGCGTCTTGCCGGCGTTGGAGGTTGATTCGACCACGGCCGGAACCGAATAGTAAATCGAGCCGGCCGCGCCCTCGCTCAAAGACTGGCCGAGCTTCACCTGCACATGCGCGGTGGTCTCGTAGCCTTTGGCGAAGCTTTCGAAGCTCGGACGGTCCGGCCCATCGCGGAAATAGCTCCAGGCGCGCAGGTATTCCTGGCGCCCGACCGCGTTGTAGAGGCTCTTGACCACGGCTTCCGGCGTGGAACGGTCGTCGCGGTAGTCGGGCGTTTGCCCGCCGTTTGAAGCGGCAAGGCTTCCGGCCGTCGCCGCGGCAAGCGCGATGGCAACGAAAACAAGCGTTCCAAGCAGCTTGGACAGCGCGGTCATCGCGAGCGTCCTCCAACCCGGCGGAAATGCTCGGTCACGAAGGCGACCACCGTGCCGGCCTTCAGCACGCGCGTCCGGTTGACCATGCTGCCGTCGGGGGACATGCGCATCCACTGGTCGAAGCGGACGTTGAACAGGGGATTGCCAGGCTTCAGCGCGATGACGGAGCGCAGGTGGAGGAGGTTGCCGTGCACCTCGCCGCGGGCGGGGCCGACGCCGTCGCTGATCGCCGCCTCGTAAGCGTCCGGCCCGACAGCGCGCAGGCGCCACCTGCGGGTCTGGCTCCCCGTCCGGCTGAACCGGATGGTCTGATTGATCACCAGCACGTCGCCCTCGCGGCGGCCGCGTATGTCCGTCTCGACCTTTTCCGTCGGCAGGCCGTCGGACGACTCCACCACCCCGGTTGAAACCACATGGCCGGCGAAGAAGCGCATGGGGTAGAAGTGCGGCGTGTCGCCGTCGAACGCTTGCAGTTTCAGCGGCTCGGTGCAGCCGGCCAGAAAAGCGGCAAGCGCCAGAACTGAGCCGGCGCTCCGCACAAAGGCGCGGATCACAGGTCCAGCACCAGCCGCTCCGGGTCTTCCAGGCTTTCCTTGACGCGCACCAGGAAGGTCACGGCTTCCTTGCCGTCCACGATGCGGTGGTCGTAGGAAAGCGCCAGGTACATCATCGGACGGACTACGATCTGGCCGCCGACCACCACCGGGCGCTCCTGGATCTTGTGCATGCCCAGGATGCCGGACTGCGGGGCATTGAGGATCGGGGTGCTCATCAGCGAGCCATAGACGCCGCCGTTGGAGATCGTGAAGGTGCCGCCCTGCATGTCGGCGACCGAAAGTTTTCCGTCGCGCGCCGCTAGCCCTAGGCGCCCGATCTCCTTCTCGATCTCGGCGATGCTTAATCCTTCGGCGTTGCGCACCACCGGCACGACCAGCCCTTTGTCGGTGCCGACCGCGACGCCGATGTGCGCATAGCTCTTGTAGATGATGTCCGTGCCGTCGATTTCGGCGTTCACCGCCGGGATCTCCTTCAGCGCGTGCGTAACCGCCTTGGTGAAGAAGCCCATGAAGCCGAGTTTTACCCCGTGCTTCTTCTCGAACAGGTCCTTGTACCTGGTGCGCAGGTCCATCACCGCCTTCATGTCCACCTCGTTGAAGGTGGTCAGCATGGCAGCTTGGTTCTGCGCGTCCTTGAGACGGCGCGCGATGGTCTGGCGCAGCTTGGTCATGCGCACGCGCTCTTCGCCGCCCTCTGCCGAGGGAGAACGAGCCTGGGCCGGCTGGGCCGCGGGCTGCTGTGCCGCCGGGGGAGCGGACGGCGCCTGAGCCGGCGCCGCCCCAGCCGAGATGCCTTTGCCCAGCGCTTCCAGAACGTCGCCCTTGAGCACCTGGCCCCGCTTGCCCGAACCCTGCACGGCGTCCACCGACAGGTTGTTCTCGGCCATCAGCTTGGCCGCGGAGGGTGCCGGCGGCATGCCGCGGGGCTGGAGGTTGCCGGCGTCGCCCGCCGTGGCGGCAGTGGCGGCTTCGGCCTCCGCGAGGCTTGCCTTGCCGGCAGAACCGGACGCCTGCGCCACCGCGTCTTTCTTCTCCCCAGCCGGGGCAGCGGCAGCGGCTTTCGGCGCTTCGGCCTTCGGGGCAGGCTTGGCTGGGGCGGCGGCAGCGCCCCCCGCCTCGATGGAACCCAGCAGCGCGCCGACCCCCACCGTTTCGCCGTCCTTCACGGCGATCTCGCTAAGCGTTCCGGCGGCGGGCGCGGGCACCTCCACCGTCACCTTGTCGGTTTCCAGTTCCACCACCGGCTCGTCGGCCTTCACCGCTTCGCCCGGCTGCTTGAACCAGCGGCCGACGGTCGCCTCCGTGACGGACTCGCCAAGCGTGGGAACGCGGATTTCGGTGGGCATCGTGCTTGTCCGTTCTGCTCTTAGTCTGCGCTTATTCCGCGGCGAGGCGGGCGGCTTGCGCGCCGTCGCCGAGCGCGTCTTCCAGGAAGGCGGCGAGTTGCGCCTGGTGCTTGCTCATCAGGCCGGTGGCGGGCGAGGCCGCGGCCGGCCGGCCGGTGTAGCGCACGCGCTGGTGCCTGGCTTCGATATGGGCGAGCACCCATTCGAGATAGGGGTCGATGAAGCTCCAGGCGCCCATGTTCTTGGGCTCCTCCTGGCACCAGAACATCTCCGCGTTGCGGAAGCGCGAAAGCTCGGTGATCAGCGCCTTGGCCGGGAACGGGTAAAGCTGCTCGACGCGCAGCAGGTAGATGTCGTCCAGCCCGCGCCTTTCCCGCTCTTCCAGCAGGTCGTAATAGACCTTGCCGGAGCACAGCACGACGCGCCGGATCTTGGCATCGCGCACCAGCTTGGTCGAAGTCGCCGTCCCATACTGCGCGTCGTCCCACAGCAGGCGGTGGAACGTGCTCTCTCCTGAGATATCCGCCAGCGTCGAGACCGCCCGCTTGTGGCGCAGCAGCGACTTCGGCGTCATCAGGATCAGCGGCTTGCGGAAGTCGCGCTTCAGCTGCCGGCGCAGGATGTGGAAATAGTTGGACGGCGTGGTGCAGTTGGCCACCTGCATGTTGTCTTCGGCGCAAAGCTGGAGGAAGCGCTCCAGCCTGGCGGAGGAGTGCTCCGGCCCCTGCCCCTCGAAACCGTGCGGCAGCAGGCAGACCAGGCCCGACATGCGCAGCCACTTGCGCTCGCCACTGGAAACGAACTGGTCGAACACCACCTGCGCGCCGTTGGCGAAATCGCCGAACTGCGCTTCCCACAGCGTCAGCGCCTTCGGCTCGGCGAGGCTGTAGCCGTATTCGAAACCCAGCACGGCCTCTTCCGAGAGCATCGAATTGATGACCTCGTAATTGGCCTGCGCGGGGGAGAGGTTGTTCAGCGGGATATAGCGGCGCTCGTCCGTCTGGTCGTAGAGCACGGAATGGCGCTGGCTGAAGGTGCCGCGCTCGGTGTCCTGGCCGGACAGGCGGATCGGGTTGCCTTCGAGCAGGATCGAGCCGAAGGCGAGCGCTTCGGCCGTGGCCCAGTCGATGCCCTCGCCCGACTCGATCGCCTGGCGGCGGTTGTCCAGGAACCGCGCGATCGTCTTGTGGACTTCAAACCCTTCCGGCACCGTTGTCAGCTTGGCGCCGATCTCGCGCAGGCTCTTGGCCGGCACGGCGGTCTTGCCGCGCCTGGGCTCGTCCTCGGCGTCGGCCTTGCGCAGGCCGGACCACACGCCGTCCAGCCAGTCCGCCTTGTTGGGCTTGTAGCTCTGGCCGACCTCCCACTCGGATTCGAGATGGGCGCGCCAGTCGGCCTTCATGCGGTCCACCTCCTCCGCCGTGACCAGTCCCTCGGCCACCAGCTTGGCCGCATAGATCTGCACGGCGGTCCTCTGGCCGCGGATGCGCTTGTACATCAGCGGCTGCGTGAAGCCCGGCTCGTCGCCCTCGTTGTGGCCGAAGCGGCGGTAGCAGAACATGTCCACCACGACCGGCTTGTGAAACTTCTGGCGAAACTCGATGGCGATCTTGGCGGCATAAACCACCGCCTCCGGATCGTCCCCGTTCACGTGCAGGATCGGCGCCTCGATCATCTTCGCCACGTCCGACGGGTAGGGCGAGGAGCGGGAAAAACGCGGGTTGGTGGTGAAACCGATCTGGTTGTTGATGATGAAATGCAGCGTGCCCGCCACGCGGTGCCCGCGCAGGCCCGACAGGCCGAGGATTTCCGCCACCACGCCCTGGCCGGCAAAGGCCGCGTCGCCGTGCAAGAGCAGCGGCAGCACCTTGGCGCGCACTTCCAGCGGGATGCCCTCGTCGCGCATGCGCCCGAACAGAAGGTCCTGCTTGGCGCGCGCCTTGCCCATCACGACGGGGTTGACGATCTCCAGGTGCGAGGGGTTGGCGGTGAGCGACAGGTGCACCTTGTTGCCGTCGAACTCGCGGTCGGAAGAAGCGCCCAGGTGGTACTTCACGTCGCCGGAGCCTTCCACGTCGTCGGGCGCCGCCGAGCCGCCCTTGAATTCGTGGAAAATGGCGCGGTGCGGCTTGCGCATGACCTGGCTGAGCACGTTGAGGCGCCCGCGATGGGCCATGCCGAGCACGATCTCCTTGAGGCCGAGCTGCCCGCCCTTCTTGATGATCTGCTCCAGCGCGGGGATGAGCGCCTCCGCGCCGTCCAGCCCGAAACGCTTGGTGCCCTTGTATTTCACGTCGATGAACTGCTCGAAACCTTCCGCCTCGATCAGCTTGCCAAGGATCGCCTTCTTGCCGGCGGCGGAAAAATCGATGCCCTTGTCCGGGCCTTCGATGCGCTCCTGGATCCACTGCTTCTCGTCGGGCGAGGAGATGTGCATGAACTCGACGCCGAGCGTGGAGCAGTAGGTGCGGGTCAGGATGTCCAGCATCTCGCGCACGGTGGCGTATTGCAGGCCAAGCACGCCGTCGATGAAGATTTTTCTGTCGAGATCCCCCTCGCCAAAGCCGTAGTTTGAGGGGGAAAGCTCCGTCGTGTCCTCCCACCCCTCCTGATGGGCGGCGGCAATGCCGAGCGGGTCGAGATTGGCGTGAAGGTGGCCGCGCATGCGGAAGGCGCGCACCATCATCAGGGCACGCACGGAGTCGCGGGCGGCTTGCGCGAGTTGAGCCTCCGTGATCGGCGCGCCCCTGGCCTCCGCCGTTTCCTTCAGCCTGGTCTCGATGCGCTTTTCCGCTTGGCCGGCCGCTTTGGGCGCCAGCTTGCCCGGACCCCAGTCGCCATCCAGCGCGGAGACCAGTTCGCCATTGGCTTGCAACGGCCAGTTGGCGCGCTGCCAAGAAGGCCCCTCAGCGCTCTGCTTCACAGATGCGGCATCGTCCGCGATGCCCGCGAAGAAGGCGCGCCATTCCTCATTTACGCTCGCCGGATCAGCAAGATACTGCGCGTGCAGTTTCTCCAGGTAGTCCGCATTGCCTCCATAGAGAAAGGAGGTCAGGGAAAAGCGGTCGTTCGCTTCGTCTTGTCGTTCCATTTATTTGCCCGGAGTCTTATGGCTCCGCCTCCGTTGAAGCGAATAGTGAGTAGCGAATGGGGGAAAGAGTTGCCTCCCTCCGCACAGCTGCTGCTTTGACTAATTCCTACTCGCTATTCGCTACTCGCTTTTAACCCTTGATCGCTTCCAAAAGCGTCTGCCCCAGCCTTGCCGGCGAGGGCGACACTTTGATGCCGGCGGCTTCCATCGCCGTGATCTTGTCTTCCGCACCGCCTTTGCCGCCGGAGATCACCGCGCCGGCATGGCCCATGGTGCGGCCGGGCGGGGCCGTGCGACCGGCGATGAAGCCGGCCATCGGCTTGCTTCGGCCCTTTTTTGCCTCGTCGCGCAAAAACTCCGCCGCATCCTCCTCGGCCGAGCCGCCGATCTCGCCGATCATGATGATCGACTGCGTCGCATCGTCAGCCAGAAACATTTCCAGCACGTCTATGAACTCCGTCCCCTTCACCGGATCGCCGCCGATGCCGACCGCGGTGGTCTGGCCGAGGCCGGCATTGGTGGTCTGGAACACGGCCTCGTAGGTAAGGGTTCCCGAACGCGAAACAACGCCGACCGAGCCTTTGCGGAAGATGGTACCGGGCATGATGCCGATCTTGCACTCGTCCGGCGTCAGCACGCCGGGGCAGTTCGGCCCGATCAGCCGCGAGGCCGATTTGTCCAGCCGCGCCTTGACCTTGACCATGTCGGCGACGGGGATGCCTTCGGTGATGCAGACGATCAGCGGGATCTCCGCCTCGACCGCCTCCAGGATGGCGGCAGCCGCGCCGGCCGGCGGAACGTAGATCACGGAAGCGTTGGCGCCTGTCTTCTCCACGCCCTCCGCAACGGTTGCGAAGATCGGCAGTTGCTCGCCTTTCGATCCCGTCCAGATCTCCCCGCCCTTCTTGGGGTTGATGCCGCCTACCATCTGCGTGCCGTGATAGGCCAGTGCCTGCTCCGTATGGAAGGTGCCGGTCTTCCCGGTCAGGCCTTGCACGAGGACTTTTGTGTTGCGATCGACAAGGATGGACACGGGTTAGTCTTCTCTGAAGAGGTTGATGTAGGGCGAATAGCGGTAGCGCCGGTTACGTGAGTTCCCAGTTATCTCTTCGAGAAGTCCGAGTTTCTCCAGCCCTCGCACTAGTTGGTTGGCATTAGCATAGGTGCGCCCGATCACATCCGAGGCACTCTGAACCGAAACGACAGGCGAACGGTGCATGTGCTCGATCAGCTTGAAGGCGCTTCCCGCAGATGCGTTGGACAGGCGGGAACTGATCAGCGCGCGATGCTTCTCACGCTGCGAGGCGATCTTCGAGGCGGTAGATGCCGCTTCCCGCGCGACATCCCTCACGCCTCGCAGGAAGAACTTCGTCCAGGCTTCCCAATCCCCTTTGTCCCGCACATCCTGGAGGCGCTGGT
Source organism: uncultured Rhizobiaceae bacterium (assembly GCA_964242945.1). GTDB lineage: Bacteria > Pseudomonadota > Alphaproteobacteria > Rhizobiales > Rhizobiaceae > Mesorhizobium_B. Next base: position 5,433 of record CAXTCF010000056.1, on the reverse strand, counting down.
AGTATTCGGAGCGATGCAGCTTGAAGAAGTGCGAGAGATAAAGGGCAGGCTGCGCAAGGACTCCCTTCTCGCACAGCAGGAAGGTTATGAGCAGACGGCCAAGGCGCCCGTTGCCGTCGAGGAACGGATGGATCGTCTCGAACTGAACATGCGCCATTCCGATCTGGACCAGGATCGGGAGGTTGGTTTCCGTGTGCAGGAACAATTCCAACTCGCCCAAGACGTCCACGAGCATGTGCGGCGGGGGCGGAACGAACAAGGCATCTCGAAGCGTGCTTCCTGCCGCGCCGATCCAGTTCTGAGAGGTGCGGAATTGGCCAGGCGTCTTATGCTGTCCCCGCACCCCTTGCATCAGCCGCTGATGCAGTTCCCGGATCAGGCGCAACGATACGGGAAGCTCGTCCAGCCTCTTCAGCCCATAGTTGATCGCAGCGACATAGTTGACGACCTCTTCCACATCATGGGGATTCGTCGCGCTTTGAAGATCGTCCTCATAGGCCAGCAGGTCATCAAGCGAGGCTTGAGTGCCTTCGATCTGGCTGGAGTACAGTGCCTCCTTGCGCACATACATCAGAAGGAAGAGATTCGTATCCGGCAAGGTCTGGGTGACGCCATCCAATCGACCCAGAGCGCGGTCGGCGTCCGAAAGGAGCCGCGTAAGTTCTTCGTCCATCCGGAGGGACGGCTGCGGAGGCAAAGGCGCGGGGAGGAAGGCTTTGTAATCCGCCTGCTGTTGGACGTAGCGTCCCGCGCGCTGGCCAGGGAGCGGCTTAGTTGCGTTTTCCATACTAACGGGATGATCAGTGCGCCTTGTTATCGAAAAACCTCTTTTTCTATAACAAGCTGGCTGGAGCGTGTCCATATGATCGCTGGCGATCATTGTCCCTTCACCGCCGCCACGATCTTCTTCGCCGCATCGTCCAGGTCGTCGGCCGGCACGACGTTCAAACCGGACTCGGCCAGGATCTTCTTGCCCAACTCGACATTCGTCCCTTCCAACCGCACCACCAGCGGCACCTGAAGTCCGACTTCCTTCACCGCAGCGACCACGCCCTCCGCGATCACGTCGCACTTCATGATGCCGCCGAAGATGTTGACCAGGATGCCCTTCACCGCAGGGTCGGCGGTGATGATCTTGAAGGCGGCCGTGACCTTCTCCTTCGACGCGCCGCCGCCGACGTCCAGAAAATTGGCGGGCTCGGCGCCGTAGAGTTTTATGATGTCCATCGTCGCCATGGCGAGGCCGGCGCCGTTGACCATGCAGCCGATGTTGCCGTCCAGCGCGACATAGGCGAGGTCGTATTTGGAAGCCTCGATCTCCTTGGCGTCTTCCTCCGAGGTATCGCGCAGGTCCGAGAGTTCCGGATGGCGGAAGAGGGCGTTGTTGTCGAAGGAGATTTTTGCGTCGAGCACGCGCAGCCGGCCGTTCTCCATGACGATCAGCGGGTTGACTTCGAGCAGGCTCATGTCGGTTTCGACAAAAGCCTTGTAGAGCGCGGGGAACAGCGTCTTGGCGTCGTCCGCTGCCGCACCTTCCAGGCGGTAGGCTTCCACCAGACTGGCAACTTCATCAGCCCCGACGCCGGTTTCCGGATCGACGGCTACGGTGACGATTTTCTCCGGCGTGTCGTGGGCGACCTGCTCGATGTCCATGCCGCCCTCGGTCGAAGCGATAAAGGCGATCTTGCCGATCGAGCGGTCCACCAGGATCGAGAGGTAAAGCTCACGGTCAATGTCGGCGCCATCCTCGATGTAGAGGCGATTGACTTGGCGCCCGGCGGGGCCGGTCTGCTTGGTGACAAGCGTGTTGCCCAGCATCTCGGCAACGTTGGAGATGACTTCCTCGACCGAACGCGCGAGCCGCACGCCGCCCTTGGCATCGGGAGAAAGTTCCTTGAAGCGGCCTTTGCCGCGCCCGCCGGCGTGGATCTGGCTCTTCACGACGTAAAGCGGGCCGGGCAGCGAGCGGGCGGCTTCCGCGGCGTCCTCTTGCCTGAAGATCGCCACGCCTTCGGCCACCGGCACGCCGTAGCCGCGCAGCAGTTCCTTGCCCTGATGCTCGTGGATGTTCATGCTGACGTCTCGTGATTCTGCGGAAGGATCATCATTCGCCTTCGGCCACGGCTTGCGTGAAGGTCTCGGCGAGGCTGTTCGCGGCGCCGATGGCGATCGGCTTGTCGGTCTTGCAATCGAATTTGGGCGCGAGCGCCGCCGCGCCGCGGGCGACCCCGTTCGCCTGCTGGACGGTGGACACATCGACCACCGCAACCGGGCAGCCCGGCGCGCCTTTGCGGCCGACCTTGGCTACGAGGAGAACGTCGCCCTTTGCTCCCTCGTTTGTGCCGGTCGAAATGTTGTAGCGCAGGATCGCGGCAAAAGGCTTGCCCGCGGCATGCCGCCACTCGATCTTGCCGGCGATGTTGTTGAAAGCGCCAAAAGTCGAGAACACCCCGTCCGATGCGCCGAAATCCACGTCGGCGCGCAGATCCCCTTCGCTGAAGAAGACCGGCACGTCGCGATAGCCGGGACATCTCATCTCAACGCTGCCGCCCTCTTCTTCCTGCCTGGACAAAACCGTGCAGGCATCGATGTCGAGGTCGGTGTAGGCGCTTTCCGCCGCATGTCCTACGGCCGGCAGGCCGAGGGTCCCGCAGAGGAGACCAGCCACCGCGGCGGGATAGATCGGGAGCGCCGCCATCTTGCCTGCCGCCTCAGCCGAGCGCCGGCGCGATGGTCTTGCAGGCGTCGCAAAGCCCCTTCACGGCGGCAACCGACTTCTCGAACATCGCCCCCTCCTCATCATTGAAGGCGATCTCCACGATGCGCTCCACGCCGCCGGCCCCGATCACCACGGGAACGCCGACATAGGTGTCGGAAACGCCATACTCACCAGAGAGATAGGCCGCGCAGGGCAGCACGCGCTTCTTGTCCTTGAGATAGCTTTCGGCCATCGCCACGCCCGAAGCCGCCGGCGCGTAGAAGGCCGAGCCGGTTTTGAGCAGCCCGACGATCTCGCCGCCGCCTTTGCGCGTGCGCTCCACGATGGCGTCGAGCTTCTCCTGGCTGGTCCAGCCCATCGCCACGAGGTCGGGCAGCGGAATGCCGGCAACGGTGGAGTAGCGGACGAGCGGCACCATGTCGTCGCCGTGGCCGCCCAGCGTCATGGCGGACACATCCTCCACCGAAACGCCGAACTCCTCCGCCAGGAACAGGCGGAAGCGCGCGGAGTCGAGCACGCCGGCCATGCCGACGACATGCGAGGCGGGCAGGCCGGAGAACTTTTGCAGCGCCCAGACCATCGCGTCGAGCGGGTTGGTGATGCAGATCACGAAAGCGTTCGGCGCATACTGCTTGATGCCAGCGCCCACCTGCTCCATCACCTTGAGGTTGATGCCGAGCAGGTCGTCGCGGCTCATGCCGGGCTTGCGCGGCACGCCGGCCGTGACGATGCAGACATCGGCGCCCTCGATGCCGGCATAGTCGTTGACGCCCTTCAGCTTGGCGTCGAAGCCCTCGACGGGAGAGCTTTGCGCGATGTCCAGCCCCTTGCCCTGAGGGATGCCTTCCGCGATGTCGAACAGCACGACGTCGCCGAGTTCCTTGAGCCCGATCAGGTGAGCCAGCGTACCGCCGATCATGCCGGAGCCGATCAGCGCGATTTTGGAACGGGCCATGGCGGGTAGTCCTTGGATGGAAAGCTAAGCCCGTCAGGAGTGCTGGGGGAGCACTCACAAGGGAGAGGCGAAAGGGCCGCTTGAATAAACCTCGGTCCAGCTGACTTCAACTGGTTATTTCAAGCCTAGCTATTTCAATCGGTTAGATGCATTGTCATTGACGTTAACGTCAAAACGGCGATCGTGCTTTCAAGAATTAGCGTCTTGGTTCCGCAAGATGCAGGCCTCAGCCCACGCTTGCCCCTGCATCTCCGCAAGCCGGGAAGCGGTACGCGCCCACTCGAAGACTTCCGCGCCGGACTGGCCGCGATACAGCGCCTCCGGCGCGGCTGCGGCGCTGACGAAGAGTCTGACATGCCGGTCGTAGAGCGTGTCGATCAGGAGAATGAAGCGCTTGGCCTCGTTGCGCTGCGCCTCTTCGAGGACGGGCACGTGGTCGATGAAGACCGTGGAGAAGCGGTCAGCCAGGGCAAGGAAGTCGCGAGCGCCGCGCGGAGCGCCGCAGAGTTCGGCGAAGGTGAAGCGGGCAGCGCTGCCTGCCGCGCGGGGCACCGGCAAAGTGCGGCCCATCACGGCGAGTGCGGCCGGATGCACGGCCTGACCTGCGGTGGCGGCGCTCCAGGCCTCGTTCATCGCGCTGTCGGCATCCGATCCCAGCGGCGTCAGATAGACCGGCATGCCTGCAAGGCGCCGCTGCCGGTAGTCCCGCGGGCCGTCGAGCGCCAGGACGATGCAGCGGCTTTGCAGGAGCGCGATGAAGGGCAGAAAGAGCGCGCGGTTCAGCCCATCGCGGTAGAGGTCCGCGGGGGCGGCGTTGGAGGTCGCGACCAGCACGACGCCTTCCGCAAACAGGGCGGAGAACAGCCGCGACAGGATCATCGCATCGGCGATGTCGGTCACGGAGAACTCGTCGAAGCAGAGCACCCAGGCCTCCCGGCCGAGAGCCTTCGCCACCGGCGGGATCGGGTCGTCCTCGCCCGTTTCGCCGCGCTTGCGCGCTTCGCGCTGGCGGATGATGCGGTCGTGGACGTCCGCCATGAAGTCTTGCAAGTGAACGCGGCGCTTTTCCGCCACCGGCACGGCGGCGAAGAACAGGTCCATCAGCATGGTCTTGCCGCGCCCCACGCCGCCGTGGAGATAGAGCCCGGGCGGCCCCTCTCGCTTAGCGCGGCCTTTAGCCAGCAGCCAGCCCAGCGCGCCCGATTTTCGAGCCGGCTGGTCGTGGACGATGTCGTACCGGACGCGGTCGAGCGCTTCGGCCGCTTGGGCCTGGAAAGGGTCGGGCTGGAGCTTGCCTTCTCCCACCAGCGCGGCGAGCCGCGTCCTGACGGAGTCCGGCATAGGAACAGACGGCGCGAAAGGTTGAAGGAGTTAGCGCGAAAGCGAGATCGGCTGGCCGCTGGCGGTCTGGCCGTCGAACTTGCCGGCGCCGGACGAGTAGAGGCTGGCGATCTGGCCGCCATTCGCGTCGTAGAGCGTCAGCTGCTTGCCCGCCACGTTCCACGACTTCACGCCGTCAAGCGGCGCCGGGCAATGCAGGGGACCGGCGCGAAAACCCTGGCCGAACTTGGTCTGCGGCGTCGCCACCTTGCAGTTCTGGCCGGCGACCGAAGCGCTCCACACGCCGGCCACGTTGCCGGCCGTGACGTCCGGCGCGTTCGCGGCGGGCGCCGCCGGCGGCAGCGCCGCCACCTGCGTCTCAGGCGCCGTGGGGAAGTCCGTGGATGCGGGGGACGGCGTTGGAGCGGCGGGGGGCGGC
>CAXTCF010000055.1:0-22895 GCA_964242945.1 uncultured Rhizobiaceae bacterium | reverse complement strand
TGCGGAACAGGTGGTCGGCTTCCGGCGGCGTCAGCACGCCGGTCGGCTCGTCGAGAATGAGGATGTCGGCGCCGCGGTAGAGCGCCTTCAGGATTTCCACCCGCTGCTGCAAGCCGACGGGAAGCTCCTCGACGATCGCGTCGGGGTCCACCTCCAGCCCGTATTCGCGCTCCAGCCGCTTCAACTCGGCCCGCGCCTTGGCTATTCCGCCGCGCAAAAGCGCCTCGCCTTCGGCGCCCAGCATCACATTTTCGAGAACGGAGAAGTTCTGCACGAGCATGAAATGCTGGTGCACCATGCCGATGCCCGCAGTGATCGCGTCGTTCGGCGTCAGGATGTTGGCCGGTTTGCCGCTGGCGAGGATTTCGCCGCTGTCGGCCTGGTAGAAGCCGTAGAGAATCGACATCAGCGTCGATTTTCCCGCTCCGTTCTCGCCGATGACCCCGTGGATGGTGCCTTTTTCGACGATCAGGTCGATGTCGCGGTTGGCGTGCACCAGCCCGAACCGCTTGTTGATGCCCTTCAGTTCGATCGCCGCTTCCGCCATGAACGCAAGACCCCAGACTTCAGATTTCCGCCGCAAAAGCGCCGGCTTGTTGGATTTGCGCACACGCGGGTCGCGAGCCACTCTCGACAAATCGCAGCCGGGTTGTCAATTTCTCCCATCGCGGGCGCGTCGGGTTTCTGGAGGCGGCGGTTCGCCGGCCCAAAGCTCGACGGAAAACCGCAAAGGGGTGGAAGCGATGGACGGTGATCCCGACCGGCTGATGGCGCTGGAGATGCGCGCGGCCGAGCAGGAACGGGTGATCGAGGACCTGTCGGGCGAGATCGCCGAGCAGTGGAAGGGGATCGAGCGCCTCCGGCGGCAGGTGACATTGCTGTCCGAGCGTTTTCTGTCCCTGGAAGAAGCGCTGCCTCCGGCGGCAGCCGCACGGCCGCCTCACTGGTAAGGAGAAAGCATGGTCAGCGACGCGGAGCGGATGGCGCGGGCCGGCGAGTATGTGCTGGGCCGCATGAACGACCGGGAGCGCGAGCGCGCCGAGCGCGACCTGGAAACCGATGCGCGGTTTCGCGCCGCGGTGGTCGCGGTGGCGGAGCGCATGCGCTATTTCAGCAGCGGGCGCGGCGATCCGGCCAGGGCAGCGGCGGCGGAAGCTATGTGGGCCGGCCTGGCCGCGCGCCTCGCCGCCCTGCCCCATATGCAAGGCGCCAAGCTGGCCGAGGCGCTTGCGCGGCCTTCGCCCCTGGTCGTGGCCGGCCAGACGGAGCCGAGGCGCAGCCTCGAAGCGGCAGCGACAAGCTTTTCCTGGCGCAAAGCGGCACGCGCCGCCCTGCGCTTCCTCCGCGGCGGATTTCGCCGCGCGAGCGCGCCGCTGGCGGCTGCGGTGCTTGAATCCCCCCTCGTCGGCCCCTGCGCGATCGTGGAGGTGCACGGGGAAGGCCGGCTGCGCCTCCTGCTGCTGGGCGGCTGGGCGCTCGGCCCCAACGAGCAGCTTTCGCTCTGGGGCGTGCGCGAGGACGGCGCGGCGGAGCGCATCGGCGGCTTCGGGCAAAGCGCGCAGGTCTGGCTCAGCGCCTCGCCGGATGCCCGCCATGCCAGCTTCCAGTTGGGGCGCGAAGGCATCTCCTTCGTGCCGGCTGGGCGCATGAGCGGGCAGCCGCTGGCCGAAGGCCGGGTCAAGACGCTTGCGGGGATGCCAGGCATGACAGCCGCGGGCGGCGCTCCGGACCCGCTCTCGGCGCAAGCCCGTTGAGTCAGGCTATACGGCGAGCGCTTTGGGTTCCTTGTCCATGGGACCTATACTCAAAACAGAGGTCTGTTCCCAATCCTTAGCGGCTGTTGATTTTACAACGTCTGCCTCCACTGGTAGCGCGGCTGGGATGACGGCGGATGAGACGCTAGACGCTTTTTTCGAGCGCGGCTACGAACTGCCCGATGGCTTCTTCCTCAAGCTTCGCTCTGGTGATTTCGATCCAGATGCAAGCGCCTGTCTTATGGCGCTTATCCGAAAACTCAGTCTCTCGTCGGATCACAAAACAAACTACCGGCTTCTCTGGCTCCTTTGGGGAGCACAGTTTGATATCGATGCCGCTGTCGAGCATGGCATTGGGGGAGAGGACCTCAGACGATTGAAGGCCAATTTGCTTTATGAGTTGATCCGTATATTCGGTTCGGAGCTTCATGCTCTGATAGAGCGGCTTGACAAAGCTTGATGGCAACCGTCCCCTCCCATCCTTCTCGGACATCGGGCGTTTACAAGTCTATGTCTTAGTTTCTGCCGGTCCGTTTTCGGGATGCTCTAGAGGCACCGGCCGATCGGAAGCATTGAGCGCTTCCTCCGGCAGCATTTCCATTTCCGCGAGCGGCTGCGGCTCGTCAGACAGCGCCGCAGCTTCGGCCGGCGGTGCCAATTCGCCGGTCCCGTTCGTGATGTAATCGACGATGCCGCGCGCGATCTCGCGCTCGCCCATGATGACCTCGTCGGCGCCGAGCGCGCGCAGATGCTGGACCTCGGCATCGGAATGCGCGCGGGCGATCACTTCCAGCCTGGGGTTGGCGCGCCGCGCCTGCTCGATCACTTGGCCCGATTCGAACACGTTGGGGATGGCGAGCACCAGGCGCCTGGCGCCGGCGGGGTTCGCGGCCAAGAGAACCGGGGCGCTCGCCGCATTGCCGTTTATCGCCTCGATCTTCTGCGCATGCAGTTCGCCCAAGCGCTTGTCGGCGTCCTCGATCACCAGGAATGGAAGATTCTGCTCGCTGAGGGCTTGGCCCACGAGGCTGCCGACCCGGCCGAAGCCGACCAGGATCGTGTGCTGGGCAAGCCCGGTGCGCGCCGGCTCGTTCCCGGCTGGCTGCGCCTCGACCGCGGCCGCGGCGCCGGCCATGCCAGGGCCTTCCCCGCGGCGGCGCTCGGCGCGCGCTTGCAGGCGCTCGACAGCCAAGAACACCAGCGGGTTGAGCAGGATGGAAAGGATCGCGCCGGCCAGGATCAAGGTGCGGCCCTGTTCCGGCAGGACGCCCAAACCGACGCCAAGCTCGGCCAGGATAAAGGAAAACTCGCCGATCTGCGCCAGGCTGGCGGAGATGATCAGCGCGGTGCTCAAGGGGTGGCGGAAAGCCAGCACGATCAGCAGCGCGGCCACCGACTTGCCGATCACGATGATCAACAGCGTGACCAGGATCGGCCCGAACTCGCTGACGAGGCTCGTCGGGTCGAACAGCATGCCGACCGACACGAAGAACAACACGGCAAAAGCGTCGCGGAAGGGCAGCGTCTCTTCCGCAGCGCGGTGCGACAGCTCGGATTCGGCCAGCACCATGCCGGCGAAAAAGGCGCCGAGCGCCAATGAAACGCCGAACAGTTTTGCTGCGCCATAGGCGACGCCGAGCGCAATGGCGAGGACGCCCAGCCGGAACAGCTCGCGCGAGCCGGTGTGCGCGATGTAGTGGAGCAGCCAGGGGATGACGCGCCGCCCCACCACCAGCATCAGCACGACGAACACGGCGACCTGGAGCAAGGTCCAGCCGACCACCGCCAGCACGCCGCTGCCGAACGGGGTCGAAACGGGAACCGCCGAGGCGTTGTCCCCCGACAGGATGCCGGAAAGCGCGGGAAGCAGCACCAGCGCCAGCACCATCGCGAGGTCTTCGACGATCAGCCAACCGACGGCGATGCGGCCTTTTTCCGTTTCCACCAGCCGCCGCTCGGCCAGCGCGCGCAACAGCACCACGGTGGAGGCGACCGACAGCGCCAGGCCGAACACCAGCCCGCCGGCAAAGCTCCAGCCCATGAGGTGTGCAAAGCCGGCGCCGAGCGCGGTGGCGAACGCGATCTGCACGATGGCGCCCGGCACCGCGATGGCGCGCACGGACAACAGGTCCTTCAGGGAGAAATGCAGGCCGACGCCGAACATCAGGAGGATCACGCCGATCTCGGCTAGCTCCGGCGCGAGTTCCTGGCTGGCGACGAAGCCCGGCGTGTGCGGCCCGACCAGGATGCCGGCGAGCAGGTAGCCGACGAGCGGCTGGATGCGCAGGCGCTGGGCGATCGCGCCGAACACGAAGGCAAGCCCCAGACCCGCGACGATCGTGGCGATAAGGGGCGTGTCGTGAGGCATGCGCGAAGGGAACTCCGGTCGATCAACTCAAGGAGGGCAAGCAGGGAGAGAGCCGGTCCCGCGGCCCGCACTCCAAGATAGCCTGCCGTTGCCGGAGAACAATGCGGCCGGAAAAGACCGGCGCGGGCGAAGTGTTGCCTGAGAGCCCGCGCCGGCCCCTCGGCTGGACGCTCAAGGTCCGCCGCGCCGCAGACTATAGCAAATGATAGCGAGGCCGCACTGCCGAATATCGTTTTAAGGAAACAGTTTCTTTAGAGCATCGGACGATTAATCGGATGCAGGCTGGTGGTTGGGGGTGGGATGCAGGCTAGGCGGTGGGCGAGCGTCGGGCTGTTGCCCGGCCGAGGCCAACAACAAAGCCTGCGCCCGCCCCCGGCCGGCAGACTGCGTGCGATTAACCGTCCGATGCTCTAGGCTCGCGCTGGAAAAGCTGCGTCCGCCCTGATGGACGCTCCGGAAAAGGAAAGAGGCCTGGCATCGCCAGGCCTCCCTACGTTGCGGTATGCGAGGCGTTGCGGGCTAGGCGTGATACGCGACTTCGCCGTGCGAGGTGATGTCGAGGCCCTGGCTCTCGGTTTCCGCCGAGGGGCGCAGGCCGACGACGAGATCGACGATCTTGTAAAGGATCGCCGAGCCGATGCCCGACCAGGCCAGCGTCACGAGCACGCCCTTCGCTTGAGCCCAGACCTGCGTCGCGGTGCCGGCATAGCCTGCCGCGAGGTCCGGCGACAGGTAATCGACGATGCCGGTGCCGCCCAGCGCCGGATTGACGAGGATGCCGGTGCCCAGCGCGCCGATGATGCCGCCGACGCAGTGGATACCGAAGACGTCGAGCGCGTCGTCATAGTTGAAGCGGTTCTTCACGACGGACACGAAGAAGTAGCAGATCGCGGTCGCCACGATGCCGAGCACGATGGCGCCCATCGGGCCGGCATAGCCCGCCGCAGGCGTCACCGCCACGAGGCCGGCGACGGCCCCGGAGGCGGCGCCCAGCATGGAAGCCTTGCCGCGCAGCGCGGCTTCCAGCACGATCCAGGTCGCGGCGGCGGCAGCGGTCGCCACGAAGGTGTTCATCATGGCGAGCACGGCGTAGAAGTTCGCTTCCAGGTTGGAGCCGGCGTTGAAGCCGAACCAGCCGACCCAGAGCAGCGAAGCGCCGATCATCGTCATCACCATCGAGTGGGGCGCCATCACGTCGCGCTTGTAGCCGATGCGCTTGCCGATCATCAGCGCGCCGACGAGGCCCGCGATGCCGGCGTTGATGTGCACCACCGTGCCGCCCGCGAAGTCGATCGCGCCGAAGGAGAAGATCAGGCCGGTCGGGTCCGAGGCAGCGGAGGGACCGCCCCAGAACCACACCATGTGGGCGATCGGGCAATACACGAAGGTGACCCAGAGGATCGAGAAGAGCACCACCGCTGAAAACTTGATGCGCTCGGCAAAGGCGCCCACGATGAGGCCGGGCGTAATTGCCGCGAAGGTCATCTGGAAGCAGGTGAAGACCATCTCAGGGAGCGCGACGCCCTTAGAGAACGTCTCCGCCATGGCGTTGGGATCGACCACGCCCGACAGGAACATCTTGGAAAGGCCGCCGACGAAGGCGTTGCCGGGGGTAAAGGCCAAGCTGTAGCCGTAGAACACCCACACGATCATGATCACGGCAGTGATCGTGAAGACCTGCATCAGCACCGAGAGCATGTTCTTGGCGCGCACCAGGCCGCCATAGAAGAGGGCGAGGCCGGGAACGGTCATCAGCAGCACGAGCACGGTGGATACCAGCATCCAGGTCGTGTCGCCCTTGTCCACGGTCATCGCGGCGGCGGCCGGCGCCGCAGTTTGGGTGCCTGCGGCAACGCCGGCCGGCGCCGCCGTGTCCTGCGCGAAGGCGGCAACCGTGCCCAGCGCGCCGGCAAGCAATGTGCCCAGAAGGGCTGTCCGCGCCGCACGCGCGAGACGGGAAGAAGAGTCCATCTTGTTCTCCATGATGTTCAAACCGCTCTATGTCTTTGTTTTAGGAGCATTCTCGCGACGCCGAGCGGACCCGCTCGGCTGCAGAATGCTCAGAGCGCGTCGCCGTCGGTTTCGCCCGTGCGGATGCGCACGGCCTGCTCGATGGCAAAGACAAAGATCTTGCCGTCGCCGATCTGGCCGGTCTTGGCCGTGGACGAGATCGCTTCCACGGTGCGGTCCACCATGTCGGAGGAAACTGCGACCTCGATCTTGATTTTCGGCAGGAAGGAGACCGCGTATTCAGCGCCGCGGTAGATTTCCGTATGCCCCTTCTGCCGGCCATAGCCTTTGACCTCGCTGACGGTCAGGCCCTGGATGCCCACAGAGGTCAGCGCTTCACGCACCTCGTCGAGCTTGAATGGCTTGATGATGGCCATCACGATCTTCATTCAGTTCAAACCCTCTCATCTGCGCACGGCGCCCCGCGCGTGGCACGCCCTTCCCGGACCGAGCGCGGCAAGGGGCTGCCAAAGCCCATTCAAGCTTCGTGCCAACCAGCGCCAAAGCGTGCAAAAAGAAGGATTTATTAACCTCTGCCACCGTTTGACGGCGAGGCCGTTTCGCAGTGCAGCAAACCACTGCCTGTTTTCTAGGCAGATGCTCCCGTTGCGGGGTTGCCGTGCCTGCCGCGCAGGCGGATCAAGCCTTCCTGCGCCGTGGAAGCGATCAGCGTGCCTGCGGCCGAAAAGATCATGCCGCGGGTAAAGCCGCGCGCCCCGGAGGCCGAAGGACTGTCCTGCGTGTAAAGCAGCCAGCCGTCGAGCGGATCGGGGCGATGGAACCACATGGCGTGGTCGAGCGAGGCCGCCTGGATCGCGGGGTCGAACACGCCGCGTCCATGTGCGAAGGTCGCCGTGTCCAGGAGCGTCATGTCGCTGAGGTAGGCCAGAACCGCCGCCTGGAGTTTTCGGTCGGCCGGCACGGGACCGGAGGCGCGCACCCAGACATCCTGGCGCGCGTCCAGCTTGGCGTCGCTGAAATAGTGGTCGAGCGCCAGCGGCCGGATCTCGAACGGGCGCGGTCGCGCAAAATAGCGGCGGATCGGCTCCGGCACCGCGTCGCCCATGCGCTCCACCATCTCAGCCTGGCCGGGTAGCATTTCCGGCAAGGGCAAGTTCGCGGGCATCGCGGCTTGGTGCTCCAGCCCCGGCTCGTCCACCTGGAACGAGGCGGTGAGCGAAAAGATCGCCGCGCCGTGCTGGATCGCGGAAACATGGCGCGTGGAGAACGAGCCGCCGTCGCGCGGGGTCGCTACCTCATAGACGATCGGCACGGAAACGTCGCCTGGCCGCATAAAAGTGCCGTGCAGGGAGTGCACGAAGCGGTCAGCCGCCACCGTGCGACCTGCCGCCACAAGCGCTTGCGCGATGACCTGCCCGCCGAACACGCGCTGCCAGGCCGATTGCGGGCTGCGGCCCCGGAACAGGTTGCGCTCCAGCGTTTCCAGGTCGAGAATGGCGAGAAGCGCGGCCATCGGATCGGACATTCTTTTTTCCCGTTCCCCTGCTTCTTCTGCGTTGCAGCAGATGGAAGGAAGCGAAGTCAAGCGACAGGAGTTCCGTGCTTCCGGCTGAGAGAAGGCGGACCCCAAGGAGAACCGGGAACATGGCAGAGCAGGAAAAAGACCGCTTCGACGTGGTGATCGCGGGAGCCGGCTATGTCGGGCTGGCGACCGCCGTCGCGATCGCCGCCGCGCGGCCGGCGTTGCGCGTGCTCATCGTGGACCCCGCGCCGCCCAGTGCGTCCGCGCGCGACACTCGCGCTTCGGCAATCGCCGCGGCGGCGGCGCGCATGCTGCGCGAACTCGGCTGCTGGGCGGAAATCGAAGCCCAAGCCCAGCCGATCACCGAGATGATCGTTACGGACTCGCGCCGGGCCGATCCCGTCCGCCCGGTCTTTCTCACCTTCGACGGCACGGTCGGCCCCGGCGAGCCCTTCGCGCACATGGTTTCCAACACGGTGCTCACGGGCGCCCTGCGCGCCCGCGCGGAAACGCTCGGCGTCCAGATCCGGCAGGGCACCGGCGTCGAAGGGTTTTCGGCGGACGAGGCCGGCGTTTCCGTGCGCCTTGCCGATGGAACGGCGGCAGGAGCGCGCCTGCTGATCGCCGCCGACGGCGTGAACTCGCGCCTGCGCGGCCACGCCGGAATCCGCACGCTGCGCTGGGACTACGGCCAGTCCGGCATCGTCTGCACCGTGCGCCACGAGCGGCCGCACGAGGGACGCGCGGAAGAGCATTTCCTGCCCGCCGGCCCTTTTGCCATCCTGCCGCTGAAGCCCGACGAAACAGGCAACCGCTCCTCCATCGTCTGGACGGAAAAAACGGAGGATGCCGAGCGGCTGGCGGCCAGCGATGAACTCTTGTTTGAAGCCGAATTGGAGGAACGATTCGGGCTGAAACTGGGCGAAATCCGCGTCGAAGGAAGGCCGCGCGCCTGGCCTCTGTCGCTCCTGCTCGCGCGCGATTTCGTGCGTCCGCGCTTCGCCCTGGCGGGCGACGCAGCCCACGGCATCCACCCCATCGCCGGCCAGGGCCTCAACCTCGGCTTCAAGGATGCGGCCGCGCTGGCAGAGGTGGTGGTGGACGCAGACCGGCTCGGCCGCGACATAGGCAGCCTCGACGTGTTGGGGGAATACGAGCGCTGGCGGCGTTGGGACACGCTTCAGCTTGGATTCACCACCGATGCCTTGAACCGGCTGTTTTCCAACGACTTTTCCCCCCTACGCGCTCTGCGCGACCTGGGGCTTGGGCTGGTGGACCGCATGCCGCGGCTCAAGGATTTCTTCATCGGGCAGGCGGCGGGCCTTTCCGCAGACGCGCCGCGCCTGCTCAAGGGCGAACCGATCTGACGCGGCGGTTTCCTCCTCGCCGCTCAGCCCTATATCGCGCGCTGGCGCTGGCCTGAAGCTGGCCGCGCTTCGGATTTTTCCCAAGGAGATTTGCACATGGACCGTCATGCAACTGCAATCTGGAAGGGTGGACTGAGGGACGGCAAGGGCACGCTCGACAGCCAGAGCGGCGCGCTGAAGTCCCTGCCCTATTCGTTCAAGAGCCGCTTCGAGGACGAGGCGGGTTCGGCCGGCACCAACCCGGAAGAGCTGATCGCGGCGGCGCATGCCGGCTGCTTCGCCATGCAGCTTTCGCACTTCCTGGCGGAGAACGGCACGCCGGCCGACTCGCTCGACGCCAAGGCCGTGGTGACGCTGATCCCCGGCACCGGCATCACCAAAAGCGCCATCACGCTGAAGGGCAGCGTGCCCGGCATCGACGACGCCAAGTTCCAGGAACTGGCGAACAAGGCCAAGGGCGAGTGCCCGGTCTCCAAGGCGCTCGGCGCGATCGAGGTTTCGCTGGACGCTAGCCTCGCCTGATCTTCCGTCCCAGAACTGCGATGGGCGCCCGTCGGCAGCGGCGGGCGCCCTCTTCCATGGCCGGCGCCTGTGGAATGGCGCCACAGCCGCTGATAGCTTTGATTCAGTGCGCCAGGATGCCTTCGCGGGCGCTGTCGCCCCAGACCTCATCGACCCGTGCGTCCCGCCCGCAGGAGTAGCGGTAGTACTTATAGCGGACGGAACTCTTGTTGTAGAAGTCCTGATGGTAGTCCTCTGCCGACCAGAAGGTCGGCGCCTTGACGATTTCCGTGGCGACTGACTGCTTCAGGGCCGCCGCTACCGTTGCCTTCGAGGCTTCGGCCGCCTTCAAATCCGCATCGTCCAGCGCGTAGATCGCCGTGGTATAAGAGTGGCCGCGGTCGCAGAACTGCCCGCCCGCATCGGTCGGATCGACCGAGTGCCAGTAGGCGTCGAGCAGCTTGCCGTAGGTCGTCTTCGTGTCGTCGTAGTCGATCTTCACCGCCTCCCGGTGGCCGGGATGGTTCTCGTAGGTCGGGTTGTCGTTCTCGCCGCCGATATAGCCCGACGTGGTGGAAAGAACGCCCGGCACGTGGTCGAAGTCGGACTCCACGCACCAGAAGCAGCCGCCGGCGAAGATGGCAGATTTGGTCGCCGCGCCGGACGCCACGACGAGGCTGCCCGTCAGAAGCGAAACCGAGGCGACAAGGGCGAAAAACCGGCGCATGGCACGTTCCATCAAAGACTTTCGGCTGGATTAGCCTGACGGACGGGAATGAAGCAAATCACGCTCGCGACAGTGCAGGCATCAGCCGACGAGGATCTTCAACTGCTCCTGAAGCTCGGCAACTTGCCGTTCCAGCGCCTCCACCCGCGCTTCGAGGTCGGCCCTGGACGGCGCGGAGCTTGCGGGAGCCGCCGTATAAGAGGAAGCCGCGGGGCGCGAGGGAGCGGCCTCCACGGGTCCGGAAAGCAGATGCGCGAAGCGGTCCTCGCGCTGGCCGGGGCCGCGGCCGATTTCCTGGACCAGCGGCGGGCGCCGGCCGATCAGCATGTCGAGCGTGCTCCTTACCTCTTCGGCATCCGAAAGCCGTGTCAGCCGCTCGGCGCGCGCCAGGAGTTCGCCCACCGTCTGCGGTCCGCGAAGGAGAAGCAGCGCCAGCACGGCGATCTGCGCATGCGCCAGCGAAAACTTTTGGGGCAGCAGGTGCTCGTAGCGCTCGACGCGCGAGGCAAAAATCTTGCGCACCAAACCCTTGGCTTCCAGCGTGGAAAGCGCGCGCCGGGTCTCCCCCTCGTCCAGCCCCATCACAGGCTCGCGCGCCGTCTTCTGGTTGGCGGCCGCGACCACGCTGTTCAGGGTCAGCGGATAAACGTCCGGCGTCAGTTCCTTCTTTTCAGCTAGGCAGCCGAGCACCCGCGCCTCGGCTGGCGAAAGGATCGGAAGGTCTTCGGCCATAGGGAAGTCCTACTGGACGGTGGATGCGGCACCTACACCCGCCGTTCCACCATCATCTTCTTGATCTCGGCGATTGCCTTGGCGGGATTGAGCCCTTTGGGGCAGGCCTGCGTGCAGTTCATGATGGTGTGGCAGCGATAGAGGCGGAACGGATCTTCCAGATTATCAAGCCGCTCGCCCGTCGCCTCGTCTCTGCTGTCGATCAGCCAGCGATAGGCCTGGAGCAGCACGGCGGGGCCGAGATAGCGCTCGCCGTTCCACCAGTAGGAAGGGCAGGAGGTCTGGCAGCAGAAGCACAGGATGCACTCGTAGAGCCCGTCGAGCTTCTCGCGGTCGGCATGGCTTTGCTTCCACTCCGCCGCCGGCTCCGGCGACACGGTCTGAAGCCAGGGCTCGATCGAGGAAAGCTGCGCGTACGGCACCGAAAGGTCCGGCACCAGGTCCTTGACCACCGGCATGTGCGGCAGCGGATAAACGCGGATCGCCCCATCGATCGCGTCCATGCCCTTGGTGCAGGCCAGCGTGTTGCCGCCGTCGATGTTCATGGCGCAGGAGCCGCAGATGCCCTCGCGGCAGGAGCGGCGCAGCGTCAGCGTCGGATCGGTCTTGTTCTTGATCCAGAGCAGCGCGTCGAGCACCATCGGGCCGCAGTCGTCGCGGTCCACGTAGTAGGTGTCAACCCGCGGGTTCTCGCCGTCGTCGGGCGACCAGCGATAGATGCGGAACTCGGTCAGCCTCTTCGCCCCGTCGGGCTTCGGCCAAGTCTTGCCGGCTTGAACTTTGGAGTTCTTGGGAAGGGTGAGTTCGACCATTCTACTGAACCTTTGCGGCCTGCTCGATGGCAGGGCCCAGATCGTTGTTCTCCTCGATGCGCAGCATCCGCATGTCGCGCACGGAAGGCGTGAACCAGGGGAAGCGGCGGGCAAGGTCCTGAGCGGCGAGCACGCAGGTGACGGCGCTCACCGACTGGTCGCCGAAATAGACGCTGCCTTGCTGCCAGTCGAAGCCATGCGTGCGCAGAGCGTTGCGGATATCGGTGTAGGCGTTGCGCCAAGACTGGCTGCCATAGCTGGCTTCAAGCGTCTGCGTGTCGAGATCGAAGGTGATTGCATACATCCGACCGCTACGTCCTCGATTGTGTCCGATCATGTTCACGGCGACGGTCCCGGTTTCGCCAGACGATATAGGTCGATCAGTAAACACGCGCCTTGGGCGCGATCTTTTCAAGAGAAATGCCGCCATCCGCTTCCTTCAGCAGCGGTTCCGTATGCACCGGGCGGTAGGCGAGGCGAACCTGCCCGTCCGGCTCTACCCACGACAGCGTATGCACCCGCCACTCCTTGTCGTCGCGGTTCGGAAAATCCTCGTGCGCGTGGGCGCCTCGGCTCTCGTGTCGGGCCTCGGCTGAGACGACGGTGGCCAACGCGTTGGTCATCAGGTTCTCCAGTTCCAGCGTTTCCACGAGGTCGGAGTTCCAGATCATCGAGCGGTCGAACACCTTTATTTCCGCCATGCCGCGCCAGAGCGCGGTCATGCGGCTGACGCCCTGCTTAAGCGTTTCGGACGTGCGGAACACCGCCGCGTCCTCCTGCATGGTGCGCTGCATCGTCTCGCGCAAGGCGGCGGTCGGCGTCTTGCCGTCGGCGAAGCGGATGCGGTCGAAGCGGTCCATGATCTTCTCCAGCGACGCCTTGTCGGGCGAAGGCACCGCTGCCTCGCGGTCCACTACCGCGCCGGCACGGATCGCCGCGGCGCGGCCGAACACCACGAGATCGATCAGCGAGTTGGAGCCGAGGCGGTTGGCGCCGTGGACGGAAGCGCAGCCGGCCTCGCCCACGGCCATCAGGCCGGGATGCACGCGGTCCGGCTCGGCTTCAGTTGGGTTCAGCGCCTCGCCCCAGAAATTGGTGGGAATGCCGCCCATGTTGTAGTGAACGGTCGGCAGCACGGGGATCGGGTCGCGTGTCACATCGACGCCGGCGAAGATGCGCGCGGATTCGGAGATGCCCGGCAGGCGCTCGGCCAGCACCGCCGGGTCGAGGTGGTCGAGGTGCAGGTAGATGTGGTCCTTGTTCCGCCCCACGCCCCGGCCTTCGCGGATTTCCAGGGTCATGCAGCGGGACACCACATCTCTGCTGGCTAGGTCCTTGGCGGAGGGCGCGTAGCGCTCCATGAAGCGCTCGCCTTCCGAGTTGACGAGGTAGCCGCCCTCGCCGCGTGCGCCTTCCGTGATCAGGCAGCCGGCGCCGTAGATGCCGGTCGGGTGGAACTGCACGAACTCCATGTCCTGAAGCGGCAGGCCCAAGCGGGCCACCATGCCGTTGCCGTCGCCGGTGCAGGTGTGGGCGCTAGTTGCAGAGAAGTAGGAGCGGCCGTAGCCGCCGGTCGCCAGCACCACCATCTTGGCGGCAAAGCGGTGGATCGTGCCGTCATCCAAGTTCCAGGCGACCACGCCGGTCACGGTGCCGTCCGGGTCCGAGATCAGGTCCAGCGCAAAATACTCGATGAAGAACTGCGCGTGGTGTTTTACCGACTGGCCGTAGAGCGTGTGAAGGATGGCGTGCCCCGTGCGGTCGGCCGCGGCGCAGGTGCGCTGCACCGGCGGGCCGGCGCCGAAATTCATCATGTGGCCGCCGAAGGGGCGCTGATAAATCTTGCCTTCTTCCGTGCGGGAAAAGGGCACGCCGTAGTGCTCCAGCTCATAGACGGCGGCCGGCGCCTCGCGGGCGAGGTATTCCATGGCGTCCACGTCGCCCAGCCAGTCCGACCCCTTGACGGTGTCGTACATGTGCCACTGCCAGCTATCCGGCCCCATGTTCTGGAGCGAGGCGGCGATGCCCCCCTGCGCGGCAACGGTGTGCGAGCGCGTGGGAAAGACCTTGGTGATGCAGGCGGTCTTCAGCCCCTGCTCGGCCATGCCAAGCGTGGCGCGCAAGCCGGCGCCGCCGGCGCCCACCACGACGACGTCGAACTTGTGATCGACAGTGGCATAGCCGCTGCCGGCCGAGGCACTTTTCTCCGCCACCATCAGGCTCCGAAGGCGAGTTTCAGGATCGCGAACACGCAGGCGGCACCCACCGCGATCGCGTAGAAGGTGTTCAGCATCAGGAGCGCCAGCTTGGAAAGCTCGCCGTGAACGTAGTCCTCGACGATCACCTGCATGCCCAGACGCATATGGGTGAGGATCGAGAGAAGCGCGAGCAGCAGCGGCAACGCGACCCAGGGGCTGCCTAGCACGGCGCGCGTCTGCGCAAACGAGGCGCCGTCCAGCCAAACCAGCAGTCCCACGAAGAACAGCACAAGCGGAATGTTGGCGAGCGCGGTCAGGCGTTGATGCCAGAAATGGGCGGTGCCTTCATGGGCGGAGCCGAGCCCACGGACCTTTCGCAGCGGCGTGCGCATCTCTGCCATGCCGTCAGCTCCTCACCAGGAACACGCCGAGCCACACCAGAACGGTCAGCGCGACGGACGCAACAAGCGTCGCCCAGGCGATCTTGCGCGAGTTGTTCTTTTCCAGCCCCGTGCCGGTGTCCCAGACAAGGTGACGGATCCCGCCCATCATGTGATGCAGCAGCGTCCAGGTATAGCCGATCAGCACAAGGCGTCCGAGCCAACTCTGCGCGATCCAGGAAACGAAGGCGAACTGCCGCTCCGAAGTGGCCGCAGCGAGCAGCCACCACGCCACACCGAACGTGCCGACATAGAGCGCGCCGCCGGTGATGCGGTGGAGGATCGACATGGCCATGGTGACCGGCCAGCGATAGGCCGTCAGGTGCGGCGAAAGCGGCCGTGGGCGGGAGGCTGCCGGCTGACTCATGAAACTCCGATCGTCTTGCGCGGCGGCTCCGATCCGGAAACCCAGCCAGCTTCCGTTTTGAAACGGAGCTGCCGCAATTCCGCCCGTGTCTAGTCACCTTTTCGCACTGCGTCAAAGCAGGGAAAGTGCTTCCACTTCCGCTATTTGGCATCGGAGAAGCTTGCAGGAAGCGCCAAGCCGAATTGAATCGGTTCAGCTTCTCCCGCCTGCGGCGCTATGGCGCAAACGCTTCATCCAGGCGCTTGAAGTGAAAGCCCTCCGCCTTCAATGCCAGGATGCCTTCGGCCACGCCGGCGCCGGCGGGATGACTGGGCTGGTTGATGTGCGCGATGATCACGTCGCCCGGTTTGGCGGCGGCGATCCGCTTGGCGACAAGCCGCCCCGGCAGGGCGGCGCCCATGTCCGCGTTCAAGGAGAAGCCGGCGATGCGGAAACCGTCCGCCTTTATCTCCGCCATGGCATCGGGGCTGTAGCGCGCGGTCGCGCCGCGGAACCAGCGCGGCGCCTGGCCCGTGGCGGCGCGCACCGCGTCGGCCCCGTCCTCCACCTCGGCATCCACCGCCTTCAAGGTGCCAGCAGGCTTGAGGCCGAACACGGCAACCGTTCCGGTGACGGCGGGAATGTGGTGCTCGCCGTGGTCCTCAATCTCAAAGAGGTCGCGATGCCCCAGAAGCAGGGCGAGCGCGGGCCCGTTGCGCTTGAGCCAGCGGTCGGTGACGAAGATCGTGGCCGGGATGTTGTTTTTAACGAGAACGTCCGCGATGCGGCCGTCGAAGGCGCCGGAACAAGCGTCGAAGGTCAGGGCAACGAGCTTGGCTTGGGCGCCCGGCTGGAAGCGCAAGCGCGGCTCGACCGTCCGCTGCGCGGCATGCGCCGGTTGCGTTGCGAAAGGCAGCGCCAGGACGAGCGCGAAAGCGGCATGCAGCACCCGGCTTCGTCTGCGAAGTTTCACGGCCCGCAGCGTGTGCATGTCAGGGGCTTCTTTCCGTTGCGGGAGAAAACCGGCTCATCCCCGTCAAGCTCATCGCATCGAACGGCTGGCGGCTCATACCCGCCGGCGCCGTGCATGGCGCCGCCATGCGGCGGAAAGCGGGCGAGCGCCCCGCTTTTCATGTTAACCGTGTTTGCTGATCCTTCCTTCACCATGCAACAAAGCGCCTTACGTCTGCTTAACGAAACATTAAGGTCTCTTGCGGGGAGGCCGCGTTTGATTCGTTCAGGAGAAGCGCGCCATGCGAACACTGACTAGCTTTCTCCGCCGGGCGCTCCCGGCGGGTCCTTTCGCGGCATTAGGCCTTGCCGCGGCCATCGGGCTGGGCCCGAACCCGGCTCTGGCCGACCGGATCCGCGACCGCGTCCAGGCGGACGCCTTCGGCAATCTCGTGGTCTGGAGCGGTTCCGGCTACAAGCGCATCGTGGTCGGCCGCGGCGACCTTGCCGAGGAGATGAACGCCTATGCCGGCGGACCGAAGGTGGTCTATGGCAGCGATCGCGACACCGGATACGACGATGACGGAGACGATGACCTGCGCTATGACCACCGGCACCGATACCACAGCGGCTTCTTCCATCACGGCGGTGGAAGTTATGAGGGCTGCTACCGCCCGCCGGTGTTCGTGAAGGGCCGCGGCTATATGTACGGCCTCGCCGACGGCGAGATGCCCGAACTCGCCTCCTGCCTTCCCTACAACAGCTTCGGCGACTGAGTTTCCCGGCGGAAGAGCCGCTCCGGCGGTTCGCCGTCAGCAACAGGCCGACGGGCGGTCGATGGGAAGCATCGGCATGGAACTGCGCTCTGCCGGGCCGCGTTGACCACTCCCCGGCTTTGGCACCCCCCCTTAGGATCTCCCTGCGATGACCGACACCGTCACCTTGACCGACCACGAGGCGATCCGCGACTGGGCCGCAGCCCGGATCGGCTCTCCGGCCATCGTGGACATTTCGCCCGCCGCCGGCACGCAGCCGATGCTGCGCATCGTATTCGACCAGCAGGCCTATCAGGACCAGGACATGCCGGAGCGCCCCGTGAACATGGGCGGCGTGGAACTCGTGGAATGGGACGATTGGTTTGCCGAGTTCGACAAGCAGAAGCTGGCGCTGATCGTGGCGGCAGACCAGCCGGGCATCCGCGACAGCTTCTATCAGATGGCTGCGCGCAGCGACGATGGCGCGGAGTAACGATCGCCCCGCGACGGGGCTACGCGCCCTCGCGTCTCGCGCGGGCACGCTCCTTCAGGCTTACTGCCCCATCTTGTAGTCCAAAAACCACTTCTTGTTCAGTGCATCGATCGTGCCGTCCGCCTTCATGGCGGCGATGGCTGCATTGATCGGCGTCACGAGGTCCGACTTCTTGGGGAAGATGAAGCCAAAATCCTCGGTGCCGAGCGGCCCGCCGGTGAGCTTCAGCGCGCCGCCCGAAGCATCGGCGTAGCCCTTGCCGGCGGTGCCGTCGGTCAGCACCACATCCACATCGCCGGCCTTGAGCGCCTGCACGGACGCGCCGAACGTCTCGAACAGCTTTATGCGCGGGTTCTGCTCGTTGCCGTCCAGCACCTCGTAAACTGCGGTGTAGAAGGGCGTGGTGCCGGCCTGCGCTCCGACCAAGCCGTCCTTGAACTCGGAAAAGCTCTTGGCGTCGGTAAAGCGGGTTTCGTCGGCGCGCACCAGCATGAACTGCTGCGAGCGCATGTAGGGATCGGAGAAGTCCACCTTCTGCTTGCGGTCCTCCTTGATGGTGATGCCGGTCATGCCGATGTCGTACTGCCCATCGGAAACGGCCTGGATCATCGCATCCCAGGAGGTATTCTTGTATTCCACCTTGAAATTCAGCCGCTTGGCCATCTCGTTCACCGCGTCATACTCCCAGCCGATCGCCTGGCCCGTCTTGGGATCGACGAACTGGAGCGGCGGGTAAGCGTTTTCCGTCACCACCGCGACCGTGCGCCCCTTCAGATCGGGCAATGCCTGCGCGAGCGCGGTGACCGGCAGAAGGGCGGCCGCAAGCGTGGCGAGGGCCAAAAATCGCAGAAAGGACATCAAGGACGCTCCAGAGAAGGTTGAAGTCGGCCGGACCTTAGCGGGCATAGTTGCCCTTGCAAAGCCGGTCGCGCAGGCGCGGCCAGAATGCTGCCAACTCAGCGTCCAAGCTTTTTGGCAGGAGCGGGCGGCACTGCGCCGCCCGTTGGAGCATTCATTTAGCCCTACGTAACATAGTTTCGATCCACGCCCCTGGATCAAGAGCGACTGCTCACATTCAAAGGTACTGGAACTTGGCGCTGTAACTACGCTGACGCGAGCGCATCATCTCGTTCGTCTGAACTCGAGGTGAAACCCGAATCGCACTTTCAACAGCCAGCATCGTGCAAAGATCAAGCCAGCGACGGAGCAGAGACACCAAGCCATAACGACCTCGACTGCGCGACCCGAGAATTGTAGCCCACGCTCGGAACAGCCGTCAAGGCATGTACGTTACATAGAAGTCAGCCAATTTGCATAGCTGGAGCTTACGCCGTGACCGCGATGATGGCGCGAGGCAGGTACATGGAGTGTCAATCCGGCTTGGTCGCGCCTAGCGAGAAGGACATCGGCACCTTCACCTGTCCAGCCGGCAGCGCGAACTGGTCCTCGCCGACCTCCTCCACAAACGGAAACGCCTTCCACACGACGATCTTGTGCTCGCGCAGGAAATCGAGCCGGAGTTTTGCCGCGATCACGGCATTCACCACGTCCGAGATCGGGTGAATCCATTCATAGTTGCGCGTGTGCGCGATCGGCCGGGCATCGCCGGTATAGGTCTGCGCATCGTCCCACACGAGCGGTTTTTCCTCCGGCGTCCGCCAGTCGAAGGCAAGTTCCAGCCGGCCGTTCCGCGCTTCCATCTGGTTCATCTGCGGATGACCTTCCAGAAGGTAGAGGTTCCCGCCGGGCTTCAGAAGCGCTGCGACGACCCGCGCCCAGGCGAAGATGTCGGGGAGCCAGTTGATCGCGCCCCAGGTGACGAACACCAGGTCGAACCGGCCTTCTCCCAGCAAGGCCGGCGCGTTCATCACGTCACCCTCGATGAAGCGCACTTCAGCGCTGGCTTGGCTTGCAAAGCCGCGGGCCGCAGCGATGGCTCTCGGCGAGAAGTCGAGGCCGACAACTTCCGCCGCGCCCAGGTGCTTCAGGCTGATCGTGTCGAGCCCGATATGGCATTGCAGATGCGCTATCCGCTTGCCGCTGACGTCGCCGATTTCAGCGGTTTCCAGGGCGTGCAGCGAGGAGCCGCCGCCCAAAACCTTGGCGATGCGGTAGGAGCCGGTCGCGTCGCTGGCGTGCAGGCCGGCCCGGTCGTCCCAGTTGAGCCGGTTGGCCTGCGTCCATTGCTCCTGCATCGCGGCACTCCCCTAAACAAAAGGGCGGCCCACCGGACCGCCCTTTCAAACTGAATGAAGCGCCGCTTATTCCGCAGCTTCCTTAGGCGTCTCGGCCGCGAGTTTCTGCGCGGCGGCGACTTTGTCGGCTTCGATCCGGGCGCGCTCGGCTGCGGCCGCGTCGCGCTCGCTGTCGTTCAGGCGGCGGGCGCGCACGCCCGTGTTTTCCGAAATGCGGGCCGACTTGCCGCGGCGATCGCGCAGGTAATAGAGCTTGGCGCGGCGCACCTTGCCGCGGCGCACGATCTCGACCGACTCGACCATCGGCGAATAGACGGGAAACACGCGCTCCACGCCTTCGCCGTAGGAAATCTTGCGGACCGTGAAATTCTCCTGGAAGCCGGCGCCGGAGCGCGCGATCACCACGCCCTCGTAAGCCTGCACGCGGGTGCGCGTGCCTTCGGTGACGCGCACGTTGACGCGCACCGTGTCGCCCGACTGGAATTCGGGCAGCGTGCGCTTGGCTTCGATCTTGGCGGCCTGCTCGGCCTCTAGTTCGCGAATCAGATCCATGGGAAAAACCACTTTTTGCTTCTTGCTCGCCGCCAGAGCGCCCAACGTTCGCCCGCCAGATCAAAGCCGGAAGGCGTTGCTTCGACCTGAGAGAAGAAGCAGGGGCGGATACGCGTCGATTGTTGACGGGTTCCGAACCGCAAACCCTCTGGGCACGGTTCCCGCGCGCCATACACAAGTTCGCTTCAATTGTCACGCCCGATAACGATGCGTCAGGGTGACTTCGCACCGCGCTTCTTCGAGGACGGCCTGGGCGCCGCATTCAGCGCCGCGGCCGCGCGGATCAGCGCCTTCAGCGCGTCTTCATCGATCGTCTCGCCCTCGCGAAAGTCGATGGCGCGCCTTGTGTTGCCTTCAAGGCTGGAATTGAAAAGTCCCGCCGGGTCAGGCAGCGAAGCGCCTTTGGCGAAGGTCATCTTCACGACGCTCTTGTAGGTCTCGCCGGTACAGAGGATCCCGTCGCGGGACCATACGGGAACGCCCCGCCACTTCCACTCCTCAACCACGTCCGGCTCGGCTTCCCTGATCAGCGCACGCAGCCGGGAAAGCATCGCGCCGCGCCAGTCGCTTAACTCCCGGATGCGCTCGTCGATCAGGTGAGACGGCGGCTTTTCTTCGTCGGACACGGGCTTTGCTCTCCCTCGAACTTCATTCCGCTCGTTCGGCACGGCGCCATCGAGTTGCCGCCTGCACCTAAGCGTTCTACAGGCGCAAGCCTCCTTGCCAATGCCAAAATCCTTTCATGCCTCCTTCCGAAATCGCGCTGCTCTTCGCATCAGGCTTCCTGACGGGAACCGTGAACGCCATTGCAGGCGGCGGTACGTTTCTTTCGTTCGGCGCGCTGACCTTGACCGGCGTGCCGCCGATCAGCGCCAACGCGACGTCCTCCATCACGCAATTCCCCGGCTATGTTACCTCGACGCTCGCCTATTGGAGCGACATCAAGCGCATGGGAAAGGCAGCCCTGGGCTTGGCTTTCGTGTCGGTGCTCGGTTCGGTGGCGGGTGCCTTAATCCTACTCGGCCTGTCGAACGTTGCCTTTCGCGCCGTGGTGCCGTGGCTGCTCATCGCCGCTACCGCGCTGTTTGCCGCCGGACCTTGGCTGAAGCCAAGAAGCCGAAGCGCGACGGGCGAGGCCATGCCGCCTGGCAACAACGCGGTCGGCCTCCTGCTTCAATTCCTCACATCCATCTATGGCGGCTTCTTCGGCGCCGGCATGGGCGTGATGATGCTGGCCACGCTGGGCCTTACCCAGGGCGGCGACTACCACCGGCTGAACGCGCTGAAGAACCTGCTCGCCGCGGTGATCGCGGTGGTCGCCATCGTGGTCTTCGTCGGCGGCGGCGTGGTCGCCTGGCCGCAGGCGGTGGTGATGATCCCGGCCGTGGCGCTTGGCGGCTTTTCCGGCGTGTGGATCGCGCGCCGCGTGCCCCAACTGGCCGTGCGCGCCATCGTCATTGCCGTTGGTCTGGCGCTCGCCTTCTACTACTTCTGGAATGGCTGAAGCAGGTCTGGCCGCCTGTCGCGCGTCAGCTTCTCCGCTTCATCCCTCCGCCAGGCAGCGATCCTGCCGTGATTGCCGGAAAGCAGCACGTCCGGGATGGTGCGGCCCTCCCACTCGACCGGCCGCGTAAAGTGCGGGTGCTCCAGCAGGCTGCTTTCGAAACTTTCCTCCGCGCCGGACGCTTCGTTGCCCATCACGCCGGGAAGCAGCCGCACGACCGCGTCGAGCAGCACAAGTGCTGCCGGCTCGCCGCCGGAAAGGATGAAATCGCCGACCGACACCTCCTCTAGTTCCCTTCCCTCGATCAGGCGCTGGTCCACGCCCTCAAAACGCCCGCACAGGATCACCACGCCCGGTCCGGCGGCAAGTTCCCGCACCCGCGCCTGGGTCAGGGGTTTCCCGCGTGGGCTCATTAAGAGCTTCGGGCGGGGATCGTCCGCCGGCGCCGTCGCGTCCAGCGCGCGAGCCAGCACGTCGGCGCGCATCACCATGCCCGGACCGCCGCCGGCCGGCGTGTCGTCCACCGTGCGGTGGCGGTCACCAGCGAAATCGCGGATCTGCACGGCTTCCAGCGTCCAGTCGCCGCGTTGATGCGCCCGGCCGGCGAGCGATGCGCCGAGGTGCCCTGGAAACATTTCGGGATAGAGCGTCAGAACGGAAGCGCGGAAGCTCAAACCGCTTCGTCCTCCCCGCCTGCTTCGACCAACCCTGCGGCGATCGCGTCGATCACGAGGTAGCCGTCGCGCACGCGAACCTCCGGCACCGCGGCGAGGCTGAACGGGATCAGCACGCCTTTCCTGCCTTCGAGGTTCAGTTCCAACAGGTCGCCGCCGCCGAAATTCTCCACCGCCGTCACGTGGCCCACCTCCCGGCCTTCCCCGTCGCGCACCGTAAGCCCGATCAGGTCGGCATGATAGAACTCTTCTTCGTCCTCCACCGGGGGCAGTTTTTCGCGCTCCAGGAAGAGCGTTTCGCCTTTAAGCGCTTCCGCCGCCTCGCGATTGTCCACGCCTTTGAAGCGCACCACCAGCATGTCGTCCTTTGCCAGGCGCAGAGCGGCAATTTCCAATTTCGCCCCGCCCTCCAGCATGAGTGGTCCATAATCGCCGAGTGCGAGAGGACTGGCGGCAAAGCTCTTCACGCGCATCTCGCCCTTCAAGCCATGCGCGGCGCCGAGGACGGCCATCGGGATCAGCTTGGGCGGCGCAGCCATCGTTTTCCCTCTGCTGGCCAAGAAAATGCTACGCTTCCGTAAACCCGAAACGGCAGGATCGGAAGGAAGCGATTCGAACGCGGACGTTGCATGCAGGAATTTCTTGTCGCCGCAAAACCCGATCTGACCAAGGCGCGTGAAGCCTGGCTGAAGATGCTGGCGCGCGAGCGGCGTCTGTCGCCGCTCAGCGTGGAGGCTTACGAGCGCGACACGCGCCAGTTCCTCCAGTTCCTGACCGGCCACTTGAGCGGCGCGCCAGGGCTGGCCGACATCGCCACGCTTCGTGCGGCCGACCTGCGCGCCTTCCTGGCCTTCCGCCGTACCGACGGCGCAGGCGCCCGCACGCTGGGGCGCGGGCTTGCCGGCATCCGCTCCTTCCTGCGCTTTCTGGAGCGGCGCGGGCTCGCCAATGCGACCGGCGCGATCCGCCGCCCCTCCCCCCCCCCCCCCCCAAACCGGGCCCACCCCCGAGACGAGGCGGCTGGGACGCCCCA
>CAXTCF010000054.1:0-23277 GCA_964242945.1 uncultured Rhizobiaceae bacterium | reverse complement strand
CTGCGCCCGCCCCCGGCCGGCAGACTGCGTGCGATTAACCGTCCGATGCTCTAAGATCAGCGCCAGCCACGAATTTCTGCAGGATTTCATCCACACCCTTTCGAGCGTCTTTTATCCTGCGCCCGCTTCTCCCACCGGGAACGCCAGTCGCGACGGTGATTGCGGGGGGGGGGTGAGAGGCGGCGGCCGAAGGCCGACGAAAAGCCATAGAGATGGCTTTTCGAGCCACGAACGCCGGCGCCTCCGGTGCGGGTTCAACGCAAGCCCACGCCCGGGGAGGCCCCGCCCAAGTTTCCCGCGGACACTAACGATCCGCGCGCCCTGGAGCGTTGTCCCGCTCCAGCCCGCATGAAGTCATGGCGGAACGCTTCGGATTGCAACCAAAGCCCCTTCCGGACAGGCAGCGAAGGGGCGCGGGCCGAGGGACAGGTGGAGACGGGCCAGGCTTTCGAACGCCGGCGGCGTGCTTGGCGCGAGCCACGTTTAACTATTCTGTGAGGCAAGCGTCACGCACGCCGCTTCCAGGAACCTGACCTTTGACAATAGCCGGACGGCAGACAATGCCGGGCGCGGCGAGGATGAGGCGCGTCCGTCTTCTTCTAAAGCATCGGGCCGAAAAGTGCGCAGCGGTTTTCGGGAACTCCGATGCGCAAACAAGGAGCTATAGCATCGGACCGAATACGATTTTCGGTCCGATGCTGTAGCAGGAAGAAACGCTGCCTCCAGCGCATATCTCCCCTGCAATCCACACCCTCTTTCGCAGTTGCGAGAAACCCTATATTAACCCCAGAAAACCGGCGGTCGATTTTCGCTCCCCATTCCCGCCGACGGCGGCACGCCGCTCCAACTCCGAGTTCCAGACGAATGAACCTCCGCAATATCGCGATCATCGCGCACGTCGATCATGGCAAGACCACGCTTGTCGATGCGCTGCTCAAGCAGTCCGGCTCCGTGCGGACCAACCAGCGCGTCGCCGAGCGCGCGATGGATTCCAACGACCTGGAAAAGGAACGCGGCATCACCATCCTTGCCAAGGCGACCTCCGTCGAATGGAAGGACGCGCGCATCAACATCGTGGACACCCCCGGCCACGCCGACTTCGGCGGCGAGGTGGAGCGCATCCTCAACATGGTGGACGGCGCGGTGCTCTTGGTGGATGCCGCCGAAGGCCCGATGCCGCAGACCAAATTCGTGGTCGGCAAGGCGTTGAAGGTCGGCCTGAAACCGATCGTCGCCATCAACAAGATCGACCGGCCCGACGCGCGCCACGTGGAAGTGGTCAACGAGGTGTTCGACCTCTTCGCCGCGCTCGACGCCACCGACGAGCAGCTCGACTTCCCCATCCTTTACGGTTCGGGCCGCGACGGCTGGATGGCCGAAGCGCCCGAAGGCCCGAAGGATGACGGCCTTGGTCCCCTCTTCGACCTCGTCGTGCGCCATGTGCCCGCGCCGAAGGTGGGCGCCGGCCCCTTTCGCATGATCGGCACGATTCTGGAAGCCAACCCCTTCCTCGGCCGCATCATCACCGGCCGCATCGCGTCCGGTGCGGTAAAGTCGAACCAGGCGATGAAGGTGCTGTCCCGCGACGGTGCTTTGATCGAACAGGGCCGGGTCTCCAAGCTTCTCGCCTTCCGCGGTCTGGAGCGTCAGCCGATCGAGGAAGCCTTCGCGGGTGACATCATCGCCATCGCAGGGCTCCAGAAGGGCACCGTCGCCGACACCTATTGCGACCCCACTGTTTCCGAGCCGCTGCCGGCGCAGCCGATCGACCCGCCGACCGTCACCATGAGCTTCATCGTCAACGACTCCCCGCTCGCCGGCACCGAAGGCGACAAGGTGACGAGCCGCGTCATCCGCGACCGCTTGCTTCGCGAAGCCGAGGGCAACGTCGCGCTGAAGATCGAAGAGTCCGCCGAAAAGGATTCCTTCTACGTTTCCGGCCGCGGCGAGCTTCAGCTTGCCGTATTGATAGAGACCATGCGCCGGGAAGGTTTCGAGTTCGCTGTGTCGCGCCCGCGCGTCGTCATGCGCAAGGACGAGGATGGCAACGTCCTGGAGCCGGTCGAGGAAGTCGTCATCGACGTGGACGAAGAATACGCCGGCACGGTCGTGCAGAAGATGAGCGAGCGCAAGGCCGAGATGGTCGAGCTTCGCCCCTCCGGCGGCAACCGCCAGCGCCTTGTGTTTCATGCCCCCACCCGCGGCCTGATCGGCTACCAGTCCGAGCTCCTGACCGACACGCGCGGCACGGCCGTCATGAACCGCCTGTTCCACGCCTACGAGCCGTTCAAGGGCGAGATCCCCGGCCGCGTCCAGGGCGTGCTGATCGCCAACGAGCCAGGCGAGGCGGTGGCTTACGCCCTGTGGAACCTCGAAGACCGTGGCCCGATGGTGATCGACCCCGGCGTAAAAGTCTATGCCGGCATGATCATCGGCATCCACACCCGCGACAACGACCTCGAAGTGAACGTGCTGAAGGGCAAGAAACTCACCAACATCCGCGCCGCCGGCAAGGACGAAGCCGTGCGCCTGACCCCGCCCGTCCGCATGACGCTGGAACGCGCGCTCGCCTGGATCCAGGACGACGAACTGGTGGAAGTCACCCCGAAGTCGATCCGCTTGCGAAAGCTCTACCTCGACACGCACGACCGCAAGCGCTTCGAGAAGCAGAAGGTGGCGGGGGCGGCGTGAGCCGCATGAACCTTTTCGAAACTTTGAGAGTTTAATTCATTGTTGGAAGGGGCTGGCCTCTTGCCAGGAACGCTGGTCTCTGCCATTTAACACTTACTCCGCCGCGTCCATCTATCTATCATAGGCCACGGTGGCATACAGAGGGCTCCTGCGGGAGCCCTTGCTATTTTCAGGCTGGCAGATGGACCGTTGCGCTGTCTTCGTCGACGCTGGTTATTTGTTTGCGCAAGGCAGCGCAGCGCTGACGGGCGCAAAGAAATCTAGAACCGCATTGGTGCTGGATGCGCCCCGCGTGATCGAGGAGTTGAAGACGCTGGCTTGCACCAGAGCTCCAGATTGCAGACTGTTGCGCATCTACTGGTATGACGGCGCATTCGGCGGTGCCCGCCCGACAACGGATCAAG
Source organism: uncultured Rhizobiaceae bacterium (assembly GCA_964242945.1). GTDB lineage: Bacteria > Pseudomonadota > Alphaproteobacteria > Rhizobiales > Rhizobiaceae > Mesorhizobium_B. The sequence goes on along the minus strand of CAXTCF010000054.1, from coordinate 20,182 downwards.
CCGCCGTCGCAAACTTGGACGACGTAAAGCTGCGCTTGGGCTTCGTTAACAGCATCGGCCAGCAGAAGGGCGTCGACTCGCTTATCGTCACGGATTTGATCGAGCTTGCGAGACTTAAATCCATTAGCGATGCTGTGCTTCTTTCCGGCGACGAGGATGTGAGGGTCGGCGTTCAGATCGCACAAAACTATGGCGTGAGGGTGCACCTTCTCGGAATCAGCCCTAGCCGAGCCTCCCAATCAGCTCAACTTCTGCAAGAGGCCGATACGACGAGTGAATGGAGTGCAGCCGTGATCGAGCGCTTCTTGTCTGTTCGCGAGGACAAAGCCGAGGCGATCGAGCAGATCATCGAACAAGTTGCCGATACAAGTGCCACGAACATTACCGAGGCGGCACATGATCACGGACTCATCGAAGTCGCCGTGCAGACTTTTGTTATGGGATTAGAGCAGGCAGATATAGAAGGCATATTCGCTTATTGGGAAACCGGCGCGAGAGGTGTTCCGGCCGATCTTGACCGGCGACTGCTCCCAATATGCCGAACCGCGCTGAATCGGAATTTGGAGCGTGACGAGATCAAGCACATGAGGGCCTGCTTTCAGCGAGTGGCCAGCGGTCGAGGCGGTCGTTAGCAAGGCATGACGCTCGCCTCCCTTCTCCTCTTCGCCGGTGCCCTCCTGGTCGCGGCGGGTTCGCCGGGGCCGAGCGTCGCGGCGCTGGTGTCGCGCGTGATTGCGAGCGGCTTGCGTGACGTGCTATCTTTCATTCTCGCCATTTGGGTCGGCGAAGCGATCTGGCTGTCGCTCGCCGTCTGGGGGCTAGCGGCGGTCGCCCAGAGCTTTGCGACGGTCTTTCTCGTCATCAAGTGGCTTGGCGTTGCCTACCTCCTGTTCCTCGCCTGGAAGATGTGGCACGCACCGCTTCCGCGTGACGGGGAGACGCACTCGCCCGCCGGATCGCCGCTGAAGATGCTGCTGGCCGGGCTGGCGGTGTCGCTCGGCAATCCGAAGACCGCAGCCTTCTACCTCGCCTTGCTTCCGACCATCCTCGACTTGCGCACTATCAGCCTGGCGGGCTGGCTGGAACTGACGGCCGTCATGTTCGCAGTTCTGGCCGTTGTCGATCTGGCTTGGGCAGTCGCCGCGCACCAGGCACGCGGGTTTCTGCGCAGCCCGCGCGCGATGCGCAATGCGAACCAGACGAGCGCCGGCATGATGGCGGGGGCGGCAGCGGCCATTGCCGCGCGCTGAGTTTCCCGCGTGAGCAACGTCGGCGTTGCGGCCGCACCCCCTGTAAGCCGCGCCGGGATATGGGGGTGGATGCTGTTCGATTGGGCGGCGCAGCCGTTCTTCACGGTCGTCACCACCTTCATCTTCGGTCCCTATTTCGTCAGCCGCATGGCGCCGAACGCCGAAACGGGCCAAGCCGCTTGGGGCTATGGCATCGCGGCGGCCGGCTTGGTCATCGCCGTGCTGTCGCCCGTGCTCGGCTCGGTCGCCGACCAGACGGGCCGGCGAAAGCCTTGGATCGCGGTCTTTGCCTGCCTGAAGATCGCCAGCCTGTGCACGCTCTGGTGGGCGGCTCCGGGCTCCGGCCTGTTGTGGGTGGTGGCGGTTTTCTCCTGCGCCTCCGTGGCTGCGGAGTTCTCCGTCGTCTTCAACGATTCGATGATCCCGCGGCTCATGAAGCCTGCGGAGATCGGCCGCGTATCGAACCTCGCCTGGGGGCTCGGCTATGCCGGCGGCATGGTCGTGCTGATCTTCGTGGTGCTGTTTCTTGCCGCCTCCCCCGAAACAGGCGTGACCATCCTCGGCTTCAAGCCGCTTTGGGGACTCGATCCGAAGCTTGGCGAAGACGCGCGCGCGGTCGGGCCCATCGCCGCGGCCTGGTATTTCCTGTTCATCCTGCCGATGTTTTTCCTCACGCCGGATGCCGGTGCCGGCAAGCCGCTGCGCAGAGCGATCGGCGACGGTTTGGCCGAACTGGCGGGTACGCTGCGCGAGGTGCGGCAGCGTACCGGGTTGTTCCGCTTTCTTGTCGCGCGGATGATCTACCAGGACGGCATCGGCGCGCTTCTTGCTCTCGGCGGCGCGTTCGCGGCGGCCATGTTCTCCTGGTCGGTGACGGAGGTCGGCCTGTTCGGCATCCTGCTCAACGTCGTGGCGATCGCGGGCTGCATCGCCGCGGCAAGGCTGGATCGGCGGCTCGGCTCGCGGAAGGTAGTTTTGGCATCGCTTTCGGCGCTGCTCGCCGGCACGGTCGGCCTTGTCTCAACCGGGCTGGGCTTCACTTTGTTCGGGCTTGTGCCTTTGCCTACGGGAGATGGCGGCGGACTGTTCGGTACGGCCGCGGAGAAAGTCTATCTGCTGTTCGGGCTGGTCGTCGGCGTGGCCTTCGGGCCGGCGCAGGCCTCGTCCCGCTCCTGGCTCGCGCAGTCGGTCACGCCGGAAGAAGCCGGCCGCTTCTTCGGCATCTACTCGCTGGCAGGCCGCGCGACCAGCTTCCTGGCGCCTTTGTCGGTCGCCGTGATCACGAATGTGAGCGGTTCGCCGCGCCTCGGCATGGCGGCGATCATGCTGTTCTTCAGCGCGGGGCTCGTGCTTCTCTGGAGAGTGCCCTACCCCGCTTCGGACGGTCTGCCTGAGGGCTGAAGCGACCTACTCCAGCGCATCCTCGACATGGGCGAGGTGCTGCAAAAACTCTTCCAGCTTGGTGCGCGCCGGTTCGTCGGACGTGGCGGCGATCTCGGCGCGCGTGGCTTCCACACGGCGCTGGAGGTCCGCCTTGCTGAACTGCGAGGACGGCAGCGCGGACTCGGCCAGCACGGTGCAGCCCTGCGGCGTGATGTCGGCGAAGCCGCCGAAGGCGACGTATGTCGTGTCCTGGCCGGAGGCGGTGTGGACGCGGATCACGCCAGGCTTCAGCGTGGTCATCACGGGCGCGTGGTGCGCCATCACGGTCATCTCGCCTTCCGAGCCGGGGATAACCACGGACTCGACCTGCTCGGAGACGAGCAGCCGTTCCGGCGAGACCAATTCAAAGGGGAAGCTGTCGGGCATGGCTTGTATCGCTTCAAGGTTGGAAGGAGAGTTGCGCGTTGATGGTGTTGCGCACGCCCTCGTCACAGGGCAGCGCAGCCATCTTTGCCTCGGCCTGAGCCTGCGCCATCCCGTGGAGGATGCCGATCAAGGCCAGCTGCCGGTCCGTTTTTCCGAGGCTGCGCCAGTAGGCCATCATCGGTGCGAGGCTCTTGCCCTGCCAGTCCAGCCCGCAGGCCTTGGCGACGCCGTTGATGGTGCCGCGCCGCAAAACTATCCAGCCTTCCTCAACCGTAAGGGGGGGAGCGTTCAGTTCGGCGGCAGTGGCCGGCTCGCAGAAGGCAACGCCGGTGCAGCGCGCGTGCTGGATGTTGGCCAGCGCCACCGCGATGCCGTCGCGGATGCGCGTGCTCCGGTCGGCGGTCTGCGCCAGCGCCGCGCCGGCCCAAAGGACGGCGAGGAGGCACAGGCCGACGGAGGCGCGGGAAGCCAAGGTGTCAGGCCGCTTCGGCGGCCAAGCGCTGCGCCTTCTCCACGGCCTCCTCGATGTTGCCGACCATGTAGAATGCGGCCTCAGGCAGATGGTCGTATTTGCCATTGGCGAGGTCGCGGAAGCCGGTGATCGTATCCTGGAGGTCCACCAGCTTTCCGTCAGCACCGGTGAAAACTTGCGCCACGAAGAAGGGCTGGCTGAGGAAGCGCTCGATCTTTCGTGCGCGCGCCACTGTCAGCTTGTCCTCCTCAGACAGCTCGTCCATGCCCAGGATGGCGATGATGTCCTGGAGCGACTTGTAGCGCTGCAACGTCTGCTGCACTTGGCGGGCGACCTGATAGTGCTCCTCGCCGACCACCATCGGGTCGAGCATGCGCGAGGTGGAGTCGAGGGGGTCCACCGCGGGATAGATGCCCTTCTCGGCGATGGCGCGGTTCAGCACCGTCGTGGCGTCCAAGTGGGCAAAGGAGGTGGCGGGCGCCGGGTCGGTCAGGTCGTCGGCCGGCACGTAGATCGCCTGCACCGAGGTGATCGAGCCCTTGGTCGTGGTGGTGATGCGCTCCTGCAACGCGCCCATGTCGGTGGCGAGCGTCGGCTGATAGCCGACGGCCGAAGGGATGCGGCCGAGCAGCGCCGACACTTCCGAGCCGGCCTGCGTGAAACGGAAGATGTTGTCCACGAAGAACAGCACGTCCTGGCCCTGATCGCGGAAATATTCGGCGACCGTCAGGCCGGTCAGGCCAACGCGGGCCCGCGCCCCTGGTGGTTCGTTCATCTGGCCATAGACGAGCGCCGCCTTGGAGCCCTCGCCGCCGCCCTTCTTGTTGACGCCGGATTCGATGAACTCGTGATAAAGGTCGTTGCCTTCGCGCGTCCTCTCGCCGACACCGGCGAATACGGAATAGCCGCCATGCGCTTTGGCGATGTTGTTGATGAGTTCCTGGATCAAGACGGTCTTGCCGACACCGGCACCGCCGAACAGCCCGATCTTGCCGCCGCGGGCATAAGGAGCGAGCAGGTCCAGCACCTTGATGCCGGTGACGAGGATCTGCGCCTCGGTGGACTGGTCCACGTATTCAGGCGCCGGCGCGTGGATGGCGCGCATCTCCGAGCCATGCACGGGGCCTTCCTCGTCCACCGGTTCGCCGATCACGTTGATGATGCGCCCCAACATCTCGGGGCCGACCGGCACGGTGATCGGCGCGCCGGTATCACGCACCGCCTGCCCGCGGACCAGGCCTTCGGTGGAATCCATGGCGATGCAGCGCACGGTATTTTCGCCGAGGTGCTGCGCCACTTCCATTACCAGCCGGTTGCCGACATTCTCGGTTTCCAGCGCGTTCAGGATCGCCGGCAGATGGTCCTCGAAGGCCACGTCCACCACGGCGCCGATCACCTGGCGCACCTTGCCTTCCGGGCGGACGCCGGACTTCATGGACTCGGAGAAGGCTGCTGCATCTGACATTTTCTTGTTCCTCGATTCCGATTCAACTGGCGCCCCGGGCTTCAGCCCAAATCAGGCGTCCATCAATTTCAAACGCTCTTCGATGCGGGCGAGGCGTTGTTCAGTCTTAACTTCCAAGCGATCGAGGCGGCTTTCAAAACCGTCAGTGCGGGCGTCGATACGATCCGATCGACGATGGAATGATCCCATGGAAATTTGAATCTGCCCGATCGAAGATTGCACGTTGCCGATAGCCTGCTCTACGCCAGACAATCGGAGTTTCACGTCACCGAGTTCTTCCTCAATGCGCTCGACCGAGGCGTGAATGCGGCGTAGCATTTCCAAAACCAGATTTTCAGCTTCCTCGGTCATTAGTTTATCCGACTCAATCCTCTAACCTCGATTAGAAATCGCCTGTTCCAATTCACATTTGATGGCCTCAACGTCATCCGACCGCTGACTTTCATAAACCTGCACGTTTCCACCTGATATGTTCAGAAACAGGCAAGACACATTGTAGCTCTCACTGGCTATAGCCCTTTGAGCGATTGTTCCCCAACCAAAAAACGACAAGGCCTAAACCCTACCCAGATAAGACTACTGAAGGCGCCCTTAAAGTTTGCGGTGACCAGTCCGGCGATTGCGATGATGACTCCTGTAACCCCAAAAAGCGCCAATCCCGAAGTTGCGCACCCGATGCCATACTGATTGGGAACAATCCTCTCTTCTTCGATCGAAACAGCACTGATCTGAGCTATTGGATATGAGGTGTTTCCGAACTGTGCAATCGTTGATGAAATTGAGACACCTGGGACGCTCCTCATTAAGCGATACGGGCCATCCATTTTTTGCTACTTCGATCACAGCGCTTCCGCGCCCGAAATGATCTCGATGAGTTCCTTGGTGATCTGCGCCTGGCGCTGGCGGTTGTAGGAGAGCGTCAGGCGGTTGATCATGTCGCCGGCGTTGCGCGTTGCGTTGTCCATGGCGCTCATGCGCGCGCCCTGCTCGGACGCTGCGTTTTCGAGCAGCGCGCGAAAAATCTGGATCGCGATGTTGCGCGGGACCAAGTCTTCCAGGATGGCGCCGGCGTCCGGCTCGTATTCATAAACGGCCGCGCCGTTGCCGGCCGGAGCAGCGCCGGCATCCGTGGCGGCTGCGGGTGCCGCCGGGATGATCTGCTGCGCGGTCGGGATCTGCGCGATGACCGACTTGAACTGCGCATAGAACAGCGTGGCGACGTCGAACTGCCCTTCGTTGAAGAGGCGGATCACCATCTTGGCGATCCGGTCGGCGTCAGTGAAGCTGAGCGTCTTGACCTCGCGCAGATCGACCCGGTCGATGATCAGGTTGCCGTAGTCGCGGCGGATGATGTCCACACCCTTCTTGCCGACGGCGACGATCTTCACCGTCTTGCCCTGATTGAGCAGGCGGCGTGCGTGCTCACGGGCAAGACGGGTGATCTGGGCGTTGAAGCCGCCCGCTAGACCGCGCTCGGAAGTGCACAGGATCAGAAGATGCGTATCGTCCTTGCCGGTGCCGCCCATCAGCGCGGGCGCATTGCCTTCGCCGGCAGCCGCCTGCGCGATGTTGGCGAGAACCGCCCCCATCCGCTGCGAATAAGGGCGCGCGGCCTCAGCCGCCTCCTGCGCGCGACGCAGCTTCGCCGCGGCCACCATCTGCATGGCCTTGGTGATCTTCTGCGTCGCCTTGACGGAGGCGATGCGGTTGCGGAGGTCTTTTAGCGAAGGCATCCGTGTTCCCGATCAGGCGGCGAAGTTCTTGGCGTAAGAGTCGATGGAGGACTTCAGCTTGCCGCGAAGGTCGTCGGAGAGCGATTTTTCGCTGCGGATCTGGTCCAGAACGCCTTTGCCTTCGCCGCGCATGTAGCCGAGCAGCCCCTGCTCGAACTTGCCGACCTGATTGACGGCGAGCTTGTCGAGGTAGCCGTTGACGCCGGCGAAGATCACTGCGACCTGCTCCTCCGTCTTGAGCGGCGAGAACTGCGGCTGCTTCAAAAGCTCCGTCAGGCGGGCGCCGCGGTTGAGCAGGCGCTGCGTGGCGGCGTCGAGGTCGGACCCGAACTGCGCGAAGGCTGCCATTTCGCGGTACTGCGCAAGCTCGCCCTTGATGGAGCCGGCGACCTGCTTCATCGCCTTGATCTGCGCGGCGGAGCCGACGCGCGACACCGACAGGCCGACGTTCACGGCGGGACGGATGCCCTGGAAGAACAGGTTGGTTTCCAGGAAGATCTGGCCGTCGGTGATCGAGATCACGTTGGTCGGGATATAGGCCGACACGTCGTTGGCCTGCGTCTCGATGACGGGCAGCGCCGTCAGCGAGCCGCCGCCGAGATCGTTGTTCAGCTTGGCCGCGCGCTCCAAGAGCCGGGAGTGCAGGTAGAACACGTCGCCGGGATAGGCTTCGCGGCCCGGCGGGCGGCGCAGCAGCAGCGACATCTGGCGGTAGGCGACGGCCTGCTTGGACAGATCGTCATAGCAGATCAGCGCGTGCTGGCCGTTGTCGCGGAAATACTCGCCCATCGTGCAGCCGGCGAAGGGTGCCAGATACTGCATCGGCGCCGGGTCGGAGGCGGTGGCGGCGACGATGATGGAATATTCCAGCGCGCCGCGCTCTTCCAGCACCTTCACGAACTGCGCCACCGTCGAGCGCTTCTGGCCGATGGCGACATAGACGCAGTAAAGCTTCTCGGAGTCCGGCCCGGTCTGGTGGATGGCCTTCTGGTTGAGGATCGTGTCGAGCAGGATCGCGGTCTTGCCGGTCTGGCGGTCGCCGATGACCAGTTCGCGCTGGCCGCGGCCAACGGGGATGAGCGCGTCGATGGCCTTGAGGCCGGTGGACATCGGCTCGTTCACCGACTTGCGCGGGATGATGCCGGGCGCCTTGACGTCCACGCGCTTGCGCTCCGCCCCGTTGATCGGCCCCTTGCCGTCGATCGGGTTACCGAGCGCATCGACCACACGGCCGAGCAGCGCCGGGCCGACCGGCACGTCCACGATGGCGCCGGTGCGCTTGACCGTGTCGCCTTCCTTGATGTCGCGGTCGGCGCCGAAGATCACCACGCCGACATTGTCGGATTCGAGGTTCAGAGCCATGCCGCGGATGCCGCCGGGAAATTCGACCATCTCGCCGGCCTGGACGTTGTCCAGGCCATAGACGCGGGCAATGCCGTCACCGACGGACAGAACCTGGCCGACTTCCGAAACTTCCGCCTCCTGGCCGAAATTCTTGATCTGGTCCTTCAGGATCGCGGAAATTTCCGCAGCGCGGATGTCCATCAGCCAACCTCTTTGAGCTTAAGTTTCATGGAATTGAGTTTCGTCTTGAGCGACGTGTCGATCTGGCGGGAGCCGAGCTTCACCACCATCCCGCCGAGCAGCGAGGGATCGACGACGACGGAAACGGCTACGTCCTTGCCCGCGACTTCGCGGAGCGCAGCCTTCAACTCGCTCTCCTGCTCCGGCGAGAGCGCATGGGCGGAGACGACCTCAGCAGAGGTTTCGCCGCGAGCCTCGGCGGCGATGCGGCGGAAGGAGCGGATCATGTCGGGCACGGCGAACAGGCGGCGGTTCTTGGCGACGACGCGCAGGAAGTTCGCGGCCAGACCGCCGATGCCGGCCTTGTCCAGCACGGCGGAAACCGCGCGCTCCTGGTCTTCCGCGGAGAAGACGGGGCTTTTCACCAGCCGCTGAAGGTCGGGGCTTTCGCTCAGGAGGGACTCGAAGTCGCCCAGGCTGTTCTCGGTCGCCTCGATCTGATTGCTTTCGCGGGCAAGCTCGAAGGCGGAACGCGCATAGCGCTCGGCGACGCCGGAAATTGGCGAGTTGTCCTGTGCCACACATCCTCCCTTGCCGCTTGCGCGAGAAACAAGGCAGGAAGGGGCGGCTTCCGGCTAAATCCTTGAACTCTCGCAGGCATTTCCGGGGGCGGAACAGCCCAAACCCCGAAGCTTTTCCTGGGCTCTAACATAGGCCATTATCCGCTGCAACAAGGGGCAAAGCCTCAATCCGCGGAAGCTTTCGCGGCCTGCTCCAGCGTTCAAGCGACGAGCCCGAAGGCAAACAGAAGCGGCAGCGCCGCCAAGGCGGCTTCGGCGACGAAATGCGCTAGGTTGCGCACGCCGCCGCCGTCCGAAAGCATGCCGATCAGCCGGCCGAAAGCGGCAAAGCCCCAGCAGAAGCCGAGCACCATATAGACGAGCGGCTGAGCCAGCAGCAGCGCGCCTAAGCCGCTGCCGATGAGAAAGCCGGCGATCGGCCCGCGGACATGGGCAAGCGCGGAAGGCTTGTCGGCCGGCGCGAGGAGGCCGGAAGCGCGCAGCATGGTGCGCGGGGCAAACAGGTAGGCGAGACCGATCAGGGTCGTGAGCACGGCGCTCACCCAAGCCAGCAATTCGCCTGATGTCGTCGGCCAGGGCAAGGCGAATTCCATGCGTTCCTCGTCAGCGGGTTGTCTGCTGACGCGCCTATAGACCGGGGGCGGGCGTAATGGCGAGACGTTGGCCCGTCAGCGAACACCTGAGCTCCCCGGCAGCATCGCGAAGCGGCATTTGCGCATCACTGCCGCCACGGCCGCGCCCGCAAAGCCGGCAACGATCTTGAGTCCGCGCCGCCCCTTCTTACCTATACTCCGACCCAGCATTTTCGAGGCACGTTCTTCCCGCGGTTCCTCCAGCGGCGCGACCGACCTCCTCCGACAATCCCTCCTCATCCGGAGAACACGCCCGTGGAAATCGATCGCGCCTTACGCTCCATCGTGACAGTCCGCTCCTCCATCCCCGAGGACGGCTTCACCGCCGGCGTGCTGGGCACGGAGCGGGCGGGAAGCGGCGTGGTGATCCGCTCAACCGGCCTCGTGCTCACCATCGGCTACCTCATCACCGAGGCCGAGAGCGTTTGGCTGACGACATCGGACGGGCGCATCGTGCCGGGCCACGCGCTGGCCTATGACGGCGACACGGGCTTCGGCCTGGTGCAGGCGCTGGGCCGCCTGGACGTGCCGGCCCTCGACCTCGGCGACGCCTCGCGCGCCAGGATCGGCGACGCGGTGGTTCTCGCGGGCAGCGACAACGAGTTCGTGCAGGCCTCGATCGTCGCCAAGCAGGAATTCGCCGGCTACTGGGAGTATCTCCTGGACGAGGCGATCTTCACCGCGCCGGCGCACACCTCCTGGGGCGGCGCCGGGCTGATCGACACTGAAGGCAAGCTGCTCGGCGTCGGCTCGCTGCTGCTCCAGATGAGCGAAGGCGGCTCGACGCAGGACATCAACATGAGCGTGCCGATCGACCTCCTGCCGCCGATCCTCGACGACATGCTGGCTTTCGGGCGTGTCAACAAGCCGCCAAAACCGTGGCTCGGCGTGTATTCCACTGACAGCAACGGCGAGGTGGTGGTCGTCAGCGTGTCGGAAAACGGCCCGGCAGCCAAAGCGGGCCTCCAGCAGGGCGACATCATCTCCGACGTGCGCGACGGCGAAGTGGAAGGCTTGGCCGACTTCTACCGCAAGGTCTGGAACGCCGGTCCTGTCGGCACGGAACTGCCCCTGCGCGTCGTACGCGACGGCCGCGAGGTCTGGCTGCGGGTGAAGTCGGCCGACCGCGCGAGCTTCTTGAAGAAGCCGGTGATGCAGTAAAGCCGGGTTTCTGCCACCAGAAGGGTAGTGTCTCAGTTTGAAATCCGCCGCCCTTGACGGTGTGGTGGCGGGCCGCCTTCGGCTCATATATGCTTAGCAGGAAGCATGGGAGCTGAGCATGGCGTTCACAGTTGCGGTTCTCACCGACAATGAGGTGGTTGGGCGCCAGTTTCCAACAACCTACAACGATGAAGCAGCGGCAATCGCTGTAGCCAATTGGTTGCATGACGAGTTCAAAGCAGCTGACATCAAGAAGGAGATCGGCTTCGTTGTTATAGGTCCTACTGGTAGCGTGGTTTGGACTCGGAGCGCAATGCGAGAGTATCTCAACCTTCCTGCAAAGGATTGATGATGCTCCAAATGGCAGAAAAGCCGAGTAACATTACACAAATCGATAAATTTCGCGAAGCTGCCCGTGATCTAGAAACGGACGACAACGACTTCACCAAGCACCAGCGTTGCAGAAATATTGCCGCAGTGACTGAAGGCGGTCTTCGCCCCGTTTACCGGGAGAAGTGCCCGGCAGGGCGATGAGGGTGGCGAAAGCGATCGAGGATTCACTGAAGCCGATCAGCCCAGCTTCAACCCACCTCCCGTCAACTGCCGCGTGAGGCTGCCGTCGGCGGGGAAAAGCGGGATCAGGCAGGCCTGCACCGCATGATAGAGGTCAGGTTTCCCTTCGAACACGCGGTTCACCGGCTTCAGCGAAGGGTCGAGTTCGGGGATCCAGCCGCCATTCTGCCGGTCGATCACATGGGTTGCCACAAAGCCCCAGATGCGCCGGTACCATTCCTCGAAGAACGGGTCGTTCGTCACGGAGCTTAGGACGGCAGCGGCGGCGATGCCTTCGGCGCAGGGCCACCAGTAGCGGTCCGGCTGCGCCGGCTGGTCGTTCCAGTCAAGCGTATAATAGAAGCCGCCGTTCTCGGCCCAGCCGATCGCGACCGTCTTGGCGAACAGGCTTTTCGCCGCGTCCAGCATCCACGCATGACGGCGTCCGCCCAGTTCCCAAAGCTGCACGAGCAGCCGGCTCCATTCCAGGGCGTGGCCGGGCGTGGTGCCTTCGGGGCGGAACATCGGGTTGCCGCGATAGGCGAGGTCCACTTCCCAGGTGTCGGAAAAATGCTCGGCCACGCGCCAGCCCTGCTCCCGCGCGTGGCGGTCGATGATGAGCGCGGCGACGCACTCGGCCATTTCGAGGTACTGGCGCTCAGCAGTCGCCTCGAAGGCGGCCATCAGCGCCTCTGTCAGGTGCATGTTGGAGTTCTGGCCGCGATAGGTTGAAATCTCCGACCAGTCGGCCTCGTATTCCTCCGTCGTCGCGCCGGCTTTTGGGTCCCAGAAGCGTCGGTGGAGAACTTCGGTGACGTCGGCCAGCAGGCGCGGCGCGTCCGGATGGCCGACGACAAGCGCGGACGAGGCGGCAAGCAGCACGAAGGCGTGGCCATAGGCTTGCTTGGTGGGATTGGTCGGCCGCTCGTCGTCCACGCCCCAGAAATAGCCGCCATTTTTTGGGTCCCGCATGCGGTTCCACAGAAAGTCCATGCCGTGATCCACGACGCGGTCGGCACCGGGCAAACCCAGCAGGTGCGCGATCGCAAAGCAGTGGATCATGCGCGTCGTGTCGTGGATCTGCCGCTCGGCGCCGGCGTGGCCGGCCTTGGGCGGCAGCGGCTTGCCGGCGTCGCCTAGGGGAAAGAACCCGCCGGCCGGGTTGATCGCGGCGAACTGGAAGAAGCCGAACAGCCCTTGCGCCTGGCCAAGCAGCCAGTGCCGGTGCGCGGGCAGCGTCGCCCAGCGCGGCGTGTCCGCGGCAGGCAGGCCCGGCGCTGCGTCGTTTGGCATGGATTTCCTCCTGGCGTTCCCCTTGGGGACCGGCCATAGCGCGCCGACGGTTTCGGGAGAAGCGGGGCGGAGCAAAAGATGCTGGACGGCAAAGGCATGCCCAGCACCGGCTTCTCGGCGCCCGTGACCGGGCAGAACTATGACGCGGAGAAGTACACGTTCCTGAGCCGGAACGTCTTGAGCCGGGTCACATGATCTCGCGGCTGCGCACCTCCAGCCTGCCGTCCTCGCGCCGGAAGGCGACGAGATCGTCATAGCCGGGAACGCTGGGGTGGGGCGTCTCCATCGGGTGGCGGTGGGTGACGTTGATGATGACCAGCGCCGTTCCCGCGGCTTCCGCCGCCCGGATGCCGGCCGGCGCGTCCTCGAAGACGAGGCAGTCTTCCGGCTTCTGCCCCAAGCGCTCCGCGCCGAGCAGGAAGCAGTCGGGGGCCGGCTTGCCGTTCTCCACATCCTCTCCGGTGATGAACAGCGGCGGCAAAGGCAGGCCGGCGGCTTGGAGCCGGCGCTCGGCCAGCTTGCGCGGGGCCGAGGTGACGATCCCCCAGCGGTCGGTCGGCAGCGACTGGAGAAAGGCGGAAGCGCCCGCGATCGCCTCGATGCCTTCCACGTCGTCGATCTCGGCCAGCGTCAGCGCATGCACCTCCCCTTCCAGGTCGATGTCGGGAAGCCCCAGCTTGCGGATGGTCTCGATCGCCCGCATGCCGTGGATGGTCGGCAGGAAGGTTTCCAGGTCGAGGCCGTGCCGCAGCGCCCAGCGCGCCCAGACCCGTTCGGCCGCCGCGATGGAGTTGAGCAGCGTCCCGTCCATGTCGAACAGAAAGGCGCCGAAGCTTCTGCCGGGGAAGAGGGACTGGGAGGCGCCTGCTCTGCTTTCGGCAGGGTCTGGATGCGGAATGTGGGAAGGCTGATCGGACATGGCGGCTCCTTGCCATCGATCGGAACAGAGCGCCACCCCGGCTGCGGCGTAAACGTCTTCGAGACTTTTGTTCTTGCGGGAGGGCGAGGGGGAAGGCATGGATAGCCGAGAAACCGGACTGCCGGAGGCAACGTCAGGCGGAGCGGTCGAAATGCATGGTGACCAAGGCAGGTGGGAGCATGGAAAGCTGCTTTGATCAGTTGGGGCGCCGCCAAAGGCGGCCGCTGCCGCCGAAGCGCGCATCGGCACTCGCGCTGCTCCTGACGGCAGGGCTCCTGTCGGGCTGCGCCAAGGGCATCCTCGATCCGCAGGGGCCGGTGGGCGAGGCTCAGAAGACCATCATCTACAACTCCATGGCCATCATGCTGGCCATCGTCGTCCCCACCATCATCGCGATCCTGGCGTTTGCCTGGTGGTTCCGCGAAGGCAACACGCGGGCACGCTACCGCCCGGAGTTCGTCCATTCCGGGCAGATCGAACTCGTCGTCTGGTCGATCCCGACGCTGACCATCATGTTCCTAGGCGGCGTGATCTGGATCGGCTCGCACCAGTTGGACCCGAAAAGGCCGCTCGACCCGAACCTGGCGCCGCTGCAGGTGCAGGTCGTCTCGCTCGACTGGAAATGGCTGTTCATCTACCCAGAGCAGGGCGTGGCCAGCGTCAACGAGGTGGTGATCCCTTCCAACCGGCCCATCCGTTTCGAGCTGACCTCGTCCAGCGTGATGAACTCCTTCTTCGTGCCGCAGCTCGGCACCATGATCTACACCATGAACGGCATGGCCACGCAGGTGAACCTGCAGGCCGATAATCCCGGCGAGTTCCTGGGCCTGTCCACCCACTACAGCGGCGACGGCTTCTCCGGCATGCATTTCACCGTGCGGTCGGTGAACGCGGCGAACTTCGACTCCTGGGTGCAGGCGACCAAGGGCAAGGAAAGCCCGGTGCTCGACCGCACCGCCTACACCGAACTGGCCAAGCAGAGCGAAGATGTCACCCCCTTCACCTATCGCGACGTGGCGAAGGGCATCTTCAACGCCGTCCTGATCCAGTCGCTGCCGCCGGGGCCGGGGCCGGAAGACGATCCCACCCCGAATATACCGCCTAAGTCCGAGGGTTAGAGTTCATGTTCGGCAAGCTTTCCTGGGACGCCATTCCCCTCCACGAGCCGATCCCGCTGGTCGCGGGCGGGGTAGTCGTGCTGATCGCGCTCGCAACCGCAGGCTGGGTCGTGGCCAAGGGCTACTTCCCGTATCTCTGGAGCGAATGGATCACCTCCGTCGATCACAAACGCATCGGCGTGATGTATATGCTGCTCGGCCTCGTGATGCTGGTGCGCGGCTTCACCGACGCGATTTTGATGCGCTCGCAGCAGTTCCTGGCCTACCAGTCGCCGGGCTTCCTGCCGCCCGAGCACTACAACCAGGTGTTCTCCGCGCACGGCGTGATCATGATCTTCTTCGGCTCGATGCCGTTCATCATCGGGCTGATGAACTTCGTGGTGCCGCTCCAGCTCGGCGTGCGCGACGTGGCCTTCCCCACGCTCAACTCGGTGTCCTTCTGGCTGACCGCTTCCGGCGCGCTCCTGGTCAACATCTCCCTGGTGGTCGGCGAGTTCGCGCGCACCGGCTGGCTGCCCTACCCGCCGCTTTCCGAGCTCCGCTACTCGCCTGGCGTCGGCGTCGATTACTACATCTGGGCCTTGCAGATATCGGGCGCCGGGACGCTGCTTTCGGGCATCAACCTGACGACGACCATCCTGAAGATGCGTGCGCCCGGCATGGACTATCTCCGCATGCCGATGTTCTGCTGGACGTCGCTCGCCTCCAACCTGCTGATGGTCGCGGCCTTCCCGATCCTCACCGCCACGCTGGCGATGCTGGCGCTCGACCGCTACCTCGGCTTCCACTTCTTCACGGTGGAAGCCGGCGGCAACGCGATGATGTTCATGAACCTCATCTGGGCCTGGGGCCACCCTGAGGTCTATATCCTCGTCCTGCCGGCCTTCGGCATCTTCTCCGAGATCATCTCGACCTTCTCGGGCAAGCCGCTGTTCGGCTACCGCTCGATGGTGATCGCGACGCTGTTCATCTGCATCGTGTCCTTCATGGTGTGGCTGCACCACTTCTTCACCATGGGCGCCGGCGCCAACGTCAACGCCATCTTCGGCATCGCCACCTCGGTCATCGCGGTCGGCACCGGCGTGAAGATCTACAACTGGCTCTTCACCATGTATGGCGGGCGCATCCGCTACACCACGCCGATGCTCTGGGCTGTCGGCTTTCTCGTCACCTTCATCGTGGGCGGCATGACGGGCGTGCTGCTCGGCGTGCCGCCGGCGGACTTCGTGCTGCACAACTCGCTGTTCCTGGTGGCGCACTTCCACAACGTCATCATCGGCGCCGTGCTGTTCGGGTCCTTCGCCGGCATGGTCTTCTGGTTCCCCAAGGCCTTCGGCTTTCGCCTGCACGAGGGCTGGGGAAAGGCGGCCTTCTGGTTCTCCTTCAGCGGCTTCTGGGTCACTTTCGTGCCGCTCTACATCGCCGGGCTGCTCGGCATGACGCGCCGCCTCCAGCACTACGACGTGGCGATCTGGAAGCCGTGGGTGACGTGGGCCGGGGTCGGCACCGCCATCATCGCGGTCGGCGTCGTCTGCCAGCTGATGCAGCTCTATGTCAGCATCCGCGACCGCGAGCAGCTTCGCGACCTGACCGGCGACCCGTGGGACGGCCGCAGCCTCGAATGGTCGATGGCCTCGCCGCCGCCGCACTTCAACTTCGCCGTGATGCCGAACGTGGAAGGCGAAGAGGCTTATTGGGGCATCAAGAGGCGGGCGCGCGAGCAGAACAAGTGGCATGACGAGCCCGAATACGAAGACATCGAGATGCCGCTGAACAGCCCGACCGGGGTGGTCTGCGCCTTCTTCTCCACCGTCGTCGGCTTCGCGCTGATCTGGCACATCTGGTGGATGGCGATCGTCGGCCTGGTCGGCGCCTACGTCACCTTCGTGGCCTTCGCCTGGCGCGACCGCTACGAGTACCACGTGCCGGCCGAGGAGGTCGCCCACATCGACCGCGAGAACCGCGCCATGCGCGCCGGCGAACTGGAAGCCTATAGCAGCAAGGTGATCGCATGAGCGCCGCCGACGCCACGCTGGCGCCTTCCGGGCACAGCGGGGGGGACCCCTACAACATCGGCCACGGCGGACAAAGCCAGGCCGGCGGCGCGGTCGGGCACGGCAAGGGCGGTCCGGCGCCGAAGCGCATCGTCGTTTCCTACGGCTTCTGGATCTTCCTGCTCAGCGACATCATCATGTTCGCGGCGTTCTTCGCCGCCTACGCCGTGCTCGCCGGCGCCACCGCCGACGGCCCGGCCGCCTTCGAGCTTTTCGACCTGCGCATGACCGCGGTGCAGACCGCCTGCCTGCTGATCTCCTCCTTCACCTGCGGCCTGGCCAGCCTTGCGGTCGATGCCCGCAACAAGGTCTGGTACTACGGCGCGATGACCGCGACCTTCCTGCTCGGCGCGGCCTTCCTGTATCTCGAATACCACGAGTTCCAGGAACTCGTGGACAAGGCGGCGGGGCCGACGCGCAGCGCCTTTCTGTCCTCCTTCTTCACGCTGGTCGGCTGTCACGGGCTGCACGTCACCGTCGGCCTGCTCTGGCTGCTCACCATGATGGCGCAGATCTTCGCCAAGGGATTCCGCGCCGACATCATCCGCCGCTTCCAGTGCTTCAGCCTGTTCTGGCACGCGCTCGACATCGTCTGGGTCGCGGTGTTCACCGTGGTCTATCTCCTGGGCGCCGGCGGCATGGGAGCGGCGGGATGAGCACGCACGGCACACACGACTACGAGGCAGGCGACAAGGCCCCTGGCGCCGAGCCGAGCGGCGAGCACGGCAGCTTGGCCGCGGGCCTGCGCAACTACCTCGTCGGGCTGGCGCTTGCCGTCCTCCTGACGGTGATCTCCTTCTGGCTGCCGACCACCGGCAGCGTCTGGGGTCCCGGCCTGCCCGTGGCGCTGGTGGTCTTCGCCATCGCGCAGATGGGCGTCCACCTCGTCTTCTTCCTCCACATCACCACCGGCGCCGACAACACCAACAACGTGCTGGCGCTCGCCTTCGGCGTGCTGATCGTGGCCCTGCTGATGGCCGGCTCGCTGTGGATCATGTCGAACCTCAGCCACAACACGATGTCGATGGACCAGATGATGCAGATGCAGCGGTGAGGCCGCAGTTTGCCTCTTTCCGGCACCTGACTGAGACGGGAAGGCAGCGCTATCAGATGGACTTCCACTTCCACTCTCTAGCGGACAGGATCAACGCTGAAGCTCACCTCCCTCGCGTAGATTGATCCCTCCAAGCCGTAGCTGGCGTCGAAGCTCACTTCGATGTCACCGGAAGCCGGTCCGCCGCAGGTGCTAAAGCCAGCCGGCGCGGCTCGAACTCGACGAATGCCAAGTTCCGAAAGGATTGATGCGGCATTGCCGGTGAGGTGAACGCCAGTCACGTCAGAGAGGTGAAGTGTCACGACTGCGTGCTTGTCGAGCACGAAGAAGCCCTTTGCGTCCACAGCATCCGTCATGCGGAAGGCGCGAAGCGCCATTGAGGCAGCATTGTTTGCCAACTCAAGTCGATCGAGGTTTGCATCATGAAAGGACGGAACGAAGCCAAACCAATCGATTACTGCCTGTCCGCCTGGAAGAGCAGCTAACAATTCCCCTTCGGTGGACCAGAGCGTGCCATCAGAGTTTATCATTGCGCTCAGCTTAAATCTCACGGCTGAACGCCTCGTAGACATCCTGAAGAACTTCCGCAATCCAGCCTTTGTGGACGATCAGACAAAATGCAAGCAGGGAGCAAAAATTGCTGGAACAACCCACGGCACTCACTAAAAAGGGCGCCTTTCGACGCCCTTTCCCTTATTAACACCGTTGAGATTCTCGCTTAGGCCGCCTTGGCTACTCCCTCAATCGAAACTTCCGAGATGGTCTTCAGCACCTGGGAGGCGATCTGGTAGGGGTCGCCCTGGGAGTTCGGGCGTCGGTCTTCGAGATATCCCTTGTAGCCGTTGTTGACGAAGGAGTGCGGCACGCGGATGGAAGCGCCGCGGTCGGCCACGCCGTAGGAGAAGCGGTTCCACGGCGCCGTCTCGTGCTTGCCGGTCAGGCGCTTGTCGTTGTCCGGGCCATAGACGGTGATGTGGTCGTGCAGGTTCTTGTCGAAGGCCGCCATCAGCGCTTCGAAATAGTCCTTGCCGCCGACCTCGCGCAGGTACTTGGTCGAGAAGTTGCAGTGCATGCCGGAGCCGTTCCAATCGGTGTCGCCGAGCGGCTTGCAGTGGAACTCGATGTCGATGCCGTACTTCTCGCAAAGGCGGAGCAGCAGGTAGCGCGCCATCCAGATCTGGTCCGCGGCCCTTTTGGAGCCCTTGCCGAAGATCTGGAATTCCCACTGGCCCTTCGCCACCTCGGCGTTGATGCCCTCGTGATTGATGCCGGCGGCCAAGCAGAGGTCGAGGTGCTCCTCCACCAGCTGGCGGGCGATGTCGCCGACATTCTTGTAGCCGACGCCGGTGTAGTAGGGACCCTGCGGGGCCGGGTAGCCGGAAGTCGGGAAGCCGAGCGGCCGGCCGTCCTTGTAGAAGAAGTATTCCTGCTCGAAGCCGAACCAAGCGTCCGCGTCGTCGAGAATGGTGGCGCGCTTGTTGGAGGCATGCGGGGTGACGCCGTCGGGCATCATGACTTCGCACATCACGAGCACGCCGTTGGTGCGCGCGGGATCGGGATACAGGGCGACGGGCTTCAGCACGCAGTCCGAGCTGTGGCCTTCCGCCTGCATCGTGGACGAACCGTCGAAGCCCCAGAGCGGCAGCTGCTCCAAGGTCGGCATGCCGTCGAATTCCTTGATCTGGGTCTTGCCGCGAAGGTTCGGAACCGGAGCATATCCGTCGAGCCAGATATACTCGAGCTTGTATTTTGTCATTGCACCTGTCTCATGAGTCTTGTTGACGCGAATGGTTAGGGAAGGCCGGAGAGCGGCTTCGGCCTAACGGCCGCCCGGACATCATGCAAGCCACGTGCCAGCTTCGCGGAGCGCCCTCGCAAGAGCATCGGAGCACTTACGTGCCGTCTTGCGGAACCGTGCCGGCATCAGCAAAGTTGCGGTTGCTCATCGAGGCTGCAACGGCATTGAAGGCGGCAGCCAGCCTTTTATCCGCTGTCTTACAGCCCTCATGCAAATCTGAAGCGGCTGATTTGCGCGCCGCGACGCGATGCAGACCGGCGTGACGCTTTGCAGGTCGCAAAGCGCAACGCGCGGAAAGCAAAAGGCAATTTTCACCCATCAGCAAAATTGATGAGCAGCATGTGATAATTAAATAGGCGATTTGCACAATTAGCTTGCAACGATAGTCGTCGAAGTTACTTTACTCAGCCCAGCGTACGATAGTTCAGGACTGCATCAAATGACTCCGGTCACAAACATCCCTTCGGCCAGGATCTACCAGTTTCCCACCAGGGCAGAACTTGCCGCTGCTCGCCTCGGTGAAACAACTAAGCCTGTTTCCGGCTGGGCTCCGCCCCGCACGACGCCGGTTGTATTTGGCTCCAACTGGTACCATGACGTAGCCGTCCAGGAAGCGGCAAGTTCCAGCGAGCACAATTGAGCTTCTGCGCCTTTTCTCCCATTCGCGGCGCTGATGCCGATTGCGGCTCCGACCTAGAGCATCGGACGGTTGATCGGATGCAGGCTGGTGGTTGGGGGCGGGATGCAGGCTAGGCGGTGGGCGAGCG
>CAXTCF010000053.1:0-23442 GCA_964242945.1 uncultured Rhizobiaceae bacterium | reverse complement strand
AAGCGGGCCCGAGACGGGGGGGAGGGGGCGCCGGGAAAAGGTCGCGATAGGAGGGGTTCCGCACCCCGTCCGCGCCGCGCTCATACGGCTTCAGCACGGTCAGCGAGCCGTCGAAGCGGTTGATCGCGCCATGCACCAGCGGCTTCTTTTCCGCCGCGCAGGCATCGGCCAGCAGATAGCGCGTGGCGAAATTGTCGGAGCCATCCGCCACCACGTCATAGCTGCGCACCAGCGCCGGCGTGTTGCCATCGTCCAGCCGCAGCGCATGGCGTTCCACCGTCCCATGCGGGTTGATTTTTTCCAGGGCTGCCGCGGCACTGTCCACTTTCAGCGCGCCGACCGTTTCCGTGGGATGGATCACTTGGCGCTGAAGGTTGGAAAGCGACACGCGGTCGTCGTCGGCGATGCCGACCGTCCCGACGCCTGCCGCCGCGAGGTATTGCAGCATCGGCGTTCCCAGCGCGCCGGCGCCCACTACCAGCACGCGCGCAGCCTTCAACCTCTGCTGTCCCGCGCCGCCAACCTCCGGCAGCACGATATGCCTGGCATAGCGCTCCAGCTCTTCGGGGGACAATGGGGTGTTCATGCGGGTACGCTTGCCGAGCGGGTGGTTGGGCGACGTGGTTGTCTGCGCCGCCAGCGATGAGGAAAAGACCCTACCCCATCTCCGCCGTCGGCGTCACCTTCCCATCCGCAACCGTCAAAAACTGCGCCCGGCCACTCAGCGCCCCGAACAAGCCGGGCTCCGTGCCGGTCATGAAGCTTTGGCAGCCCAACTCCTCCAGGATGCCGAACAGGGCGGCGCGGCGGCGGGTGTCGAGGTGGGCCGCAACCTCGTCGAGCAGCAGGATCGGCACGGTGCCGGCGATTTCGCCGGTCAGCCGCGCATGCGACAAAACGAGGCCGATCAGCAGCGCCTTCTGCTCGCCGGTGGAGCAGAGCGCTGCCGGCATGTCCTTGGGTGCGTGGCGGACGAGAAGATCGCTGCGGTGCGGCCCGTCCAGCGTGCGGCCTGCGGCACGGTCGCGTTCGCGCCCTTGCGCCAGCAGCCGGCAGAAATCCTCCTCGATCTCGACGGCGGGCAGGTGATCCACTTGGCGCTCCAGCCTCCCTTCCAAGGCGAGTGCGGCCTGCGGGAAAGGGCTGTCGCCGGGCAGGCGGGCGATCATCGCGGAAAGCAGCTTTAGGAGCTCCACGCGGGCGGCGGCGATGGCCACGCCGGTTTCGGCCATCTGCGTCTCGATCGCCTCGAACCAGGCGGCGTCGCGCACATTGTCGGACAAGAGCCGGTTGCGGCCGCGCATCGCCTTTTCGTAGTCGAGCGCGCGGGTGCCGTGCTGCGGGTCGAGGCTAAGCACCAGCCGGTCGAGAAAGCGCCGGCGCTCCGCCGCCGGCCCGGTGAACAGCGCATCCATGGCAGGCGTCAGCCATGTCACGCGCAGCCATTCCGTGATGGCCTCGGCCGAGCGCACGGGCGCGCCGTTGATGCGCATACGCCGCGCGCCGCCTTCCCCGTCCTCTGTGCTCCCCCCGCCTCCCTGCGTCGCCGTGCCGATCTCCACCACGCCGTCGCCGCTTTCCAGCTTCGCATGCACGGCAAAGCCGCCGCTGCCGCCTTCCCGCGCGACATCGCCGTAGGCTGCGCGGCGCATGCCCCGGCCGGGCGACAGGAAGGAGATGGCTTCGAGCAGGTTGGTCTTGCCCGCGCCGTTGTCGCCCGTGAACACCACCGCGCCGGGCTGGAGGTCGAGCGCCAGCGAAGCGTAATTGCGGAAGTCGGTGAGCGTCAGCCGGCCGATGTGGAGGGCCTCAGTGTCATCCATGGGAGGGGTGATGTCGAGCGCTGCCTGAACCGACCCCCTCTGTCGCCTTCGGCGCCATCTCCCCCTCAAGGGGGGAGAAGACATGCGGCGCCGACGGCAGCCAATCTCCCCACCTGAGGGGAAGATGGCCGGCAGGCCAGAGGGGGTTGCTGCAAAACCAGGCGCTGATAGCGCCGGTAGCTCGGAGGGAATCGTTTTTTATAGGCAATTGACGGGATGCAGGCGTCAAACCCGCATCGGCATCAGCACATACAGCGCCTGCTCGTCGGCGCCGTCGTGGATCAGCGTCGGCGAGCCGGCGTCGGCAAGCATGAAGCGCGCTTCGTCGCCGGAAAGCTGCGCGGCGACGTCCAAGAGGTAGCGGGCGTTGAAGCCGATCTCCAGCGGGTCGGACGAATAGTCGGCGGCAAGCTCTTCCGTGGCCGAGCCGGAATCCGGATTGTTGACGGCAAGCGTCACCTGCCCCTCGCCGATGGAGAGCTTTACCGCACGTCCGCGCTCCGACGAGATGGTGGAAACCCGGTCCACGGCCTGCGCAAAGGTCTGGCGGTCGATCGTCAGCTTCTTGTCGTTGCCGGTCGGGATCACGCGCTGGTAGTCCGGAAAAGTGCCGTCGATCAGCTTGGAGGTCAGCACGACCGGGCCGATGGTGAAACGGATCTTCGTCTCGGAAAGCTCGATCGACACGACCTCGTCGGCGCCGTCCACCAGCTTCTGCAACTCGGACACCGTCTTGCGCGGGATGATGATGCCGGGCATGCCTTCCGAGCCGGAAGGCGCTTCGAGTTCGGCGCGCGCCAGGCGGTGGCCGTCGGTCGCCACGGAGCGGAGCTTCAGGTTGCCGCCGACCTCCAGCGTGTGGAAATAGATGCCGTTGAGGTAGTAGCGGGTCTCCTCGGTCGAGATGGCGAACTGCGTCTTGTCGATCAGCTTCTTCAGCGCCGCCGCGTCCATCTCGAAGGAGTGGGAAAAGGAGCCGGCGGAAAGCTCCGGAAAATCGCCCTGCGGCAGGCACTGGAGGCGGAAGGAGGAGCGGCCCGCCGCCACCGTCATCGCGTTGCCGTCCTCGTCGGTGCGGAGCGACACTTCCGAGCCGTCGGGCAGCTTGCGCACGATGTCGTAGAGCAGGTGCGCCTGCACCGTGGTGGCGCCGGAGCGCTCGACGCGGGCCGGCGTCGCCTCGGTGATCTCCAGGTCGAGGTCGGTCGCCTTCAGCCCAAGATTCATCTCGCCGGCGTTCAGCAGCACGTTGGACAGGATCGGGATCGTGTTGCGCCGCTCCACCACGCGGTGGACGTGATTCAAGGCTTTCAGAAGGTTGGAACGTTCCAGAACGACGCGCATGACGGCAAACTCACGGGCTGAAATGGGGTGCCGGCCTCACGCGCGAGCGCTGGATGGGAGCGCTCCGCGTCGCTCGGGCAACGGCAAACACGAGGAAGGGGAGACATGACAGGAAATCGCGCTTCAAGGCAAGGGCCGGCTGGCCCTTGCCCCCTGTTCAGGCCTTGAGGCGGTAGCCCGTCTGGAACATCCAGGCGATCACGCCGAGGCAGGCGCCCAAGAACAAGCCGGTCATGGCGAGGCTCAAGGCCACGCTGACATCGGCCTTGCCGAAAAAACTCCAGCGGAAGCCGCTGACGAGATAGACGACGGGGTTGAACAGGCTGACCGTGCGCCAGAAGGGCGGCAGCATGTCGATGGAATAGAAGCTGCCGCCGAGGAACGTCAGCGGCGTGACCACCAGCAGCGGGATCAGCTGAAGCTTCTCGAAACCGTCCGCCCAGATGCCGATGGCAAAGCCGAACAGGCTGAAGGTGGCTGCGGTGAGCACGAGAAAGAACCCCATCACCAGGGGATGCTCGATCCGCAGCGGCACGAAGAGCCCGGCGGTGAGGAGGATGATGAGGCCGAGGATCACCGACTTGGTGGCCGCCGCGCCGACATAGCCCAGCACGATCTCCAGCGAGGAGACCGGCGCGGAAAGGATCTCGTAGATCGTGCCGGTGAAGCGGGGAAAGTAGATGCCGAAGGAAGCGTTGGCGATGCTCTGGGTCAGCAGGGAAAGCATGAGCAGGCCGGGCACGATGTAGGCGCCGTAAGGAACGCCATCGACCGACGAAATGGCCGAGCCGATCGCCGCGCCGAACACCACGAAATAGAGCGAGGTCGAGATGACGGGCGACACCACGCTCTGGACGAGCGTGCGCCGCCAGCGCGCCATCTCGAAGCCGTAGATCGCGCGAATCGCCTGAAAGTTGGCCGCCTGCCAATTCATGCCTGTTCCTTCACAAGGCCCACAAAAATCTCCTCCAGCGAGCTCTGCTTCGTCTCGAAATCGGAAAAGGCAATGCCAGCAGCATGCAGCGCGTCGAGCAGCCTGTTCACGCCGGTGTGCTCCGCCTTGGCGTCGTAGGCGTAGGTGAGCGCGGTGCCGCCGCTGCCCAATTCGAGATCGAAGGATGCCAGAGCAGGGGGCAACGCCGCGAGCGGTTCCTTCAGCTGGAAGGTGACCCGCTTGCGGCCGAGCTTGCGCATCAGCGTTTCCTTCTCCTCCACCAGGATCAGCTCGCCCTTGTTGATCACGCCGACGCGGTCGGCCATCTCCTCCGCTTCCTCGATGTAGTGGGTGGTCAGGATCACGGTGACGCCGCCTTCGCGAAGCTCCCGCACCAGCCGCCACATGTCCTGGCGCAGGGACACATCGACGCCGGCCGTCGGCTCGTCGAGGAACAGGATCGCCGGCTCGTGGCTGAGCGCCTTGGCGATCAGCACACGGCGCTTCATGCCGCCCGAAAGCTCGATGATCTTGCTGTCCTTCTTGTCCCACAGCGACAGGCTCTTCAACACCTTTTCGGTGTGGGCCGGGTCTGGCCGCTTGCCGAACAGCCCGCGCGTGAAGCTGACCGTGTCCCAGACCGTCTCGAAGGCGTCAGTCGTGAGTTCCTGCGGCACGAGGCCGATCAGGACCCGCGCCGCGCGGAAGTCGGAAACGATGTCGTGGCCGTCCACCAGCACGGTGCCGGCCGAAGGGTTGACGATGCCGCAGACGACGGAGATGAGCGTCGTCTTGCCCGCGCCGTTGGGGCCGAGCAGCGCAAAGATCTCGCCGCGGCGGATTTCCAGGTCGATGCCCTTCAGCGCCTCGAAGCCGGAAGCATAGCGCTTGGCGAGGCTCGATATCGCGATGATCGGGCTCGATCCCGGATCGTTGGAAAATTCGGCCGGCCGCATGCTTCGCCTTCCTTTCCTGTCAAGGGCGGGGGTTGGACAGCAAAGCGAGGCCAAGCGCAAGCGGGAAGCGCGAGCGTGCTTGCGACACCCGCTGCGCTCCCGGACTTTACTCGCTGATCAGCCGGCGCAGCAGTTCGACCTCCTAAGCGAGCGTGTTGTCGATGTTCGCCTGGGTCTCGGTCTTGCGCAAGGCATGCAGCACGGTGGTGTGGTTGCGTTGCCAGGCGACCGCTCGCCCCAACTTCGGCTTATGCCGAGGCCGTTTGGAACAACTTCACGGCCGCGGCAACCATAGCGCTGTTGTCAGGAGCGAGGTCTCCGTTCGGGAGATGCTTTCCGTCCTCCAAGCCGACCCGTGCCGACCACAGCCGTCGTCTTGCCAAACTCACGAAATGCCA
This sequence comes from uncultured Rhizobiaceae bacterium, assembly GCA_964242945.1. Taxonomy (GTDB): domain Bacteria; phylum Pseudomonadota; class Alphaproteobacteria; order Rhizobiales; family Rhizobiaceae; genus Mesorhizobium_B. The sequence goes on along the minus strand of CAXTCF010000053.1, from coordinate 17,987 downwards.
AACCGTTGAATCAAAGCCGTGCAACAGGACGGATCGCATTATCCCGGCGTGGGTCAGTATCTCGACGATAGCCGTCATCGCACGCTCAGCCTGGGCCACGTCTTGCTGCTCGACCTCGATCAGGACGCGGAAGATGCTCTCATCGCCGGTCACGCTCGCCAAACGCTCAGCATCCGCGGCTGAGGCGAGCCCCGCTTCCACGCCCACGCCGCGTTCCCGCAGCAGCCTCATCACACCGGGAGCGTCGGTTTCGGAAAGGTTGACCGACGCATAGTCAGGCAGAAAATCCCAGCTGCGGATGGCCTCGCGCGTCTGCTCCTCGTTGCCTTCGATCCAGGCACCCGTCGAGACGCCGACCAGCGTACCTGGGCAGGCCCGGCGCACCGCCGCAACAGTCGATCCGACGGCGAAAAGACTTTCCCGACCGTCCCGCGCCCTTGGATGGATGTGGAGTTCGGCCGCGCCTGCGGCGACGCAGAGCGCCGCATCCGCCGCTATTGCTTCCGGAGTCAGAGGCAGGCGAGGGCGGTGATTGGCGGATCGCGCTCCATTGAGGCATGCCTGTACGATCATGATAAAGCCTCAGCCGCTCCGGCAGCCCGAAATCGCAGGCGCAGGCTCATTCGCTGATCAGCCGGCGCAAGAGTTCGATCTCCTGGGCGAGCGTGTTGTCGGTGTTCGCCTGATTCTCGATCTTGCGCACGGCATGCAGCACCGTCGTGTGGTCGCGCCCGCCGAAGCGGCGGCCGATTTCGGGCAGGGAGCGCGGCGTCATCACCTTGGACAGGTACATCGCGACCTGGCGCGGCATCACCACGGTGCGGGTGCGCCGGTTGGACAGAAGCTCGGTTTTGGAAACGTTGTAGTGCTTGGCGACCACGCGCTGGATGTCTTCGATGCGCACGCGCTTCGGCTCGCCGGTGCGGTAGATGTGGCCCAAAATTTCGTCGATGCGCTCGACCGTGATCTGCGGCTCAAAGGTGCGGCGGAACAGGATCTGGTTGAACGCCCCTTCCAGCTCGCGCCCCGATCCCGTCACCACGCTCGCCACATGGGCCAGCACCTCGTCCGTGATCTGCACGGAAGCGTCTTCCGCCTGCACGGAAGCAAGCCGCGCCTTCAGCATGGCGAGGCGCATCGAATAGTCGGGCGCCGACATCTCCAGCGCCACGCCGCCGTTGAGGCGGGAGCGCACGCGCGGATCGAGCGACTCCAGTTCCGCCGGCATGCGGTCGGCGGCGACCACCACCTGCTTGGCGCTGTCCAGGAGCATGTTGAGCAGGTGGCAGAACTCGTTCTGGATCGACTTGCCCTGGAGGAACTGCATGTCGTCGATGATCAGCAGGTCGATGTCGCGAAGCTGTTCTTTAAGCACCAGCGCGTGGTTGTCGCGGATGGCGGTGGCGAAGCGCCACATGAAATATTCCGCGGTCAGATAGACCACGCGCGCCTTCGGGTCGGCTGCCAGCGCGTGGGCGGCGATCGCCTGAAGCAGGTGGGTTTTCCCTAAGCCCACCGCCGCGTGGAGGAAGAGGGGGTTGAAGCGCACGGCGTTCGGGGCGCGTTCGGCCACCGCACGGGCGGCGGCAAAGGCGACGCGGTTCGACGGGCCTTCCACGAAGGAGTTGAAGCTGTAGCGGCTGTCCAGCGGCGAGCCGAGCACGGGACGGTTGTCCGTTTCCCCCTGCGGACGGGCGCCTGGCCCTTCGGGCCTTGCAAAGGCGGGGGCAGCCGGACGGCTGAAGGAGGTCTGCGCGGGAGCCGGCGCCTTGCGCGCCGCGGCAGGCTCTGCTGCGGCCGGAACCGGCATGGGGGGACGGGTGGCGGAGCGCACCACGATCTCCAGCTTCAGGAGGTTCGCCTCCTCCTTGCGCCAGAGCTCGGTGATGAGGTCGAGGTAGTGGCCGTTGATCCAGGAGCGCAGGAAGGCGGTCGGCACGGAAATGCGCACGACGCCCTTGTGCGCCTCGTCGAGCTTCATGCGGCCGAACCAGGACGAATACACGTCCTGGCCGAGCCGGGCTTTCAGCTGAGCCTTCACCTTCTCGAAGACAGGCTCCGACGCATGCGAGGCGGAGGCCTGCAAGGCTGTGCTGTCTTCCTGCCGGGCGGCCGCGCCAAGCTTCTGATGTCCGGTGGTGCCGCGCTCGGTCCCGTTGATCATGGTTGTTCCCCATTCCACTCTGTTTTACGCATGCGGTCCGGGGCTCCACCTAGCTCCAGTCCGCTCCCTTCCGTCGGCTTTCGGCAAAGCGGGGCCGTGCGGCCGCCTGGGCAACCGTTCGCACCCGCCGAAAGCCGGCGGCCAACCTTTGTTTGATCGAGAAGGCAAACCCGAACCGTCCGCGGACTAAAAGCATCCGCGCCGGGCTGTTCCGCCCAAGTCCTTGATTTCGGAGGCCCTCCGCCTCCCCTCTCGATAAGGCCAAGTTACGGAAAAGCCTGTGGACAGAGCAAGACCGGGATTACGAGAATTTTAATCAATTGGGAGGAGGGTGGAGGCTGCCGGAAGAGTCAAATCTGAGCCGCGCAGCCAAAGCCGTTGTGAATCAAGACTCTTTTCCACAGGCCTTTGCGGCGTTAACCATTGTGGAAATTTCGAGAATATTCCGTTTGACTCGCCTGATCGGCGGCTGGGCTTCAGCGGCAACCCAGGCTGCTCTCCGTCACCATCGCTAAGTAGCTGAAAAGTCAATGAAAAAAGAGTCGGCGCTCGCACGGCTCCGACGGCGGATTTCAGCGGACGCCAAAGCCCTGCTTGACAAGGTTCTGTTCTCGGATTCCGCGAGGCCCAAACAAAAAGCCCGGCGCAACGGCCGGGCTTCGGAAACGCGGATTAACCGAAAATTTACGGATTATCCGACGGACAGCGTCTTCAGGCGCTGGGCGAGTCGGGAAACCTTGCGGGAGGCGGTGTTGCGGTGGAGCACGCCCTTGGATGCCGCGCGCATCAGTTCCGGCTGGGCAGCGGCGAACGCGGCCTCTGCGGCTTCGGCGTTTCCGGAGGCCAGCGCCTCCTCGACCTTGCGCACGAAGGAGCGCACGCGCGAGCGGCGGACACGGTTCACTGCGGTGCGGCGGGCGATCTTGCGCGTGGCCTTCTTGGCCGAGGATGTGTTGGCCATCTCGTCTTCTTCCTGTTTACGGGTTGCGCGCCTCGCTGGTCGAAACAACCGCGCAAGCGCCAAAAACAATCGCGGCGGCCCAAAGGACCGCCCGTCTGTTTCGCGCTATAATCAAAGCGCGGGCGCGCGTCAACGCTTCAAGCGCCCGCCGCGTTGTCGTTCGACTCTCCGCGCGCCGGCGATCCCAGCGCTTTCAGAAGCTGCATCGACTCCAGGCAGGCTGCCGCCGCCTCGCGGCCCTTGTTGTGGGCGTCGTCGCGGCTGCGCAGTTCCGCCTGCTCGTCGGTGTAGGTCGTCAGGATGCCGAACGCCATCGGCACGCCGGTGCTGAGCGTCGCCTGCATGAGCCCGGTGCTGGCCGCCAGGCTGATATACTCGAAATGCGCCGTGTCGCCCTTGATCACGCAGCCCAGGCAGACCACGCCATCGTAGCGGCCGGTTCCGGCGAGCGCACGGGCGAGGAGGGGTATCTCGAACGCGCCCGGCGCGGCGAAGATGTCGGCCTCGTCCACCATGATGCCCTTCGCTCCGAGATAGGCCCTGGCGCCGCGCAGGAGGCCGGTCGTGACCTCCTCGTTGAAGCGGCTGACGAGGATGGCGATGCGGTCGTGCTGGGACATTCTGGGTTTCTCACCGTTGATGGCTGCGGTGGCCGGCCGGCGCCTGTTCCGGCAAGCCTCCGTCGCTCAGGGAATGGCCGAAGCGGCTTTGCTTGGCCGCGAGATAGCGGATGTTGAAGGGATTGGACGGAACCAGGAGCGGCCGGCGCGCCCGCACATGGACGCCGTGCTCTTCGAGCCCCTCTTCCTTCTTGGGGTTGTTGCTGAGCAGCGTGACCTCCTCAAGCCCGAGCGCCCGCAAGATCTGCGCCGCGACCGCGTAATCCCGCGCGTCGTCTGCCAGGCCCAGAGCGGTGTTGGCGTCCACCGTGTCCAGACCCGTGTCCTGCAGCGCATAGGCGCGGATCTTGTTGGCGAGCCCGATCCCGCGGCCTTCCTGCCCGCGCAGATAGACCACGACGCCGCCGTTCTTGCCGACCGTCCGCAAAGCCTGCTGCAACTGCGCGCCGCAATCGCAGCGCAGAGAGCCCAGCGCGTCGCCGGTCAGGCATTCGGAATGAACGCGCACCAGCGGCGCGGGACCGGAAAAGGGACGCTTGACGAGTGCCAGGTGCTCGATGCCGTCGATGAGGCTGCGAAAGGCGTGAACCCGCAATTCCTCGCCGCCGAAGGAGGACGGCAAGCCCGTTTCGGCGACCTCCTCGACCAGCCGCTCGGTGCGGCTGCGGTGCAGCGCGATCTCGCGGACCGACAGCAGGGGCAGGCCGTGCTGCGCGGCGAACGCGGCGAGTTCGTCGCGGCGCGCCATGCGGCCGTCCTCGCGCATCACCTCGCAGATGACGGCCGCGGGCCGCAACCCGGCTAGCCGCGCCAGATCGACCGAGCCCTCGGTGTGGCCGTTGCGCTGGAGCACGCCGCCTTCCGCGGCCCGCAGCGGGAAGACGTGTCCGGGTGAAACTATGTCCTCCGCCCGCGCGTCGGGGGCGGTGGCCGTCAGGATCGTGTGGCTGCGGTCATGCGCCGAGATGCCCGTGGTGATGCCCTCGCGCGCCTCGATGGAAACCGTGAAGGCCGTCGAGCGGCGCGCATGATTGCGCGCCGCCATCGGCGGCAGGCGCAGACGGTCCACCCGCTCAGCCGTCAGGGCAAGGCAGATCAGGCCGCGGCCGTGCACGGCCATGAAGTTGACCGCTTCGGGCGTCGCGAACTCGGCGGCGAGCACGAGGTCGCCCTCGTTCTCGCGGTTCTCGTCGTCCACGAGGACGACCATGCCGCCCTTGCGGAGTTGCTCTAGGGCTTGGGATAGGGCCGACATAGGCGCTCCACATATTTGGCGATCACATCGACCTCGACGTTGATCGCGTCGCCGATCCGCGCGGCATGAAGGTTGGTGTGCTTCCAGGTGTGCGGAATGATCGTGATGCCGACCGCCGCCTGGCCGTCGCGACCGTCCTCCACGCTGTTCAGCGTGAGGCTGATGCCGTTGAGCGCGATCGAGCCCTTTTCCACGCAGAAGCGGGCAAGGTCGGGGGAAAGCGTGAACCGCAGACGGTAGGTGTCGCTGTCCGCCTCGGCGGCGGAGAGTTGCGCCATGCCATCGACATGGCCCTGGACGAGGTGGCCGGAAAGCCGCGTATCCAGGCTGACCGACCGTTCGAGGTTCGCTTGGCTGCCGGCCTCCAGGCCGCCGAGGTTGGAGCGCGCCAGCGTTTCCGGGCTGACGAAGAAGGCCGCGCTGCCGCCGTCGAACTCCGCCACGGTCAGGCAGACGCCGTTGACGGCGATGCTTTCGCCCAGCGCAAGGTCGTCCCAGCCGGTAGCCAGACGCAAAAGGCGCGAGCCGCCGCTTGTCCGGGCGCTTTCGACGGGGGCGACGCGCTCAATGATGCCGGAGAACATCGATCTGCTCCCTGTGCGTTGCAGTCTGGCGGCGGACCGTGATCACGTCCTCGCCATCGCCCGGAGGCTGCCGGATGGTGACGTGCTCGTCCCACGAACCTTCGTCCAGAAGGCTGGCGGTGAGCGTCGGCCCCGCTTCCACCAAGACTTCGAGCGCGCCGCTTTCGCCGATGCGCGCCAGCGCCTCCTCCGGCGACTCTGCACGCCAAGCGTCGAAGCCGCGGGCCCGCGCCGCTTCGAAATAGCTTTCCGGCACGCGCTCGCGGCGATCGAGGATTGCGAGGCCGCGGCGCTTGGCCGGAAAGTCGGGCAGCCGGCGCACGGTGAATTCGGGCTGGTCGGCGATCACCGTTCCGGCGCCGGTCAGGATCGCATCGGCGCGCTTGCGCAGCGCATGGGCGAAACGCAGGGACGCTTCGGAGGTGAAGGTCTTCGCGCCCGGCGGCGGCAGCATGGTGCCCGCGCGGTTCAACGCCTGCTTCACGGTGATCCAGGGAAGCCCCGTGCGGACCCGCTTGGCGAACGGAGCGATCAACTGGGCGGCCGCTTCGCCAAGCGCCGGGCCTTCCGGAGAGGGAAGCGACGCGGCGAAGCCGACCTCCAGCCCGGCAGCGGCGAGCCGTGCGGCGCCCCCGCCGCGGACGGACGTGTTGGGATCGGCACAGCCGATCCAGACCGCCCGTGCGCCGGTTCGCAGGATCGCCTCCGTGCAGGGCGGCGTGCGGCCCGTGTGGTTGCAAGGCTCAAGGGTCACGACGACGGTGTGGATGCGGCCCAAGGTGCCGGCCTGTCGGCTCGCCTCGATCGCAAGCGCCTCCGCATGGCCCTCGCCGGCCTTGCGGTGTGCGGCGGAGGCAAGCACCACGCCGCCTTCGTCCAGAAGCACGCAGCCTACCGGCGGGTTGGGCGCGGTCGCGCCCCGATACGCGGCCGCAAGATCCAGCGCCGTGCGGAACGCCTCGGCGTTGGGCATCGCCGGCATGGCTCGTTGAGAAAAGGCTGTCGCGCTGTTGCGGCCCATGCTTGTCCTCGCATTCACGAGACGAACGCATGGGCGAAACGGCCGGCGCGCACGCGGTCCCAAAAGGACGGAGCGTGAACCCGCAGACCGCTGTTCTCTTTCATCCGGACTGTAACCGTCGGCCCCGGATTCACACCGGGTCTGCTGACCTCATCCCAAAAGGACGAGCGCTCGCGGGCTCATGCGTGGCAAAACGCAAACACCGCCGGTGGGGACTTTCACCCCGCCCTGAGAACGTCTGTCCGCTTGAAGCGGACTGAGGCTACATACTGTGCGCTCCAGGTGCTTTCAAGGTGGGGCGGACACCCGACGCCGTTGCAGCCTTGCTTCCGTGGCGCAATCGGCTGCCGGGCCTAGCGGTTGCGGAACACCGGCTTCCGCTTTTCCGCGAAAGCCGCCATGCCTTCCTTCCGGTCTTCCAGCGCAAACAGCGACTGAAACAGCCGCCGCTCGAAGCGCAGGCCCTCGGCGAGCGAGCCCTCGGAGGCGCGGTTGACGGCTTCCTTGGCCATCATGACGGCCGGCAGCGAGTGGCCCGCGATCTTCTCGGCCGCCCCGATCGCTTCGTCCAGAAGCTTGTCGGCCGGCACCACGCGGGCGGCAAGGCCGGCGCGCTCCGCTTCCGCGGCATCCATCATCCGGCCGGTCAGCACCATGTCCATCGCTTTGGCCCGGCCGATCAGGCGCGCGAGGCGCTGCGTGCCGCCCATGCCGGGAATGATGCCGAGCGTGATCTCCGGCTGGCCGAATTTTGCGTTGTCGGCGGCGACGACGAAGTCGCACAGCATGGCAAGCTCGCAGCCGCCGCCCAGGCAATAGCCGGCCACCGCCGCGATCACCGGCTTGCGCAGGCGGGAAAACGCTTCCCACCCGGAATAGATGTCGGTGAGGTAAGCATCGGCGAACTGGAGGCCCCGCATCTCCTTGATGTCGGCGCCTGCCGCAAACGCCTTTTCGGAGCCGGCGAGCACGGCCGCGCCGATCCCGACGTCCGCGTCGAAGGTTTGAAGCGCGGCGATGCATTCCCGCATGACCTGGGAATTGAGGGCGTTGAGCGCCTTCGGCCGGTTCAGCGTGAGAAGACCGACGCGGCCGCGCCGCTCCACAAGGATCGTCTCGTAGTCCATCACGCGGTGCTCCCCTACCAGGACGGGCTTACCTCACCGCTGGCACTGCGGGCAATAAAAGGTCGAGCGTCCGGACTGCACGATGCGGGAAACCACGCCGTTGCAGGTGAGGCGCGGGCAGGGCTCGCCTTCGCGGTCATAGACGGAAAAGCGATGCTGGAAATTGCCCATCTCGCCGCTTGCCTGCACGTAGTCGCGCAAGGACGAGCCGCCGGCTTCGATCGCGTCCGCGATCACCGAGCGCACGGCCTCCGCCAGTTTTTCCGCACGCTTTCCCGGCTTTGCGCCTTCCGCCCCGGCGATCGTGCCGGCGGCGCGGCGTGGGCTCAGACCGGCGCGCCAGAGCGCTTCGGAGACGTAGATGTTGCCGAGGCCCGCGATCAGCGTCTGGTCCAGCAGCGCGGCTTTGAGCGGCGTCGCCTTGCCGCGCAGCAGGGCCGCGAGCGCCGCGCCGTCCAGCGCATTGCCCGTCGGCTCCAACCCAAGCTGATCCAGCATGGGATGGCCTGCCGGCTCGCTTTCCGCAAACAGCATGAAGCCGAAACGGCGGGGGTCGTTGAAGATCACCCGCGCCGGCGCCCCGTCCGCCTTGATCAGGTGGAAGACGACGTGGTCGTGCGCCGCAGCCTTGGAGCGGGGATGATGGAAGACGCCGGGCGTCTCCGCCTCGCTTCCATCTTCGACCCGAAACGAACCGGACATGCCGAGATGGCAGATCAGCGCCGGGCCGCTGTCCAGGTGGATCAGCAGATACTTCGCCCGCCGGCTCAACCCGGTGATTCGATGTCCGGCCAGCCGCTCCGAGAAATTGGGGGGCAGGGGAAAGCGCAGGTTCGGGCGCCTCGCTTCCACGCGGGTGATGAGGGCGCCCTCCATCGCCGGCTGAAGGCCGCGCCGGACGGTTTCGACTTCGGGCAGCTCAGGCACGGATCTGCTCCAGGAACGAGGCGCCGTGCCTGCCCGGAGCGAGGCTTAAGTGCGCGGCCACCGTTTCGCCGATGTCGGCAAAGCTCTTGCGCAGGCCGACATCGCCGCCGCGCCCGCCGGGAGCCAAGCCGATCACCGGCACGCGCTCGCGCGTGTGGTCGGTGCCTTCCCAGGTCGGGTCGCAGCCGTGGTCGGCCGTGAGGATCAGCAGGTCGCCGTCCTTCAAGCGGCCGAACAGGCCGGGCAGTCGGCGGTCGAAGGCTTCGAGCGCGGCGGCATAGCCGGAAACGTCGCGGCGATGGCCGTGGAGCGTGTCGAAATCGACGAAATTCGCAAAAACGAGGTCGCCGTCCCGCGCATCGTCCACCGCGGCCAGCGTCAGGTCGAACAGCTTTTCGTCGCCGCCCGCCTTGCGGACGGCCGAGACGCCCCGTCCGGCGAAGATGTCGCCGATCTTGCCGATGCCGACCACGTGGTTGCCCGCCGCTTCCACCCGGTCGAGCAGCGTGTCTTCCGGCGGCGGCACGGCGAGGTCGCGCCGGTTGGCGGTGCGGAAGAAGGTGTTGGCGTCCGCGCCGAGAAAGGGGCGGGCGATCACGCGGCCGATCTTCAGCGGATCCACAAGGCGGCGGGCGATGCGGCAGAGCGCGTAAAGCCGTTCCAACCCGAACGTTTCTTCATGCGCGGCGATCTGGAGCACGGAATCGGCCGACGTGTAGAGGATCGGCTTGCCCGTGGCGCAGTGCTCCTCGCCCCAGCGCACCAGCACTTCCGTGCCGGAGCCGTGACAGTCTCCCAAGATGCCCGGTAATTCCGCCTCGCTGACGATCGCCGCCGTCAGCTCCGGGGGCAAAGCGGGCACCGTGCGGGGAAAATAGCCCCATTCGAAGGGAACGGGCAGGCCGGCGATTTCCCAATGGCCGGACGGCGTGTCCTTGCCGCTCGAAATCTCTTCCGCCGCGCCGTGAAAGGCGGAAGGAAGCAGTCCGCCCGCAGCGCCAAGCGGATCGAAGCCGGTTGCGGCTTTTGCCGCGAGGCCCAGACCCAGCGCCGCCATGTTGGGAAGCCGCAAAGGCCCGGCGCGCCGCCCAGGCCGGTCGGCGCTGCCTTGCGCGCAGGCTTCCGCGATGTGGCCAAGCGTGTCCGCGCCGGCATCCCCGAAGCGGCCGGCATCCGGCGCGCCGCCGACGCCGAAGGAATCGAGCACAAGGAGAAAGGCGCGGGGCATGGATGGAAGCAGAACTCTCCGGGATCGGAATGCATCCCGGAGATAGGCGGCGGAACAGGCTGATGCAAACTGCCGCGGTCAGCAGTCGTTGCAGGGCACGGTGTCGCTCATGCGGGGGCGCAGGTAGTAGGTATCGCCCATGTTGATCCCGTCAAAGGCGGAGGTCAGGCCGGCCGCCGGCTTGCCGGTGGCCGCCCAGGTGACCACCGGCTTGTAGGCGAGGCTGCTTTGCACGCGGACCAGGAAGCTGCCCGCGACTTTGAGCTTGTCGGGAACGGTTGTTACAGTGTTCTTGGCGGCATCGGCCGAGTAGGCGCCGCCGGACAGCTTGCGCGACCAGGCCACCAAGACTTTCGGCGTCGAATCCGTGGTGATCTGGATGCCGGTGACGATGATCTCCGGCTGCGAGCGTTTGTAGGGCTGGAGCAGCGCTCCCCCGATCTTGAGAACCGCGTCCACCTCCGACTTCGTGACGGACGGCTGCTGCGTGATCAGGTCGGCCACCATGGCGCCGATGCGGCTGACCTTCTTGCTGGTCTCGATTCCCTGGCTGACCTCCATGCTCATGAAATACATGCAGATCAGCAGGGGAGCCAGAAAGGCGAACTCGACCGCCGCGACGCCGCGCCGGTCGGCCCAGAAAGGCTGGTTGCTTAAGCGGCGCGCCGTTTCCACGAACCTGCGCGCCAGCGTGCGCTTGCCCGTCTTCAAACCACACATGGCTCCGTTCTCCATCATGTCGGGGTCCCGTAGTGCCCGGAGAATGCTTGCAAAGGGGCGTTGCGCCGCGGCCGGATAAGCTCAAGCAGGGTCAATCGTCGAAGGGCTCGTTCTGCCAGGTGACCGTCGAAAAGTGCAGCGCCTTCTTGTCCTTGAGATTGGACATTTTCGCCGCCATCAGGTCGGTCATCACCGGCCAGCGATAGAACACGCGCAGCATGTTCTTCGACATCGAGGGACCCAGCGTGACGTCGTTGAATCCTGTCGTGTCGAGGTCTTGGGCCGCGCCGGTGCCGGAGTACTTCACCTGCATGGCGGCGGCTGCCTCGAAGGTGGGATATTGCTTCAGCTCCACCTCCAGGCCGGGGCAGCCGGTCGGGTAGATCAGCGTGATGCGGTCGCAGATCAGCTTCTTCAGCGCGGCCGGCTTGCCGTTCACGTCGGCGGGTTTGATCTGGCCGGTGCGCATCATCCGCGCGACGTTGGCGGTGGCGTTGGCCAGCACTTCCTGCGCGGCAAACGAGATGCAGCTTTCCAGGGTGGCGAAGAGAAGAAGCGAGAAGGGGAGGGCGAGCATCGTGAATTCTATCGACACGCTGCCGCGCCTGTCGCGCCACAGCCGCGGGAAGAACGCCCTCCGCCCTTTTTTGCCCCTGCCGTCATCTGCTTCCCGTGTCATGCCGCGCCTACCGGAGTCCGAAAGCGCGCCGCGGCCGTCCGGCCTCAGGCGCCACGCTTTCCGTTCTTGTTCCGCATGGCGTGACCCCGAAACCGAGTCCTGCTTTCGGACGACATGCTCCAATGCGAGCGAGGATTAGCAGACAGGCGTTAAAGCTCGGTTCCGCCGTTGGATCGGATCGTCGCGGCCCCCTTTACGCGCCGTGAACTCCGCCGCCTGCCGGGATCACTGGCTGGCGCCGGACTCCTGGTCGGACGTCTTTTCCGCATCGCTCTTATAGGAGCTTTCGCAGTAGGGCGTGCAGGAAAGCGTCTGCACCGCCGCGCGGCGGTAGATGCGCACCGAGCTCGCGTCCTGGCGGGAAACCGTCACCTGCTCGTCCACGATCGGCGCGCCGTCGCCGTCCAGCACCACGAGGTTGGTGACGCCGAAACCCTTGCCGGTGAGCACGAGGGTCTGGGCATCCTGGACGGAAGCGTCCGCGATGTTGGGGTTGCCGACCACCACCGTATCGGCCGGACGGGCCAGCTTCACGATCTTGGCCTGGTTCATGGAAACGGCGATGCCGCTTTCGGCTTGGCTCCCGCCGGCGGCTGCAAGGAGCAGGAAGGCGGCAGCCGCGCTGCTTGTGCGGAGCGTGAAAAGGGAGAAGCGCGCCATGCGGATGTCCTCGCAGCAATCCATCTAGTTGAACGGACACTGAAGGAGATTGGTGAAGGGCGGGTTAAGCCGGTTCAACCTCCGAACGGAAAAGCAGACACCGGCCTTTGCTTGGGTGCTGCATTTATCGTCAATTGAAGCCCGAAACCCGGCGGGGACGCTGCGTCAATGCCGCTTACACGCCCAGCCGCAGGACTTCAGCGATGGTTAACCAAGCAACCGATCGCCACGCATCAAGAAATGGGTAAGGCTGTTTCTTAAGCCGAATGCAAGGGCTCATCCATAGATTGCCCTCATCCGATCGACGCAAAGAACAGTTGACGGAAGTGCTGAGCAACTGACCAACAAGGCTTTGAAGGAGTTTCCCATGACCAAGCTTATCGCCCGTTTCGCCAAGGATGAGTCCGGCGCAACCGCCATCGAATACGGCCTGATCGCCGCCCTGATCGCTCTGGCGATCGTGACCGGCGCCGGCGCCCTCGGCAAGTCGTTGGGCACGAAGTTCACCGACATCAAGACGACGCTGGACGCCGCGAAGTAATTTCGCGTCAACTGCCGCGGAGCGCTTCCGCGAAACCGGCATGGGCCGCCCTGGGATACGGGGCGGCCTTTTTCTTGAGCGCCTCGGCTCCAGGGAGCTGCCGAAGCACCACCGGTTAACCCGATCGCGCCAGACTGGCGGCGCTGCAAACTACTCCTCCCGACTCCGGGGCCCAGCATGCTCGAAGCTGCGATTTTCGTCATCTTCCCGTTCTGCATGGCGTTTGCCGCCGTGTCGGATGCGTTGTCCATGACCATCGCCAACCGGGTTTCGCTTCTGCTTGTCGCCGCCTTCGCCGTGGTGGCCCCGCTTTCCGGCATGGACTGGAGCGTGTATGGCGCCCACTGGGCTGCCTTCGCGCTCGTGCTCGCGTCCACCTTCGCCTTGTTCGCGCTGGGCGGCATGGGGGGAGGCGACGCCAAGCTGATGGCGGCGACAGCTCTTTGGATGGGCCTCGGCGTGCCCCTGGCCGAATACCTGCTGACGGCTTCCATCATCGGCGGCGCGCTGACCCTTTCCATCATGAGCCTGCGGGGATCGTTCGCCGCTCCGCTGGTGGGCACCAACCCGGTCCTGTCGCATTTCGCCGATCCCAAGGTCGGCATTCCCTATGGTCTGGCGCTCGGCGCCGCGGGCCTCGTGGTCGGCCCTGAATCGGATCTGATGATGTGGGCGCTTGGCCGCCTCGCGCACTGAGCCTCCAGTGGGGCCGGAAGCATAAACTTTTAATTAAGCAACGATTGTAGCGCCGCATTAACCGTAATTTGACGATCCGCCTCCAAAGTCTGCCGTGACTCGTCGGGTAAACCCCTGATGAAACCGCAAACGAGGCTTTGGACGAGATGCCGGCATCCCGCATCATCATTCTAGGAGTGGCGGTCGCCGCCGCCGGCGGCGCGGGCTACGTGGCCAAGAACATGGCGGCCACGCCCCCCGTCGTCGTGGAAGCCGGCCCCCAGGCGCCGGCGATCTCGACAACCGACGTGCTCGTCCTCTCGACGGACGTGCCGATGGGCTCAGCCCTCGAAGGCCAGCTTTCCTGGGCGTCGTGGCCGTCGAGCACGGTCAACCCGAATTTCATCACCCGCGACGCCGAGCCCGAAGCTGCCGAAACCTACAAGGAAGCCATCGCCCGCGTGCCGCTCTATTCCGGCGAGCCGCTGCGCAAGAGCAAGCTGATCGGCGAAGGGCAGAGTTTCATGTCGTCCGTCCTGCCTTCGGGCAAGCGGGCCGTCGCGACGCAGATCGCGGCCGACACGTCGGCCGGCGGCTTCATCCTGCCCAACGACATGGTGGATGTGATCATGACGCGGCGCAACACGGCGTCCAGCGGCGGCGCGTCCTCCGGCGACGGCTTCACCACCGAGACCATCCTGAAGAACATCAAGGTTCTGGCGATCGACCAGACCATCCAGGAGGATGAGGACGGCAAGAAGGTCAAGGTCGGTGCGACCGCGACGCTGGAGCTGACGCCGAACCAGGCGGAAATCATCACCGTCGCCCAGCAGATGGCGGACCGGCTGACGCTGGCGCTGCGCTCCGTCACGGATGCCGGCGAGAAGGTGACGGACGAGGCGGACTATCTCGTGTCCGGAAACGGCAAAAGGGGCACCGTACGGCTGATCCGTTCGGGCGAGGTGTCGGAAGTGGGGGCAGGCAAATGACGGATCTGAACAACCGCCGGCGCAGGCGCGCCGGGCTCATCCATCGCCGCGCCCAAGCCGCGGCCGCGCTCGGCACCGCTTTCGCCCTGCTTCTGGCCGGGCCGGCAGCGGCAGGCGGCGACATCGACGGGGCAGGCGGGACGGCCAATGTCCGCTCCACTTCGGGCGTCGCCACCCAGCGCATCAAGCTCGGCCTCAACAAGTCGGTGGTGCTCGACCTGCCGCAGGACGCCTATGACATCCTGGTCGCCAATCCCGGCGTCGCCGACGCGGTGACGCGCACGGCCCGGCGCATCTACCTGTTCGGCAAGGCGGTCGGCGAAACCAACGTTTTCGTGTTCGGATCGAACGGCGAGCAGGTCGCCAGCCTCGACCTCCAGATCGAGCGCGACGTGACGGGACTTGAGGACTATCTCGCCCGCTTCATTCCGGGCTCGAACATCCATGTGGAGCTGCTCAACGACAATGTGGTGCTCACCGGAACGGTGGAAACGCCGCTCGACAGCCAGCGCGCGGCGCGCCGGACCCAGGCCTTTGTGGCCGGCGGGGGGGCGGCGACCGGGCCGTACAGCCAAACGGCGGCCGGCGGCTGGTACGCCTCCCGCGTTGCCATCAACAACCCCGACAGCGATCGCCAGGTTTCCCAGATCATCAACCTCGTGCAGATCGTCGGCGAGGATCAGGTGACGCTGAAGGTCACCGTGGCGGAAGTGTCGCGCTCCGTGATGAAGCAGCTCGGCGTGAACCTGATCGCCAACAATGACAGCAGCGGGATCTCCTGGAGCGCGCTCAGCGAAACCTTCACGGGCCTCGGGCCCCGCTTGTCCAACTCCAACGCCAGGATCTCCACCTCTTCGCTCAGTGCCTACATCAACGCGATGGAGCAGACGGGCGTCATGAAGACGCTCGCCGAGCCGACGCTGACAGCCGTGTCGGGTGAGAAGGCGACCTTCAAGGTGGGTGGCGAGTTCAACGTGCTGACCGCCTCCAAGTACGACGTGGCGACCGGCAGGGCCGAAACCTCGGTCACCCCGATCGAGTACGGCATCGGGCTGGAGTTCCAGCCGGTGGTGCTTTCGCCTGGGCGTATCAGCCTGAAGGTCCGCACCAGCGTGTCCGAGCCGACTACCGAGGGGCTGATCAGCGTCGCCACCGGCGACAACAGCAAGGTTGGCGCTGGGCTGCTCTCGATCCGCAAGCGGCTGGCCGATACCACGGTCGAGCTGCCGTCCGGCGGCTCCATGATGATCGCCGGCCTCGTGCGCGACGACGTGCGGCAGGCGGTCAACGGCCTGCCCGGCCTCGCCAAGCTGCCGGTGCTCGGCACGCTGTTCCGCTCCCGCGACTTCGTGCGCAATGAAACGGAACTGGTGGTGCTCATTACGCCCTACCTGACGAAGCCCGTGGCGCGCAACGAGCTGGCGAAACCCGACGACAACTTCAACGCTGCGAGCGACGGCGCCGGCTACCTGCTCGGCCGCATCAACCGCGTCTATGGCACCATGAAGACCGACCTGCCCAACGGCCGCTACCACGGCGTCGTCGGCTTCATCTACAAGTGAGCGGGGTGGGGACGATGGGAAGAATGGACAAATTTCCGAAGCGCGCGCCGGCCCTGGCGCTTGGGCTTCTCGCCCTGCTGGCCGGCTGCGACACGAACGGCCCGCACTCCGTCGCTGTCGGCGCCGCGCCGGACGACTACCGCACCAACCACCCCATCCTGATCGGGGAAAAGGACATGGTGCTGGACTTGCCCGTCGCGGCGGGCGAGCGCGGCATGACGGGCTCGCAGCGCGCCCGGCTCGACGGGTTCCTCGACGACTATGACCGGAGCGCGGCGCCCATCCTGACCATCTCGGCGCCGGCCGGCTCCGTGAACGCCACAGCCGCTTCCTATGCCGCGCGCGATTTCCTCGGACGGGCGACGGCGCTGGGCGTCCCGCGCTCGCGCATCGCGGTGCTTTCCTATGAAGCCGGCAGCTCCGAGGCTTCGCCGCCGATACGCCTCGCCTTCACCGCCGTGAAGGCGCAGACCGACAAGTGCGGGCGCTGGCCGGACGACCTGACGGACACGCAAGACAACCGGCATTATGCGAATTTCGGCTGCTCCATGCAGAACAACCTGGCGGCCCAGGTCGCCAATCCGACCGACCTTCTGGGCCCGCGCCGGCGCGGCGAGATCGATGCGGAAAACCGCAAGCGCGTGATCGACACCTATCAGAGACGCGGAATTTCCGACGAGTTCGTCGGCAATTCCGAAGTCGAGTACTGACCAGGCAACCAAGCGGGGGCAAGCCGGTGATGAACAATCTCGCTTACGACACCAGGACCGAAGCCGAGGAGGCGGCGCCTGCGCCTGAAGAGGTGGTGCAGCTGCGCTCGATGCGCCCGGTGCCGCGCATCTCGATCCAGGCCTTCTGCGAAACCGAGGGCGTTTCCCAGCCGATCGAGCGGGCCGGCGAGGACCGGCGCATGGCCAAGGCGCACCTCAAGGTGCACCGCGGCGGCATCGCAACCGCGATCGAGTTCTACTCCGGCGCGCCGACGCCCAACCTGATCATCGTGGAATCCAAGGCCGCGCCGCGCGAGCTGATGGACGGCCTGCGGCAGCTCTCGGAATTCTGCGACCCGTCTTCCAAGGTGGTGGTCGTGGGCCACCACAACGACGTTTCGCTTTACCGCGAACTGATCCGCTCCGGCGTTTCCGAATATGTCGTGGCGCCGCTTTCCATGGCCGACGTCATCGGCGTGATCTCGGGCATCTTCGTGGACCCCGAAGCCGAGCCGATCGGCAAGGCGATCGCCTTTATCGGCGCCAAGGGCGGCGTCGGCTCCTCCACGATCGCCCACAATCTCGCCTGGGCGACCTCCAGCCTGTTCAAGTCGGAAGTGGTGGTCGCCGACCTGGATCTCGCCTTCGGCACCGCCAACATCAACTTCGACCAGGATCCGGCGCAAGGGATCGCCGAGGCCGTGTTCGCGCCGGAGCGCGTGGACGAGGTGTATCTGGACCGCCTGCTCGCCCAGTGCGCCGAGCGCCTGTCGCTTCTGGCCGCGCCCTCCACGCTTGAGCGGACATACGACTTCGAGCCGGACGCCTTCAAGGGTATCATCGAGACGGTGCAGCGCTCCGCCCCGTTCCTGGTGCTCGACGTGCCGCACTGCTGGAGCGGATGGACCCGCACCACCCTGTCGGAAGCCGACGAGGTGGTGATCACGGCCACGCCCGAACTCGCCAACCTGCGCAACACCAAGAACCTCGTGGACACGCTGAAGAAGCTCAGGCCCAACGATCCGCCTCCGCGCCTGATCATCAACCAGGCCGGCGTGCCGAAGCGGCCCGAAATCTCGGCCGCCGACTTCGTGGAGCCGCTGGGGCTGGAGCCCTTGGCCGTGATCCCCTTCGACCCCGCTCTGTTCGGCAACGCCTCCAACAACGGGCGCATGCTGGGCGAGATGGATGCGCAGAACCCGATCGTCGCCAAGATCAACGAGATCGCGCATGTGCTGACCGGCCGCGCCGAGATCAAGGCCAAGAAGAAGCCCGGCATCTCCGGCCTGATGGCGAAATTCCGCCCAAAGAAGAAATGACGCGCCCCTAGGGGCCTCCGAGCGACTTTCGGCAAAGAGCGGGGTTCAAACCCGCCGCTGGTCGAGAGTCGCGCGAGGCTCGCGGTCCGGGACTAAAGAAAGCGAGGGGTTTTATGTTCGGCAAGCGGGGCAATGGCGAGGGAAGAAGCGGCACGCCGGAGTTCGGTGCGCCTCCGCCGCCGGCAATGCGCATCCCTGAGCCTTCCGCGCCGTCGCGGGCGCCCGAACCGTGCACGGCGCCGGCA
>CAXTCF010000052.1:0-23510 GCA_964242945.1 uncultured Rhizobiaceae bacterium | reverse complement strand
TGGTCCGCCCTCCGCGGCGCGGGGGGGGGGGGCACCGGCGGGGGGCGCTGGAGGGGGCATGCCTTGGGCCACCACACTTCCGCGTGAATATTCCAAGCCTGAAAGCTTTTGCCGCAGCCGTGCCCGCTCGAAACGCTCATCGGTGTTAGTCGGATCGTCGGCCCAACCAAAACCGCGCTCTCGCAAAAAATCCTGCAATGCCTCGCGCCTGGCATCCAGCAACGGCCGGGCGATCCAGACGCGGCTTTCAAAGAGTGTCAGCGGCGCCATGGCGGCCAGCCCCCTGCCCTCGCCGCGCGCAAGCCGCATGGCGACCGTTTCGGCTTGGTCGTCGGCGGTGTGGCCGGTGAAGACGATCCGCGCCCCGGCCTCGCCGGCCGCATCCGCCAGCAGCCGGTAGCGCGCAGCCCTGGCGGCGGCTGGCACGCCGGTTCGCGGCTTCGCTCCCTCCCAACGGAGGATGCGTTGCGGGACGCCAAGCTTCTCCGCAAAGGCCGCCGCACCCTGCGCTTCCGCTGCCGACTCCGCCCGCAATCCGTGATCGACGGTGACTGCCAGCATCCGCACATGCGGCGCGTGCGTTTTCAGGTGGTCGGAGAGAAGCAGCAGAAGTGCGGAAGAGTCGCTGCCGCCGGAAAGCGCGGCGAGCACGGCGCTTTCCCCCGAAAAGTCGAAGGTGTGAAAGCCCGCGAGTAGGCCCTGCTGTGCGGTTTGCTCAGCAGGCAGCGTTGGCCCGTTCCTGCTTCAGGCGCGCGCGCAGGGCCGTGGACATGCCGGGATAGCGCTTTTCCACTTCGCCGAAGGTGGCGCAGGCGACGTCGTGCTGGTTCATGCCGTTCAGCGATACGCCGAGCTTGAGCAGCATGTCGGGCGCCTTGCGCGATTTCGGATAGGTCTTGCTGGCGGTCAGGAAGACTTCGGCGGCTTCCCGGTACTTCTCCTGGCCGAGCAGGGACTCGCCCAGCCAGAACTGCGAGTCGGCCGCGCGCGGGTCCTTGGGGAAGCGGGCGATGTGCTCGCGGAACCCTGCTTCCGCGGTCGGATAGTTGCCGGACAGGATAAACTCGTAGGCGTTCTTGTAGGATTGTTCGGGATCGTCGGTCTTCGGCAGCGAAGCGACGGTGGTGCCGTCCGGGCTGCTTTCCGCGCCGCGGGAAACCACGGTCTGGTCGCCGACGCTTCCCCCCGTGACCGCGCCGGCAGCGTCGAAGGTGATGGTGCCGAGCGGCTTTGATGTCGGATCGTTCGCAGCGGCGGCATCGCCGCCTGGAGCAGTCGCCTGCGCCTGATCCGCCGGGACAGTCGTTGTTGTATTTGGCACCGCCGTTGCAGCGCCGGGATCGCTCGCGGGCTGGTCATCCGGCGAAGCGCTCGCCACACCCTGCGCGGGCTTGCCGCCGTCAACGGGCGTCGTTTCGCTCTTCTTCGCCGGTTTGGCGCTGCTGGCCGGCTTGGCCGCGCCGCCGCCTTCGAGTTCCTGGAGGCGGAACTCCATGTCCTCCTGTTGCTTGCGCATCTGCTCCTGCATCTGGAGGATCTGGAAGTTCATTTCCTCGATCGTGCCGGAGAGCCTGCGGATCTCTTCCTCCAGCTGGGTGACGCGCGGGTCGCCGGCCTGCGCGGTCCGCACGGGCGCGGGCTGCTCAACGGCCGGAGCGGCCTCCTTCTTCTTGCCCCCCCAAAGGCTGGAAAGGCCGAGATCGGCGAGCAGCCCCTTGTGGCCTGAGCTGCTCGCGTCGTCCGCAAAGCCGGAGCCCGTCAGGAGAAGCAGCGCCAGGGCGCCGCCGGCGATGGTTTGCGTTCGCATGGTTGTCCCGTTCGAAAAAGCGGAAGGTGTTTTCCGTGCACCTTCCCGGCTTGGCCGCCTATGGGCGCAAAAACTTCGGCCAAATTTTGATGCTGCCCTTGTTGCCTGCCCCAGAAAAAAAGCGGCCCGTCGCCGGACCGCCTTTCGTGTTTACGTTTCTGTCCGGGAACTCAGGAGCCCGCGCCGTTCAGCACGGTCACCGCGCGGCGGTTCTGCGACTGGCAGGCGGTGTCCTGCTCGCAGACCGCCACCGGGCGCTCCTTGCCGTAGGAGATCGTCTTCATGCGCGAAGCCGACACCCCCTGCGCCGAAAGGAAGTCGCGCGTGGCGGCGGCGCGGCGCGCACCCAGCGCCAGATTGTATTCGCGCGTGCCGCGCTCGTCGGCGTGCCCCTCGACCGTGATGCGGTAGGAGCCGTACTTGTTCAGCCACTGCGCCTGCTTGGAAAGTATTCCCTGCGCGTCGGAGCGGATGGAGGAGGAGTCGGTGTCGAAGAAGATGCGGTCGCCGACGTTGACCGTGAAGTCCTGGGAAGATCCCGGCGTCGCCGATCCGGCACCGCCGCCGTTCAGCCCTAGGTCGCCGGCATTGTTCATCTTCTTCGACGCGCAGCCGGTAACGGCCAGCGTCGCCACCAGCGCCAGCGCCAGCCCGTTGATCTTGATGTTCGCGATGCGGCCCATCATCCCCGCCTCTCCTTCACAATTTGTCTGATTGTTCCGTCCCCCTCTTGGCGGACGCTCGTTGAGTGACCAGTAACCACGTTTGGGTTGACGAATGGTCGGCAAACGCGGTTAAGATTTCGTTGCTGCCCCGGCTGCGCCGGCTTCCGCGTTGTTTTCTCTGGATTTTGCGGTGCGGGCGAAATGAGGCGGAAACGCGACCCCTCGCGCTCCCGTCCCGGTAGCCGCTCAACCGCGGCCGCATTCGTGTTGTATTAAAACAACACGTTCATTCCAGCAGCGGCGACCAGGCCGGGTCCGACGCAAAGCCGTTGGTCGGAATCTTCTGCTCGTTGCGTCCGGTCAGGTCCACGGAAACGAGCTTCGGCCCGCCGCCGCCGTCGCGGAAGAACATCAGCACGCGCCCGTTCGGCGCCCAGGTCGGCCCTTCCTGCTGGTAGCCGGAAGACAGGATGCGCTCGCCCGAACCGTCCGTCTTCATGACGCCGATCTGGAACTCGCCGCCGCTCTGCTTGGTGAAGGCGATCAGGTCGCCGCGCGGGCTCCACACGGGCGTGGAATACTGCCCGCCGCCGAATGAGATGCGGGTCTGGCCTGAGCCGTCGGCACCCATCACGTAGATCTGCGGCTGCCCGCCGCGGTCGGAAGTGAAGACGACCTTGGAGCCGTCCGGCGAATAGGAAGGCGAGGTGTCGATGGCGTTGGAGTTCGTCATCCGCGTGGTGGTGCGCGAGCGCAGGTCCATGGTGAAGATGTTGGAATTGCCGTCGTCGCGCAGCAGGCTCATGATCACCTTCTGCCCGTCCGGCGAAAACCTGGGGGCAAACGTCATGCCCGGAAAATTCCCGACAAGCTCGCGCTGGCCGGTCTCGATCTGCAGCAGGTACACCTGCGGCTGCCCCGACTCATAGGACATGTAGGTGATTTCCTGGCGCGTCGGCGAAAAGCGCGGGGTGAGCGCGATCGAGCTTCCATTGGAAAGGTAGCGCATGTCCGCGCCGTCCTGGTCCATGATGGCCAGCCGCTTCTTGCGGTCGTTCTTCGGGCCGGTCTCGGAGATGAACACCACCCGCGTGTCGAAATAGCCGTCCTCGCCGGTGATCTGCTTGTAGATGGCGTCGGCGATGATGTGGGCGACGCGCCGCTTGTTGGCGGGGTTGGCGAAGAACTGCTGGCCGACCAGCTGGCTGTTGCCGAACGTGTCCCACAGCCGGAACTCGGCGCGCACGCGCCCGTCGCCCTCTTGGCTGACGCGCCCCGTCACCAGCGCTTCGGCCTTGATCGCCGTCCAGTCCTCGAAGCGGGGCGCGGCGTCGGGGTTGTCGATCTTCTGGATGAAGGCGGCCTTGTCGATCGGCGCGAAGAGGCCGGAGCGCTTCAGGTCGGCCGTCACGATGGAAGAAATCTCGGCGCCGAGCGCGCCGCCTGCGAAATCCGGGATGGCGATCGGCAGCGGCGTGACCGTGCCCTTGTTGACATCGATCTCCACCACCGCATGGGCCGGCAGCGTGAGCGTTGCCACGGAACCGGCCGCCAGCAGGGCGGCAACCGCACAGGATTGGAAAAGCTTCAGCATGAGGGGTCCTCTTGCAGGATCAAAAAAGGCAGCGGCGTTCGGGCAAAGCGCTCAGAACATCTCGCTCGGATCAAAGTTCACGACCACTTCCGCCCAGGTGTCCGACTTGTCCTTGGGCAGGGTGAAGCCTTCGCGGTTGCACTTCTGCACGGCACGCACGGCGCTTTGGTCGAAGGAGCGGTCCCCGCTGGAGGAGTCGATGCTCGGCGCACCCTCCAGCTGGCCGGAAGCGTCCAGGTGGAAGCGCACGGAAACGCGCATTCCCTCCGCACCTTCTGCGCCGGCGGGAATAGACCAGCAGCCGGCCAATTGCCCCGAAAGCGCGTCCATCTCGCTCTGGGAGAGCTTGGCGCCGGTGGTCTGCGAGTTGCCGAGCGACGCCTTCTGCGCTTGCGAGCGCTTGGCCCCGCCGCCCGAAGGCTTCTGCTTGTTGAGCAGCATGGCGACCTCGTCTTCCAGCGCTTCGCCGCTGTCGGCTTTTGCCTTGGCGGTGGAATCCTTCTTGGTCTTCTCCGGCTTGGCTTGCGCCGCATCGGCGACCTTGGTTTCGACAGGCTTCTCCTTCGGCGCAACTTCCGCTTCCGGGCGCGACAAGGGCGACGGCGCGGAATCCGGCAGCGTCACCTGGTCCGGTTCGGGCTTGGCTTCCGCGGTCTCGACCGGCTTCGGCTGCACTTTCGGCTCCGGCGGCTCCGGCGGTTCAGGCTTGGCCTGTTCCAAGGGCTCCGCGTCCGGCTTGGGTTCCGGTTCCGGGGCCGGCGCCGGTTCTGCCTTGGCCTGCTCGGCCGGCGGCTTGGGCGCGGGCTGCGGCGCCTTTACCGACTCCGGTTTGGGCTCCGGCGGTTTCGGCTGCGGTTCGGGTTCCACCACGGACTTGGGCGGCGGCGGGGGCGGCGCGCTCGCCACCTTCACCTCCTGCGGCCGGGCTTCCGGCGTCGGCGGCGTTTCCAGGTCCGCGTCGTTGTCGCCGGCGTTCTTGGCGTCGGGCATCGCCTGCGGCTTGGTCGTCGGCTTTGGCGCCGGCTTGTCGCTGATCGCCGCCGTCTTGTCGCCTTCCACCATCTCCGCGAACTCGGAAATCGGCACGATGTCCACCGGCAGCGCTTCGGAAGCGCCGGCGTCCAGCGGCTTCGGCGCCGACAGCGAGACCAGCCCGAAGGTCAGCAGCGCGACGTGCAGAACAACCGATGTGGTGAGACCGGCCTTCATCGCTCTCGCTCAGTTCGCTTCTTCGGGCAGCGAAACAAGGCCGAGATTCTTGTAGCCGGCCGAGGAGATGAGGGCCACGACCTTGTTCACGGTGCCATACTCGGCTGCCTGGTCGCCGCGCACGAAGATGCGCTCCTCATACCCGGTCTTGGAGATGGCCTGGAGCTTTGGGACGATCTCCTCCGGCTGGATCTCGGTTTCCTGGATGAACACCTTGCCGTCCTGCTTGATCGAAACCGTGATCGGCTGGGTGTCCGAGTTCATCGGCTTGGCCGCCGTCTTCGGCAGGTCGATCGGCACGCCGACCGTCAGCAGCGGGGCCGCGACCATGAAGATGATCAAGAGCACCAGCATCACGTCCACCATCGGCGTGACGTTGATCTCGGCGATCGGCGCGCGCTTCGAGCTTCGCCGTCTGCCGCTCCGTCCGCCGCGGCTCCCGCCGCCTACTGCCATGCCCATCGCTTAAATTCTCCTCGGTCGCGCCAGCGGGATCAGGCCGCAGCCCGCGTCACCACCTTCTCGTCGATCTGACGCGACAGGATGGCGGAGAACTCGTCGGAAAAGCCTTCCATGCGGGCGGCCAGCTTGCCGGCGTCGGCCGAAAGCTTGTTGTAGGCGATGACGGCAGGGATGGCGGCGAGCAGGCCGATCGCGGTGGCGAGCAGCGCTTCCGCGATGCCGGGCGCCACCACGGCGAGATTCGTGTTCTTGGAGGCGGCGATCGCCTGGAACGAGGTCATGATGCCGACCACCGTGCCGAACAGGCCGATGAACGGCGCGGAGGACCCGACGGTGGCGAGAAAGCCCAGGCGCCCTTCCAGACCTTCCATCTCGCGGGTGAGCGCGAGGTCCATCGCCTTGTCGATGCGGTTCTGAAGGCCGAGCGGCGAGCGGGCGCCCTTCTCGAAGCTCTTCTTCCATTCGCGCATGGCGGCCACGAAGACCGCGCCCATGCCGGTCGTCTTGCGCTCGGCCAGCGTTTGGTACAGCGCTTCCAGCGACTGGCCGGACCAGAACACGCCCTCGAAGCGGTTCAGGCTGGCGCGCATGCGGCGATAGGACACGATCTTGTCCACGATGATCGCCCAGGTCCACACGCTTGCCGCAAGCAGCCCGATCATCACCAGCTTGACCACCCAGCCGGCCTGCATGAACAGCGTCCAGACCGACAGGTTCACGCTTGGCTCGGCGAGAGAAAGGGTTTCCATACGTTTTCGTCCTTGGACCGATGAGGGCGCGAACATCCCGCGAAGGCCCTCGAAACTGCACCGCGCGGGAAGTCGGTTCTCCCCGCGCCCGTTCAGCGAACCACCCCGCCGCCTGAACGAATGTGCGTATTTCCGGCCTTTTCCGGGCTAAATTTGGTGAAAGGAAGGCGCCTGGGATTGCCTGCCGTTCCCGCCTTCTTTCATGGACCGTTATGGTTAAGGTTTTCTTTCCGGCTGCCCGGTCAGGAAGCCGTGTGTGCCGCGGCGGCCGGCAGGAAGGCGTCGATCCAATCCTTGGGGAAACGGCGCGGCCGGCCGTCCAACCCGACCACCGCCACCTCGACCTTGGCCTCGACCAGCGCCGCGCCATCCCGGTGGATGCGCTGGTGCATGAACACGCGCGCACCCGACATCTTCTCGGTTGCCGTGTCGATCGTCAGCACGTCGTCGATGCGCGCAGGCTTGAAGAACAGGATCTCCATGCGCCGCACCACCCATGCGACCTTTTCGCCGTCGATGCCGCTGGCCAGCACGCTGTGCTCGATGCCGGCCAGCCGCAAAAAATCGGAGCGCCCGCGCTCCAGGAATTCCAGGTAGCGGGCGTGATAAACGACGCCGGAGAAATCCGTGTCGGCGAAATAAACGCGCGCCCAGGCGCGGTGTCCGCGCGGCGTCAGAACCCCGCTCAAAGCGGGTTCGAACGTTTCGGAAGCCGCGGGTTCACTATGTTGCGTCATCGCATCTTCCCTTTGATCACCGCTGCCGCACAATGAACTCAAGCAACCTTGCGGGACGGTTCGATGGCATCGGCGGGATTGGAGATCAAGGCAGGCCTGGGCCTCCTCTGGACCGCGCTCTGTCTAGCGCTTGCCGCGGCGACGCCCGCGGGCGCGGCAAGCTTTCAGCCGCATCGCGGGATCAACATGGACGCCTGGACCACTTGGCCGAAGGAGGCCGAGTGGAACGACCCGGCCGTGCTGCTTCCCTTTCCCGAATGGCGCCGGACGGTCGGAGAAGCCGATCTGGCGCGGCTGAAAAACGCCGGTCTCGACTTCGTGCGCATTCCCGTCGATCCCGCGCCGTTCCTGTCGCCCGTCGCCGCGCCCCTGCACGACAGGCTCTACGCCCAGGTCCTCCAAGCCGTGCGGCTCATCAACGCTGCGGGGCTGAAGGCGATCGTGGACATGCACCTGATGCCGTCCAACCCCGATCGCGCGCCCGGCATGGGCTCCGTGATGGACGATGCCAAGCAGTTCGACGCCTATACGGAGTTGATACGCCGCATGGCGCACACTCTGCGCAGCCTCGATCCTTCCCAAGTCGCCTTCGAGCCGATGAACGAGCCGATCGTGGACTGCGAAGACGGCGACAAAAAGCTTTGGCCGGAGCGGCAGAAGCGACTCTGGGCGGCGGCACGCGCTGCCGCGCCGCAGCTGACGATCGTCTTGACGGGCGCCTGCTATTCCAGCGCGGAAGGGCTGGCGAAGCTCGACCCGAAAGACTTTCCCGACGACAACCTGCTCTGGACCTTCCACTCCTATGCGCCGTTCGTGCTGACGCATCAGGGCGCGACCTGGGCCGGCGACTTCATCCCCTACGTGACCGGTCTGCCCTTCCCGCCCTCCTCCATCCCGCAGGCAGAGTTGGACAAACGGCTCGACGCCATCCGGGCGAAGATAAAGGCGGAGGCGCCGTGGTCACGCCGGGCCGGGCTGCTGTCCTACCTCGACGAGCAGGTGGAAACGGTGAACACGCCGCAAAGGCTGGAAGCCGTCATGGACGAGCCGTTCGGCGTCGTCGCCGGCTGGGCGAAGGCGCATGGCGTCGATGCAAAGAACATCCTGCTCGGCGAGTTCGGGATGATCCGGCAGGAGTATGGAAATAACCATGTGACGCCGCCTGCCGACCGTGCGGCGTATGTCAAGACGATGGCGGGCGAGGCGGAAAAACACGGCTTCGCCTGGAGCGCTTGGTCCTATGGCGGTGCATTCGGGATCGTGGACGCCTTCAACGGCGAAAAGGCCGAGCCGGATGTGCTGGACGCGATCCGTGCGCTGCCTCCTTTTCCCAGCTTTGCGCTGAGGCAGGCGGCAGACTGACCCGCGGCGCGTCAATCCTCTTCTTGGAACAGGTTGATCTGCGCCTGCAAAAGAGCCTCAGGCGGCTGAAGGCCGAGATGCTTCCAGGCGTTCTGCGTCAGCACCCGGCCGCGCGGGGTGCGCTGAATGAAACCCTGCTGGATGAGGTAGGGCTCGATGATGTCCTCGATGGCGTCACGCGGCTCGGACAGGCCGGCAGCGATCGTCTCGATGCCGACCGGCCCGCCGCCGAAATTGCCGGCGATCATCGTGAGATAGCGCCGGTCGAGCGAGTCCAGGCCGAGCCGGTCCACTTCCAGCCGCGACAGCGCCTCATCCGCGATCTTCCGGTCCACCTGCGGCGCGCCTGCCACCGTCGCGAAGTCGCGCACGCGGCGCAAAAGGCGGCCGGCGATGCGCGGCGTGCCGCGGGCCCGGCGCGCGATCTCCACCGCGCCGTCGTCGGAGATCGGAAGCCCAAGGATGCGGGCACCGCGCCGCACGATCAGTTCCAGTTCCTCCACCGTGTAGAAGTTGAGGCGCACCGGAATGCCGAAGCGGTCGCGCAACGGGTTGGTGAGCAGGCCGAGCCGCGTGGTGGCGGCGACCAGCGTGAACTTGGCGAGGTCGATCTTCACCGACCGCGCCGCGGGCCCCTCGCCGATGATGAGGTCGAGCTGATAATCCTCCATCGCGGGGTAGAGGATCTCCTCCACCGCCGGGTTGAGCCGGTGGATCTCGTCGATGAACAGCACGTCGCGGTCTTCGAGATTGGTCAGAAGCGCCGCTAGGTCGCCGGCCTTGGCGATCACCGGGCCGGACGTGGAACGGAAGTTGACGCCCATCTCGCGCGCCATGATCTGCGCCAGCGTGGTCTTGCCCAAGCCCGGCGGCCCGACGAACAGCACATGGTCCAGCGCTTCGCCACGCCCCTTGGCCGCCTCCACGAAGACTTTCAGGTTCGCCCGCGCCGCCTGCTGCCCGACGAACTCGTCCAGCGTCTGCGGCCGCAGCGAAGCATCCACGTCCTCGCCGCGCTTCTCCGCGCCGATCAGCCGGGGAGGCAGGGTCATGCCAGGAGTTCCATGCCCGGTACCAATCGAGCGGCATCCTGATCGAAGGTGAGGGTGCGCTCACAGCCGGCTTCTCTGGAGCAGCCGGCGATTAGCGCGTCCGCAAAGTCAACATTCCGGGCTTCCACCAGATGAATAGCCTGAACGACGACATCGTGACGCTCAACATCCAGGCCTCGGACGCCAGTCAAGCGACGAAGCGCCATCATGCTGTCGCGCCGCGAGTAGCCGTATTGACGACGCAAAGCCCAATCAGTTTCCAAGAGCGAGACAATCGTTATAAAGCCGCGGAACTCTCGCCCCAAGCCCGCGCCGAACTGCGTCGCTGCACGCCTTTGCGATTCATCGTCGTTGACAATCAGCCGGAGTAAAATGTTGGTATCAATGCCGACCGACTTCATGCAGCATCATCAATGCTTGCGCGCCGAAGCGGCATAACGGCTCCCTGGCTTGCCTCGTCGGCGATTGCATTCTCGATTTCCTTCAATGTCGCCCGTCCTTTCGGCGGAACGCCGAGCAGGCCAGCGAGATCGTTGAAGTCTGTGCTTTTCGGCGTCATCAAAACACCGTCACCCATAAGCGTATAAAGAAGCTCGTCGCCAGGCTTGAGGCTCAGGCGTTCCCGCAGTTCTTTCGGCAGCGTGACCTGACCTTTTGAGGAAACAACGGCGAAGTACATCATAATCTGGCATCCGTCCGACGATCCGCAAAATGGCGGACGAAACGGCGAATGGCAATCCTATCGCGCCAGTTCCTTCAGCCCGAGGCGGATCAGCCTAGCCGAGTCCGCGCCGTCGCCGGCGTTCTTCAGCGCTGCGGCCACTGCGTTCGCCGCGACATCGCGGCCATAGCCGAGATTGACCAGAGCGGAAACGGCATCCGCCACCGGGGCGGGCGCGGCACCCGTGCCGAGGTCCTGCTTCAAGCCGAGATTGATGGCATCGCCGGCAAAGGCGGGCGCCTTGTCCTTGAGTTCGGTGACGATGCGCTCGGCGACCTTGCGGCCTACCCCAGGCGCGCGCGAGACCATCGCGATGTCGCGCAGCGCGATCGCATTGGCGAGATCTCCGGTCGAGAGCGTGGAAAGGATGTTGAGCGCCACCTTGGCGCCGACCCCCGGCACATGCCCAAGCAGCAGGCGGAACCACTCGCGCTCCAGGGCGGTCGTGAAGCCGTAGAGCCGGATCATGTCCTCCCGCACATAGGTCTCGATGAACAGCGTCACCGCCACCCCTTCTCCACCTAGGCTGGCGAGGGTGCGCGTGGGGCAGAAGGCTTGGTAGCCGACGCCATGGACGTCCACGACGCAAAAATCCTCGCCGATCTCGTCCAACACGCCCTTCAGCTTTCCGATCATGGATGCGTATCCGGAGCGATAAGTGCGAGGTCGGGAAAGTAGGTGCGGTAGCGGGCGGGATCGCGGGTGAGCAGTGTGTGATCTTCATGCGCTGCATGAGCGCCGATGAGAAAGTCGGGCAGCGTCCGTTCACGCACGCCGCCCGCCCGGCGGTAGCGGCCATGGGCAAGACCTGCCATGAATGCCGCTTCGAAAGACAGTTCACGTTTGCGGACTGCCAATCCCCTCAGCAAGGTGTTGAGGCTCGCTTCACTGTCGAAGCGCACCGCGATCTCCGACCAAATGACAGGATTGACGAACAGAGGCATGCGGCTTCCCGCGGAGGCCAGCGCGTAGCGGGACCATTCCGCATGCACTCCGCCCTGAAAGATGTCCAAAAGGATGTTGGAATCAACGAGGACCGAGGTCATCGCGCGGTCCTCTCAAATCCGCGATGAACTCATCGGTCGTCATGCCGCCCAGGTCGAGAGTGCCCGCGACGCGATCAGCCCAGGCAAGGATGGCTTCAGCCCGGCGGCCTTGCGCCTCTTGATCATCAAGGGAGACGAGCAGAACCGCACCGCCGCGTTCCACGAAGTCAACCTCCGACCCCGGCCCGATGCCGAGTCTGTCGCGGACATCCTTGGGGATAGTCACCTGGCCTTTGCTCGTCACGCGCATGGTAATACCTCCAAGGTATTACCTACTTGAATGAGATGGTCGCGGCAAGGAGCCGACTACGCCATCAGCGCCGCCAACCGGCCCGTCACGCCGCCACGGTGGTGGGCGTGGCAGATGGCGATGGCCAGCGCATCGGCGGCGTCGTCGGTGCCGAAGGTGGCGCGCGGCATCAGCACCTTCACCATCATGTGGATCTGTTTCTTGTCGCCATGCCCGACCCCGATCACCGACTTCTTGACGGCGTTGGGCGCATATTCGGAAACCGGCAGCCCGGCCTGGGCCGGCACTAGCATGGCGATGCCGCGCGCTTGGCCGAGCTTCAGCGTCGCGATGGCGTCCTTGTTGACGAAGGTCTGCTCGACGGCCGCCTCGTCCGGCCGCCATTCGGCGAGCACGGCGGAAAGGCCCCGGTGAAGTTGCAGGAGGCGCGTGGCAAGGTCCGCCTCGCCGTCCGACTGCACAACGCCGGAGGCGAGAAAGCGCAAGGTGTTGCCAGTGGAGTCGAGCAAACCCCAGCCTGTGCGGCGCAGGCCGGGGTCGATACCAAGAATGCGAATCGTGTCTGCCATGCCGCCAGTCTAGCGCCAAAGGCTTGCGGCGGCTGAGCGAAAAGTTCAGCCGCGGGCGAAAGCCGTCTTCAGGAGCGAAATCTGGTCCGACACAGGATTGCCGCGGCGTGCCGGCGACGCTTCCACCTCCGTGCCGATCCGGCCGTAGATCTCCTCGTCCATGCGCCGCACCAGCGCCTGAAGCGACAGCGAGCGCTCCACCAGCGCGCGGAAAGCGAGCGGCAGTTCGGTCCAGGCGGAGGCGTCGTCCTGCGCGGAAGCGGTGTCCAGGCGCACCTTGCTCTTCTCAGAGGCCACTTGGTCGCGCGTCATCTCGCCGGAGTTGGCGGCGCGCTGGAGCAGCAGCCAGGAAGCGATCTGCATCAGCCGTGTGGTCAGCCGCATGGACTCGGCCGCATACAGCGTGGCGGCGACGCGCGACAGCGTCTTGGCCGCGGCCCGGCCGGCCCCATCGAGATACTCGGCAGCTTCCTCCACAAGGCCCATGCCTTCGTTGTAGAGGGGCTTGAAGGACTGCGAGAAGACGCGACGCTCGGCGAGCTTGACGGTGTTGTCGCTTGTTTCGAGCGGTTCGTTCATCCCCGGCATCCCTCGCTTCCCCCTTCGCTTTCCCGCGACCCGCGCGGATACCCGCAGGACCGCCTTACAACACGGCAGACGGGCAAAGGTGGCGTGAGCCGCTCCGCAGGGCAAGCCCTTGTTTAACACAAGGTTAACAGCAATCCCAGCCGCCAGCCCGCTTCGCGCCAGCCGCAAAACAAAAAAAGAGCCGCTGGGAGCGGCTCTCAAGAGTTAAACAGGGAGGCGTCAAACAAAGTGGCTCCAACCACTCGGTAAGAATCCAGAAGACTGGATGGCCGAGTAATAGCCTGTAAAGGTTAACAAGCCGTTAACGGGTGGAGAGCTGCAAGCCGTCCTCAGGCAAGCGCGCGCCAGAAGGCTGCCCCACGCGCCAGACCGCCGGCAGCGCGATCACCGCGAACAGGATCATCGCGGCATAGAAGCCGAGCGAGGAGATAGCCAGCAAAGGCTCCACGCCTTCGTGCCCGCCGAGGAGAAAGAAGAGCCCAGCAACGAGGCCGATGCCGCTGACGGCCGTCAGCCAGAAGTGCACGGGCGCCAGTCTGGAGGCGCGGGCGGCCGGAACGAGATGGTAGAAGAAGGCGAACACCGCCGACATCAGCCAGCCCGCCACCATCACATGGGCGTGGGTCGGCATCTGGCTGTGGTCCTGGCTTATCGACATGAAGAGGCCGAGCGCCATGCCGGTCAGGGCATAGAGGATGGCGAGCGTGAAAAAGGGACGCGCGATGCCGTTCATGGCGGAGTCTGCCTGAGATAAAGGGCGCCGTCAGCCGGCGCGGCGTGCGGGAGGAACTCTTGCCGCCCGGCCGTTTCCAAACAATGCCGCGGGAAAAGCGCCTCGTTTCCAAACGCGCCGGAGGAGCGTCAAAGCGCCCTGCCCATCTCACGCAGCCGGAATTTTTGGATTTTGCCGGTCGAGGTCTTAGGAATCTCGGCGAACACCACCGCCTTCGGTATCTTGAAGCGCGCCAGCAGCTTGCGGCAGTGCTCGATCAGGTCCGCCTCGCTCGCCTGCCTGCCGGGCTTCAGTTCCACGAAAGCGAGCGGCACCTCGCCCCACTTCTCGTCCGCTCTCGCGACCACGCCGCAGGCCCCCACCGCCGGATGCTTGTAGAGCGCGTCCTCCACCTCGATGGACGAGATGTTCTCGCCGCCGGAGATGATGATGTCCTTGGAGCGGTCCTTGAGCTGAATGTAGCCGTCCGGGTGCATCACGCCGAGATCGCCGGAGTGGAACCAGCCGCCGCGGAAGGCCTCTTGCGTGGCCTTTGCGTTCTTCAGATAACCCTTCATCACGATGTTGCCGCGGAACATGACCTCGCCCAGCGTTTCGCCGTCATCAGGCGTTTCCGCCATGGTTTCCGGGTCCATCACGGTCAGCCCCTCAAGCGCTGCATAGCGCACGCCCTGGCGCGCCTTTTTGGCCGTGCGCGCGTCGCGGTCGAGCCTATCCCAAGCGCCGTGCCACTCGTTGATCGCCGCCGGCCCGTAGGTTTCGGTCAATCCATAGAGGTGGTTCACGGCAAAGCCCGCATCGGCCATCCCGGCCAGCACGGCTTCCGGAGGGGGAGCAGCGGCCGTGTTGAAGGTGACGAGCTGCGAGAAACTCCGCTTGTCCTCGTCTTCCGCGTTGATGAGCGTCGCCATGACAACCGGCGCGCCACAGAGGTGCGTGACGCCGTGCTCGGCGATCGCCTCATACATGGCTTTCGCGCGCACCCAGCGCAGGCAGACATGCGTGCCCGCCTGGAGCGCCAGCGTCCAGGGGAAGCACCAGCCGTTGCAATGGAACATCGGCAGGGTCCAGAGATAGACGGGATGCTTGCCCATGCCGGCGTGGATCGTGTTGGCATAGGCCATCAGCGCCGCCCCGCGGTGGTGATAGACCACGCCCTTGGGGTTGCCCGTGGTGCCCGACGTGTAGTTGAGCGAGATGGCGTCCCACTCGTCGGCCGGCATAGCCCAGGCAAAGCCTTCATCGCCGCCTTCGACAAACTCCGCGTAGTCCAATGTGCCGATGCGCTCCCCTTTGGGATAGGGCGCATCGCTGCCGTATTCGGGATCGTCGAAGTCGATCACCAGCGGCGTTGCTTCGGCCTTGGCGAGGGCCTCGCGCATGACCGCGGAAAACTCGCGGTCCACGATGACCAGCCTGGACTCGGCGTGGTCGAGCTGGAAGGCGATCACGGCGGGGTCGAGCCGCGTGTTGATCGAGTGGAGCACGGCGCCCGTCATCGGCACGCCGAAATGCGCCTCCAGCATGGCCGGCGTGTTGGACAGCATCACCGAAACCGTATCGCCTTTGCCGATGCCCTGTTTCGCCAAGGCCGAGGCCAGCTTGAGGCTGCGCCGCCAGAAATTGCGGTAGGTGATCCGCGCCTGCCCGTGGATGACGGCGATTGTTTCCGGATAGGTCTTCGCCGCCCGCTCCAGAAGGGTAAGCGGCGTCAGCGGCTGATGGTTGGCCGCGTTCCTGTCGAGGTCCCTGTCGTAGATGCCGGCCAACGAAACAGCCCTCCCCGCGGCTCGCGCTTGTTCCCGTTGTGTAGAATATCCGTTTTGATCCCGCCAGTTTCGGCGTACCCGCAAAGCGCTTAGCCGGCGCGGCCGCCCGAACCGCCTGGACAGGCCGGTCCCTTCTGTCTAGACGGCCGGTCGCGCACCGAGGTAACAAAAGAAAAAAACGATGATGAAGCACGCGCCGCGCTCAGACTTCGCCGCTCTGCCCAAGTTCACTATGATGAAGCGCCTGCTTCAGGGTCCGGGCACCAGCTTCCTGATGGAAGCGCACAATGCGCTGTCGGCCAAGATCGTCGAGGAAGCGGGCTTTGCCGGGATCTGGGCGTCAGGCCTCACCATGTCGGCCAGCTTCGGCGTGCGCGACAACAACGAACTGTCCTGGACCCAGGTGCTCGACGCGCTGGAATTCATGTCGGACGCCACGAGCATCCCGATCCTGATGGACGGCGACACCGGCTACGGCAACTTCAACAATGTGCGGCGCCTCGTGCGCAAGCTCTGCCAGCGCGGGATCGCCGGCGTCTGCATCGAGGACAAGCTTTTTCCCAAGACCAATTCGTTCCTCGGCGAAGGGCAGCCGCTCGCCGACATGGACGAGTTCTGCGGCAAGATCAAAGCGGCCAAGGACAGCCAGGAGCACGAAGATTTCAACGTCGTCGCCCGCGTCGAGGCGCTGATCGCCGGGCGGGGCATGGAGGAAGCGCTGCGCCGTGGGCAAGCCTACGCCGATGCCGGCGCCGATGCGATCGTGATCCACTCTAAGCGCTCGGACGCCGGCGAGATCGCCGAGTTCATGCGCCGCTGGGACGGGCGGGCGCCG
This sequence comes from uncultured Rhizobiaceae bacterium, assembly GCA_964242945.1. GTDB lineage: Bacteria > Pseudomonadota > Alphaproteobacteria > Rhizobiales > Rhizobiaceae > Mesorhizobium_B. The sequence goes on along the minus strand of CAXTCF010000052.1, from coordinate 7,362 downwards.
GTGATCCTGATCCCCACGAAATACTACCGCACGCCGACGCCGAAGCTCCAGGCGATGGGCGCCTCGATGATCATCTGGGCGAACCACAACTTGCGCAGCGCGATTGTAGCGATGCGCCGGACCTGCGCGGTTCTGCGCGAGCAGGAAACGCTGCTCCAGGTGGAGGACGAAGTCGCACCGCTGAATGACCTCTTCGCGCTGGCCGGCGCCGACGAGCTGGAGCAGGCCGAAGCGCGCTATCTCGGTGCAGCGCAGCCCCGCTCTTCCGCCGTGATCCTGGCTGCGACGCGCGGCGAAGCGTTTGCCGAACTGACCGAGGACAGCCCGAAATGCATGCTCAACGTGCGCGGACGCTCGATCCTGGAGCACCAGCTTGCCGCCCTGAAGCGGCAGGGCATCGCCGCGCCGACCGTGGTGACGGGCTACAGGCATGAGGCCGTCGCTGTGCCGGGCATCCGCAAGCTCGTCAACGCGGACTATGCCAGCACGGGGGAAGCCTGGTCGCTGCGTGTCGCGGCCGACGCGATCACGGGTCCCTGCATCATCGCTTACGGCGACGTCGTGTACCGCCCGTTTTTTCTCGACCTGCTCAAGGACCGGCCGGAGGATTTCGTGCTGGTGGTCGATTCCAGCCCCGACCTTGGAAACAAGTCGCGCGCCGACGACCTCGTCCGCTGCTCCCCGGTGCCGGCTTCCGACATCTCCAGCGAGGACGAAGCGCTGCTGACGGAGATCGGAACCGGATTGGAAAACCCCGACGGCCAGTGGGTCGGGCTGCTCGGCTGCTCGGCTTCAGGCTCGCGCAAGCTGCGCGACGAGCTTGAGCGGCTGGAAGGCGAAGGCGGACTGGCGGCAGCGGACCTGCCGGAGGTGATGCGCCGCCTGCTTGCGCGCGGCGAAAGCATCCGCGTCGTTTTCGTCAACGGCAACTGGATGAACGTCAACGACATCGGCGACCTCGCCGACGCGCGGAACGCGATGTGAATGTCTGTTTCGGCGCAGTTCACGGCCGAGGCGGCGAAGGCTGGGATCAGCTTCTACACCGGCGTCCCCTGCTCGTTTCTCAGCCCGCTCACCAATGCGGTGATCAGCGATCATCGCACCGCCTATCTCGGCGCCACCAGCGAAGGCGAAGCGGTGGCGATCGCCGCCGGCGCCTGGCTGGCCGGGCGCCCGTCGGCGGCGATGATGCAAAACTCCGGCCTCGGCAATGCCGTCAACCCGTTGACGTCGCTGAACTGGCCGTTCCGCATCCCCCTCCTCCTGGTCGTCAGCTGGCGCGCCGAGCCCGGCGTCAAGGACGAGCCGCAGCACGAGTTGATGGGGCAGATCACGCCTTCCCTGCTCGATCTCATGGGCGTGCCGCACGCCCCCTTTCCCGATGCGAACGTGGAAGCGGCCATGGGAGAGGCGGTCCGGCACATGGAGGAGACCGGCCTGCCCTTTGCCTTCGTGCTTTCCAAGGGCGCGCTGCCCGAAGCCAAGCTGGTTCAGGAGAAGACTCCCCTCCGCCCTCGCGCGACGGCGCAAGGGACGTTTGAAGGCGGTGACCGGCCGCGGCGAATGGAAGCGATCGAGCGCCTCCTGGCCAAGGTCGGGCCGGAAGCAGCCGTGATCGCCACCACCGGCTATTGCGGCCGGGAACTGTTCACGCTGGGCGACGCGGCGCGCAACCTTTACGTGGTCGGCTCGATGGGCGGCGCAAGCGCCATCGGGCTTGGCGCCAGCCTCCACACGAAGCATGAAATCGTGGTGCTGGACGGCGACGGGGCCGCGCTGATGAAGCTCGGCAACTTCGCCACGATCGGCGCGGCCGGGCCGGCCAACCTCACCCACATCGTCCTCGACAACGAGATGCATGAATCGACCGGCGGCCAGTTCACCGTGTCGAACGGCGTCGATTTCGCGGAGGTGGCAGCAGCAGCAGGCTACGCCCAGGTCGCACGGGCCGACAGCCTGGACGGCATGGAAGCCGCGCTGGATGCGATGCTGTCCGCTCCGGGACCTCGCTTCCTCCACTGCAAGCTGGCAGCCGGCACCCATCCCAAGCTCGGCCGCCCGGACATCCCGCCGCCCGTCGTCGCCCGGCGCTTTCGCGATTTCCTCGCGGGCGGTTCCGCGTGACGGAAGAACCGATCCTCCTGACGCCGGGTCCGCTGACCACGGCGGAAGCGGTGAAGCGGGCCATGCTGCGGGACTGGGGCTCGCGCGACGCCGACTTCTCCGCCCTGACGAGCAAGGTCATGGCGAAGCTCCTGGCGGTGGCGAAGGCTGGGCCGGACTACTGCGCAGTCCCTCTTCAAGGCAGCGGCACATTTGCCGTGGAGGCGATGCTCGGAACATTCGGGCCGCGCGAAGGGCGCCTGCTTGTCCCGGTGAATGGCGCCTATGCCAAGCGGATGGTGGAGATTGCCCGCCGCCTGGGTCTGGACGTGGTAGAAGAGGCTGGTATCCCCTACGAGCCGCTGGAGCCTGACCGGCTCCGGCAGACGCTGAGGCGCGATCCTTCGATCCGCAGCGTTGCCCTGGTTCACTGCGAAACCGGCGCTGGACTGCTGAACCCGCTTTCCGCCCTTGCGCGGGCAGTCGCGGAAGAGGGCCGGGACCTGCTGGTGGACAGCATGAGCGGCTTCGGCGCGCTGCCGGCCGATGCGGAGTCGCTCGGCTTCACCGCGCTTGCCGCTTCCGCCAACAAGTGTCTGGAAGGCGTACCCGGCATGGCTTTCGTGATCGCGCGAAGGGACGCGCTGGAAAGGGCAAAAGGCCGCAGCCCATCGATTGTCCTCGATCTCGCGGCGCAGCACGCCCAGTTCGAAGCCGACGGGCAGTGGCGCTTCACCCCGCCCACGCATGTCGTGGCGGCCCTGGGAGAAGCGCTGGCATTGCTGGAGCGCGAAGGCGGCCCGCCTGCCCGCTTGAAGCGCTATGAGGAAAACCGCGACACGCTGGTGAGCGGCATGCGCGGGCTGGGCTTCGAGCCGTTTCTCGGCGCATCGCATCAGGCGCCGATCATCGTGGCGTTCCGGCAGCCGCGGGAAAGCTGGTTCTCGTTCGCCGCCTTTTACGAAGCGCTCAAATCCCGCGGCTTTGCAATCTATGGCGGCAAGCTCGCGGAGGAGGCGACGTTCCGGGTCGGCACGATCGGCGCCATCGACCGGGGCACGGTCAAGCGCTTCCTGGCAGCGGCGGCACAGGTTTTGCGGGAGCTGCAACGCACCGGACCCGGCGATGCCCTTTAACCGAAACCGGCTGAAACCGTGCATAGCGGCTGCCGCGGCTAAACTTTTTTTGTTGCAGGCGGCGTTGGCAGCCTTGATATTCGCCGCGGCGGCTTCCCTTGGGCTGGGGAGACCGCTACCGGGCGCTGCGCTCACCGTGTTGTGTCCGGTGATCAGGGGGAAGTTGCATGAAGCTTGAAACGTCGTTTGCGACAATGGTGGAGCGGCGTGCGCGCGTCAGCGGCAAGGCGATCGTCGAAAAAGGCCATCCCTACTTCCTGCCGGTGGACAGCCAGCAGCAGGCCTGCGAGCAGAACGGAACGGCGTTCACCAGCTTCGCGCATTACGACTATCTCGGATTGAACCGGCAGCCGGAAGTTCTGGCCGGCTCGGCGCAGGCGGCGCAGGCGCTCGGCACCAGCGTCGGAGCGTCCCGCCTCGTCGGCGGCGAGCGCACGGCCCACCGCGCCCTGGAAGGCGGTCTGGCGGACTTTTTCGGCTTCGAAGCCTCGCTCACCTTGGTCAGCGGCTATCTCACCAACTTCACCCTGCTGGAGCACCTGATGGGGCCGCGCGACCTCGTGATGGTCGATGAGCTCGCGCACAATTCCATCGTGGTCGGCACGCGGGCCGGACGCTTCGAATGCATCACCTTCCGCCACAACGACTTCGACGACCTGGACAAGAAGCTGGGAGAAAACCGGGGCCGGTTCCGCAACGTCCTGATCGTCGTCGAAGGCCTGTACTCGATGGACGGCGACATCCCCGACCTGCCGCAGCTGGTCGAGATCAAGAACCGCCACAATGCCTGGCTGCTCGTGGACGAGGCCCACTCCTTCGGCGTGCTCGGCGCCACCGGGCGTGGGCTATGCGAGCACTGGGGCGTGGATCCCCAGAATATCGAGCTCTACGTCGGCACGCTGTCCAAGGCGCTCGTCTCGTCGGGCGGCTTCATCGGCTCCAGCCGCAACGCGATCGATTGGCTGAGCTTCACGCTGCCGGGCTTCGTTTACAGCGTCGGCCTGTCGCCGCCCACGATCGGCAGCGCGCACGCCGCGCTCGCCTTTCTGCGCGACAATCCGGGGCGCGTTGCGGCGCTGCACCGCCAGTCCGTTTATTTCCTTTCCCGCGCCCGCGAGGCCGGCTTGAACCCCGGAAGCGCGATCGGCAGGGGCGTGGTGCCGCTTCTGTTCGAAAGCGCCTCGCAAACCATGTATGTCGCCCAGCGGCTGATGATGGCGGGGATCTACGCGCCGCCGATCGTGCAGATCGGCGTGCCGAAGGACCAGCCGCGCATCCGCTTCTTCATTTCGGCGTCGCACACCGACGCCGAGATCGACCGGGCGATCGACGTGATCGCGGATGCCGTTTATGGCGATTTGAGGGGGCAGCCTGTCGCCCAGCGTGCGGCCGCCGGTCTGTGAGCGGCGGCGCGTCGCAGCGCCGAACCCGGCGCCGGCTCGCTTTGGCCGCAGCCCTCCTCCCGCTTCTGCCGATCGATGCCGGCGCCAAGCCGAAAGATGTGCCGGAGTCCGTCGAGATCCTGCCCGAACTTCCGGTGGCGCGTCCGGACTTCCCCCAGCCATCCGACCCGAACATCCTGTTCTTCATCCAGCGTTCGATGAACGCGAACACGGTGGTCTATGCCGCCGCGCCGCAAAGCGGGCCGCTTGACTGCGGCAAGCCGGTAAAAGTGTTCTGGCGCCGCTTCAACTCCGGCGGCGAGCGCCTGCCCTTGAGCTTCCTCGAACGGACGATGGCGTTCGGGGTAAAGACCCGGCGCTCTTCGGTTTCCGGCGAGTGCGAGGCGCGGATCGCCGCGGCGCCGGACCGGAAGGTCACGCTGCGGCGGAAGGCCGATGGCGGCTGGGAAATCTCCGCACGCATCGGCGGACGCCTCGCCACCCCGATCTATGCCTATGTCGAGGTGAACGAAAGCGGCATGATCCCCAGCGTCGAGCGGATCCGGCTCTACGGCGTCGACAAGGCTTCGGGGCGGGCGATTGTCGAAACCGTCAAAGTCACGGGTCAATGAGCGCCGCTGCTTTCCCCCGAAGCAAAGCGGCTTTTCCGGATGGTCCAGCCTTCATAACCGGAGGCTCCAGCGGTATCGGTTTGGGGCTGGCCTTGGCGCTGGCCGGCCGCGGTTGCGACCTCGCGCTGATCGCGCGCGATCCGGAGCGGCTGGCCTTGGCGCGCGAGCGCCTCGGGAGCAGCTTTCCCGCCCGGCGGGTGGAAACCTTCTCCGCCGATGTCAGCGACCGCGAAGCGTGCGAGCAGGCCGTAGCGGACGCGGACGCGGCCCTTGGGCATCCAGCCTGGGCTGTCGCCAATGCGGGGATAGCCATTCCCGGCGAGTTTCTGGAACAGCCGGTCGCCGACCACGAGCGGCAGATGGCGGTAAACTATTTCGGCTCCCTTTACTTCGCCCGCGCCGCAGCGGAGCGGATGAAGGGGCGCGGCGGCAGGCTGATCTTTGTTTCCTCCGGCGCGGCGCTGTTCGGCATCTACGGCTACGCGGCCTATGCGCCTTCCAAGTTCGCGGTCCGCGGCTTGGCGGAGGTTCTGCGCGTCGAATTGGCGCAGCACGGGATCGGCGTAACCCTTTGCTACCCGCCGGACACAGACACGCCGCAGCTTGCCGCTGAAGCCGAAACCAAGCCTGCCGTGACAAAGGCGATCACTGCGAGCGGCGGATTGTGGTCGCCTGAGCGCGTGGCGGCCCGGATCGTCGAAGGCGCTGCGCGCAACCGCTTCGTGGTGGCGCCCGGCTTTCAGATCGCCGCCTTGTCGCTGTTCGGCAGCACGCTCGCTCCGGCCCTGCGCGCCTACCAGGCTGCCATGACGCGCCGGCTCGCGCGGCCTTGACCGTTCCGCTTTCGCCCATCCTTGCCGCGACCGCGATCTTTCTGGCGGCCGGCGTCGGTCTTCTTGCACTACTCAGCCTGATCCCTGCCACTGCCGCATCTGCCCGCGCACTGTGGCCGACGCTCCTGGCCGAATTCATCATTCTCGGCGCGGCGGCGGCGGCGTTTGCGGCCGGAGGCGCGGTGCTCTTCAGCCTTATGCTGGTGGTGGCGGGCCGGGTGAGCTTCGAGGCGATGGCGGTGTTTTCCGCCTCCTCGCAAGCCGGAAGCCGCGCGGCGCTTGTTGCGGGGGCTGCGGGCGTCCTTCTTGGGCTGGGCGCGGCCTGGCTGAAGCCTGAAGTTCTGGCGCTTGCCGCCGTTTTCATCCTGCTGGTCCTGCTCGCCGCAAAAGGCCTGCGCCTCCTCCCGGTGCCGTTCGTGGATGTCGCCTTGTTTCCGGTTCTTCCGGCAGCCCTGATGGTCGGCGCAGCCGCGCAGCCGCAAGCCGCCGGGCTTCTTCTGCTGCTTTTCGGCCTCATCGAGTCCTACGACAGCTATGCGCTGCTCGGCGGCAAGCTGTTCGGCCGCCGCAGGATCTTTCCCCGGCTCAGCCCCAACAAGACGGCGGAAGGCATCGCCGTCGGCGCTGCGGCGCTTGCCCTGACGGCGGCGGTCGTGGGTGCATGGCTGTTCGGAATGGCGCCGGCCGTTTCGATCCCGCTCGGCCTCGCCGTCGGCGTCCTCGCAGTTGCCGGCGATCTCGCCGCATCGCGCCTGAAGCGGATGGCGGGCGTCAAGGATTTCCCCCTGGTGCTGCCGCGGCAAGGCGGGCTGCTGGACATCGTCGATGCCTGGCTTTTGACCGGCGCGGTGCTTTCTGCCGCGCTTGCCCTGTCAGGGAACTTCCCGCATTGAATGGGAGCACCCCAGATCGGCGCGCCCGGCGGAGGCGGGAAACATGAAGGGCTCGCTCAACCGGCTTATCCTGGGCCGCATCGGCAAGCATATCCTGGCGGTCCTCCTGCTGATCGAGGCCATCTTTCTTTCCGAAACGCTGACGAGCCTGCTTGAAGCCGTGCTGAGCTATGATGCCGGCACCGTACCCCTCGGCACGCTTCTCCTGCTCACCTCGCCCGAAATCTTCGACTTCGCCCTGCCGCTGGCAACGGTCACAGGCGTCTATCTCAGCCTCTTCAGCGCGCGCGAGAAGAACGAACTCGTGATCTGCTCGGCCGCCGGCATCGCGCCGGCGCGGATCGCCGCTGCCGCGCTCCTCGCCGGCGCGGCCGGCTGCGCGG
>CAXTCF010000051.1:16715-23550 GCA_964242945.1 uncultured Rhizobiaceae bacterium | reverse complement strand
ACGCTGGCGCCCGACTGCAGTTCGACCACATAGGCCGACAGCAGTGTCACCGGCACGGCCTGGTCGAGCGTGGCGGCAACCTGCCTGATCCTGGCATCGACCGCCTGCAGCGCCGCGCGATGCTCCAGCATGCCCTTCGTATCGTCGCCGAGGACTGCCTGATACTCGGCGAGGCTCGCATTGAGGGCATCGACCGCACCTTGCCGCACCGTCTCACCCGCAGCGATCTGCTCGGCGATCGTGGCGGCGCGACCGGCATATTCCTCGACAGCGCGCGCAACGGGTCCGTGGCCACCGTTGCCGCGGCCCGAGATGCAGGATGCCCCCAGCTCGCAGGCGAGCTTCCCGCCGAGATCGGCCGCGATTGAGTTGATGGCCGGCGTGACGCGGCTGGCCTTGGATGCGGCCACACTGCGATCACCAACGAATGCGATCAGTGCCGTGCCGTGCTCCTGGAGCCGCAGATCTTCGACATCGGGCAGCGTCAGTCCTGCATAGGTCGCCAAGAAGAGGCCGCCGCCGACTGCGAGGATCGACAGCACGCTGGTCAGGCCAGCGCCGAGATAGCCTGTGGTCGCCAGAGGCGCGCCGCGCTCAATGGCGAGCTTGTTGACGCCGAAGGAGACGGCCGTGGCGCTCAGCGCCAGCACGCCGGCCTTCGCATAGGACCAGGCATCGTGCGCCTCGATGATGTTGGGCACCGCGAAGAACAGCATCGTGCCGCTGCCGATCGCGACAGCCGGCAGCGCCAAGTCGAGCATCGGCGGCAGCTTTCTCTTCGGCAGCCGGATCGGCTCGGCCTTTGCGAGCACCAAATTGCTTGTGTCGGTGGACATGACGAGCTCCGTTTGCGTCCCTGGGCGATGAGTGGCTGGTTGCAGTCGCCGCAGCAGATGTTCGCGGAGGATCGCGACCAGGCGCGCAGGTCGCAGATCGCGCAGACGAAGCGCGTGCGCGTGTTCTTCGGGACGAGAGGTGCCGCGGCCGGGGCGCGCACGACCGGCGAAGACTCCCGCGCCATGCGGTTGTCCCGCCAATTCACCGTGTGCCCGGCGCCGAGCAGCTCCGCGCAGACCCGATCGAACGGACCATTCTCGATGACGTAGTGCGTCACGCGGAAGCCGGTCCGCCTGCCGCCAGGCTCGCCGCTGGTAGACGGCATGAGGCCAACGGCCTCCATCCGGTCCGCCCAGACGGCGTCATGATAGCCGCCGCGTCCCTTGCCGCCCTTCCGGTTCGGCGGACCAAAGTCCTCCCGCCATTGATGGGTCATCTCGTGGACGAAGGTCGATAGGCTTCCGAGATCGCCGCGTGCCGCGAACCACGTGGGGTTCATGGAAATCTCGTGGGCGACCCGGCCGTCAGACGCTTCGAAAGCGCGCGGGCAGAAATAACCGAGGGCAAAGGCCGAAACGCCGCTGGATGCTTATTCGCGCGTGGTCGGCGAGGTCGTCGAGCGGGTCGGACCGGCGGTCGTGCGGGTCGAAAGCGGCGCCGAGCGAGGCCGCGGCGGCTTCGGTTCCGGCGTGATCATCGCCGGCGACGGCTTGGTGCTGACCAACAGCCATGTGGTCGGCGGTGCGCGGCGCGCGCGCCTGTCGCTTGCCGAGGGCCGCGACACCGAGGCCGAGGTGCTCGGCGACGATCCCGATACCGATCTCGCGCTGCTGCGGGCGACGATGCCGGCGGGAACGCCGTGGGCGCGGCTGGGCGATTCCAAGCGGCTGCGTCGCGGTCACCTCGCCATCGCCATCGGCAACCCGCTCGGCTTCGAGTCCACCGTAACCGCCGGTGTGGTTTCCGCGCTCGGCCGCTCGCTGCGCGCCCGCAGCGGCAGGCTGATCGAGGACGTCATCCAGACCGACGCGGCGCTCAACCCCGGCAATTCGGGCGGTCCCCTGGTGTCCGCCGCGGGAGAGGTCATCGGCATCAACACCGCCATGATCGGCGGCGCGCAGAACCTGTGCTTTGCCGTTTCGAGCAACACGGCGCTGTTTGTGGTCGGCGAGGTGATCGCACACGGCCGCGTCCGCCGCGCTCATCTCGGCATCGCCGCGCAGACGCTGCCGCTGCCGCGCCGGCTGGCGGTTGCGCTGGACCTCGGGCCGAGCGCCGTGCGCGTCGGCGAGCTTCAGCCGGGCGGGCCTGCCGAGCGGGGCGGGCTTAAGACGGGCGACATCCTGATCGGCCTCGACGGGAAACCGGTTACCGGTGCGGACGACCTGATCCGGTTGCTCGGCGCGGGCGCGATCGGCCTTCCTGTAGAAGCCCCAGTGGTGCGCGGCGGCAGGATCGAGCGCTGCACGCTTGTTCCGACCGAGCGTCGGTAGGCGGCGTGTGCCTAGTCGCGAGCCGGCGTCACTTCGTGATGCCGGAGATCATGGCAGCGCCGAAGGCAAAAACCGGCAACGGACTTGCAGACAGGCGCTCGGAGGAAGAACGGTCAGTCCCGTGCCTTCATCGCGGCCGGGAAGATTGTGTGCATCGACCGGATGGGTCACCGGTTCGAAGCAGAAGAAGTCCGCGGCGTCTGACGGTGAGTATAGGATGTAGCTCGACAGCGCCGAACTCCCCTGTACCGTCAGCATCAATCGCCGGTCCGGCCAACAGATCTCTGCCTCTCGGCTCCAACCAGTGAAGCCGTTGTTGATCCAGGCATGCGGCAGTCGTCGCATCGCGGAGAAATCCCATTCCGGCTTTACGGAAACGGGCATCCTGCCTGCCGGCAGATGGCGGTTGTCCTCAAGCCACGCCGTTTCCGCCGGAGCCTTGAGCAGGACGGACCGCGTGCGAGGAAACCAGGGATGGATGCCGGCGCCGAAGGGGAGCGGCCGGTCGCTGGCATTTTCCACGGACAACTCCACCGTCAGGCAGCCGCCGTCCAGGGCGTAGGATGCGGTGGCCCCATAGCGGAACGGACCGGGGCCGTCGGAGCAAAGCGACAGCTGCACGCGGGACGGCGCCCGTTCCCTAACGGTCCAACGCGCCTGGAAGGCGTTGCCGTGGATCGGAAAAGGCTCGCCGGCAAGGTTGGGCGGCAAGGCATGAAACTCGCCGCGGAAACGAAAGCCTCCGCCGGAGATTCGATTCGACCAAGGCAAGAGGAGATTGCAGCCGAGCGCGAAGGGGTCGCTCGTGTTGGGGTCCGGGGCGCGACGGAATACGGCGAGCGGCTCGGGACCATCAACGAGGTCGAAGGCGGCGATGCCGGCTCCAAGGTCGGGGAGGACGACAACGCGGGCGCGCGCGTCAGCTATGACTACCGCGGCCGCCACTTCACCAGCCGCCGTCCACGGCGATGTTCTGGCCCGATATCATGTCGGACGCGGGCAAGGCGAGGAACAGCACGAGTTCGGCCACGTCGCGCGGCTCGATGCGGCGCTTGAGGCTCTGATTGGCGAGCACCCAGTCCCGGTACTCCGCCAAGCGGCCGCCGAACACGCGCTCCTCGACTTCCGAGACGATGGCGCCCGGCGATACCGCGTTGACGCAGACGCCGAAGGGCCCGAGTTCCCGCGCAAGCGATTTTGTTAGGCCGAGCAGCGCGCCCTTGGAGCCGACATAGGGCACGTAGCCGTCCCAGCGCCCGTTCAGGGTGACAGAGCAGAAGTTGATGATCTTGCCCGCACCCTTGGGCTTCATGCCCGGCGCCACCGCGCGCGCCAGCGCAAAGGCTGCCGAGGAGTTGACGCGGATGTGCTCCTCATATTCGGCGAGCGAGAACGCTTCGAAGGGCCTGTTGACGATCAGGGCGGCGTTGTTGATGAGGATGTCCACCCCGCCGTGCTCTTCCGCAAGCCCCCGCCCCCGGCGCTCCGTTTCGGCAAGGTCGTTGAGGTCCTGACCCACGAAGCGCGCAGGCGAGCCGTGCCTCCCGCGCAGCGCTGCGGCGGCGTCCTCACCGCGGGCGGCATTGTCCGGGTGGTCCCACAGGATCAGCGCCGCGCCGCCCTCCGCCAGGCGCTCCGCCTGGGCTGCGCCCAGCGAGCCGAGTGCGCCCGTCAGCAGCGCGGTCTTTCCGAGGAGCGGCCTCGTTCCCGGCGTCACAGATGACCGTGCACTTCGTCTATCGTCGTTTCCTCCACGGGCTTGTCCATCACGACCGCGCCGCGCGCCATGGCCACGACCCGGTCGCAGGACTGGAACACGTGGTGCATGTTGTGGCTGATGAAGATGCCGGTCAGCCCCTGGCTCTTGAGGCCCTTCACGAAGTCGATCACCTTGTTGGTTTCCTTGACCGACAGATGGTTGGTCGGTTCGTCGAGGATCAGGAGCTTGGACTTGAAGTACATCGCGCGCGCGATCGCCACGCCCTGGCGCTGGCCGCCGGACAGTTCGCCCACCAGCGCATCGGGCGAGCGCAGGTGCAGGTCCACGTCGGCTATCGCGCGGACGCTGTCGCCCCGCATCCGCTTGTGGTCGAGCAGGCCGAAGCCCCCGAACAGCCGGCGCACCGGCTCCCGGCCCATGAACAGGTTGCGGGCGATCGACATGGAGGGGACCATCGAGTTGGTCTGGTAGATCGTCTCGATGCCGAGCTGCATCGCCTTCTTCGGCGTGTCGATCTCGACCGGCCTGCCCTCGATGCGGATCTCGCCTCCGTCGGGCCGGTGGACGCCCGACAGGATCTTGATCAGCGTGGTCTTGCCCGCGCCGTTATCGCCGACCAACCCCACCACCTCGCCGCGGCGCACGGTAAAGTCCACGTTCTTGAGCGCATGGACGCCAGAGTACCACTTGCTTAAGCCCCGCGCCTCGATGATCGCCGTATTTTCCGCCATCCTCACGCCTCCACCTTGATGCGTCGCGAGGTGCGGCGCAGCCAGCTGTTGCCGATCACGGCGAGCACCAGGAGCGAGCCGATCGCGAACTTGAACCAGTTGGCGTCCACGCGGGAAAGCACGAGGCCGTTGTCGATCAGGCGGATCAGCAGCGCGCCGACGATCGCGCCTGCCACCGTGCCGACGCCGCCGAAGAGCGAAGTTCCCCCGATAACGGCCGCCGCCACCGCCTGAAGCTCCAGCCCTTCGCCCAGCGAGGGCAGCGGCGAGCCGAGCCGCAGAACCTGGATGATCCCCGCAAAGCCCGCCAGGAGCGAGCAAAGCACGAAGCAGAACATCTTGACCGCGCCGGTCGGGATGCCCATCGCGGCGGCCGCGTCGAGTTGGCCTCCCGTCGCTTTGATCCAGTTGCCCCAGTTGGTCGCGGAAAGCATCACTGCCAGCAGCGCGGCGATGCCTGCAAACCAGAACATGGACATCCGCACCAGCCCGACGAACTGCGTGAACACGAAGGCCGGGATTTCGGCGGGCAGGAGCGGCGGAAAGCCGCCGGAGATCACCACGGTGAGCGAGCGCGCGACGAACAGCATGCCCAGCGTGGTGATGAAGGAGGGAAGCGCGAAGCGCAGTGTGATGAAGCCGTTGACGAGGCCAACCAGCGCCGCTGCGCACAAGCCCAAAGGCAGCGCCGCGGCGAAGGGAACGCCGGCCACCATGGAAACCGCCATGACCATCGGGGCAAGCGCGAACACCGACCCGACCGAAAGGTCGAACTCGCCGGCGATCATCAGGATCGTCACGCCGATGGCCACAAGCGCCACCTCGGGCAGGAGGCCGAAGACCCCCTGAAGATTGTTGTAGGACAGGAGCACGCCGTTCGAGGCGACCTGGAAGACGACGAGCAGAAGCACCAGCAGGACGATGCCCGCCAGTTCCGGCTTGTCGAGATAAACTTTGAGGAGACGCTTCATTTCGAACTCCAAACGCTGCGACGGACCGCTCCGCCGGACGCCGCGCCGCCTTCCCGGCAAGCGCGGCTCCCGGCCGTTCCGTCAGCGGATGCCTTCCTGCGACTTCTGCATGATGGCGTCCACGTCACCCTGGCGTACGACGCCCTGGCCCGTGTCCACATCGCTCGGGGCGAGGCCGACGGTCTTGTCGAGGTAGGCCTCCATGACCGGCAGGAACCCCTGCTTGTAGGGCTGCTGGTCGATCTCCACCTGCACGTAGCCGGCCTTCATCTGTTGAAGCACCTCGGGCACGAGGTCGAAACCGCCGAGCAGCACCTTGCCGGGTGCGATGCCACGGTCGGCAAGCGCCCGCGCCACACCCGCGTGCCAGAAGCCGGTGTCGAAATAGACGGTGGTATCCGGGTTGGCGTTGAGATAGGCCCCGACACGGTCGGCGACTACGGCGAGGTCCGTGCCCGTGTCGAGCCGGGTGATCGTCACCTCGCGGCCGGGATTGTCCTTCTTGAATTCCTCCAGGAAGTTCATGACGCCCTTGCCGCGCTGCTCCGACCAGTTCTGGCCCGGCGCCGAGATGCCCACCACCGCCTTGATCGGCCCTTCTTTCGGGAAGAACTCGCTCATCGCCTGCCCCAGCGTGTGACCGGCCGGCACGAAGCCTTGCCCGACAAAGGCCTGGCGGGCGTTGCCCGTTGCGCCCTCCAGATCGTCCACGTTGGAGGCGATCACGATGATGCCCTGGTCGCGGGCGCCCTTGATGATTTCGTCGAACGCCTTGTTGTCAACGATCGAGGTGATCAGCGCGTCGGGTTTGGCAGCGATCGCCGCCTGCATGTTGGCGGCCTGCTGCTCGATCGAGCCTTCGGTCTGCGTGAAGACCATCTGACACTGCGCGCCGATCTTGCCGCAGGCGTCGTCGAACCCCTTCTTCACCGCCTGCCAGAAGGTGTTGGACGGCGAGGAATGGATGGTGAAGGCGATCTTCATCGGCTCCTGCGCGGTCGCTGCGCCCGTCACAAGCGCAGCGAGCGACAGCGCGCCGGGCAGTCACCCCCAATTTTTGATGGAGCATTTTCCTCCATCAAT
>CAXTCF010000051.1:0-16705 GCA_964242945.1 uncultured Rhizobiaceae bacterium | reverse complement strand
CCTGCGGCGCCCTTCAAGCCGTTTCGCTCCTTCGACGCGAAACGGTGAACCGCTTGTCGATGTCGGGATGCAGGTCGAGGCCAAGCCCCGGCCCTCTGCTCACCGTGATGCGCCCGTCGCGGACGGGCGGAACCGCCGTGACGAGATCCCTGTACCAGGTCTTGCGGAAAGCCCGGACGCTCTCCTGGATCAGGGCGTTCGGGGCGTTGAGCGAAAGGTGCGTCGATGCGGCGAGCACCACCGGCCCGGTGCAGTCGTGCGGCGCCACCGGCAGCTTCCACGCCTCGGCCATCGCGGCGATCTTGCGCGCCTCGGACAGGCCGCCGCACCAGGACAGGTCGAGCATCACGATGCCCGCAGCTTGGGCTTCCAGCAGCTCGCGGAAGGAGAAGCGGGTGGCGAGCGTTTCAGAGGCGCAGACCGGAGCGCGGGAATGGGTGGCATAGCGCGCGAGGTCGGCCGCCACGTCGGCGCGGATCGGGTCCTCGTGCCAGAAGGTGTCGAACGGCTCCAGGGCGCGCGCGATGCGGATGGCGGGTCCGATCTGCCAGAGCCCGTGGAACTCCACCATGACGTCCATGCGGTCGCCGACGCGCGCACGCACTTTCTCGAACGGCGCGAGCGCCGCCTTCAGGTCGGAAGTCGAAATCTCCCACCCCCGCGACCGCTCGGCGGCGATGTCGAACGGCCAGATCTTCATCGCCGTGATGCCCTCGTCGAGCAGGCTTTCGGCCAGTTCGTCGGCGCGGTGCAGGAATGCGTCGAGGTCATCGAAGCCAAGCGTCGAGCGATCCTCAAGCCCCCAGTTCGCCGTGCCTTGGGAAAGCGCCCGGCGCATGTAGCCGGTTCCGGCGCAGGTGTTGTAGGTGCGGATGTCCGGCCTGGTGAAGCCGCCGAGAAGCTGGGCGACCGGCTGGCCCGTCACGTGCCCGAACAGGTCCCACAAAGCGATGTCCACCGCCGAAGCGGCGCGCATCTCGATGCCGCTGGAGCGGAAGCCGAGGTAGTCTACGAGGTCGCGCGAGATCGCATCGATGGCGAGCGGATCGCGTCCGGCCAGCCGCGGCCAGACGGTTTCGTGCAGGTGCGCTTCCACCGGACCGGCGCCGAAGAAGGTCTCGCCCAGGCCGACCAGTCCTTCGTCCGTGTGGACCCGCACCCAGACGATCTGGCCGAACTCGGCGGCGCGGACGGTTTCCAGCGCGGTGATCCGCATGTCAGTTCACGCCGGCCATCAGGAGCGCTTTCACCGAGGCGTCGAAGTGCTCGCCCATCAGGCGCTCGGCAGCGCGCGGGTCGCCCGCCGCGATCGCTTGCGCAATTGCCTCGTGCACGGCGACCGTTTCCATGCGCGCTTCGTCGTTTGGCCGGCTGTTCCAGCCGATCCTCCAGGTCTGGCGCGTGATCACTCCGAAGGACCCAACGAGCAGCGCGAACATGGGGTTGCGCGACGCATGCCCGATCGCTTCGTGGAAGCCGATGTCGTGTCGTATGACCCGCTCAGGGTCGGCGAAATCGGCCCGCATGGCTGCGGCGAGCGCTGTGATCTCCCTCCCTTCGATCTCGGACCGCCGCATCGCGGCAAGTGCCGCGGTCCTGATCTCGACGGTCCTGCGGACATCGTAAACCTGCTGGATCGACACTTGGTCCGAAAAGACCGCGTGCTCGACGACTGCGGAGAACACGCTGACATCCACGGAGCCGACCCGGGCGCGGCGCCCCGCGCCGCGATCTATCAGCTTGAGCGCAGCAAGGGACCGGAATGCTTCCCGCACCACGGTGCGCGACACCCCGAGCTCCGTTGCGAAGGCTCCTTCGCTGGGGAGCGGGCTGCCCGGCGCCAAGCGTCCCTCGCGGATGCGGCTGCCGACATCCCGCACGACGCGCTCGACCAAGCCGGCATCCCTCGCCTCGGTCTCCACACTGTTCGAAGCGTCATCTACAATGGCAGCCACGAACCTATCCGCGAAACAGCACAAACTTGTATGATAAGTATTGCTTAGATGTCAAACTGGTTTTTCGTTGATAGGAAGCCGACCATTGCGGCGCAAGAACGATGGAAGGTTTGAACCCATGACAGGCGCTGAACTGATTTTCGATGCGCGCGACACCGTCGGCGAGAGCGTCGTCTGGCACGCTGAGGAGAAGGCGCTCTACTGGATCGATATAGGGCGCAAGCGCGTCCATCGGTTCGAGCCGGACTCCGGCCGCCATGACCTGTGGGGAACTCCTGAGATGGTGACCTCGATCGGCCTGCGCGCGGACGGCGGGTTCATCCTGGGAATGCAGCGCGACGTGCGGCTGTGGCGGCCCGATGGCCGCTTCGAGGATTTTGCAGTGATCGAGCCCGACCTTCCCGACAACCGCCTAAACGAGGGCCGCGTGGCGCCTGACGGCTCGTTCTGGGTAGCAACCATGCAGAACAATCTCCACGGCGATGGCTCGCCCAAGGCCATGGATCGCGCATCAGGCGCCATCTACCGGGTCGATCCCGGCGGTGCCGTCAGCCCGCTCACCCCACGCGAATACGGCATCTCCAACACGATATGCTGGACGGACCAGGGCACCTTCGTGTTACCCACGCCTGTGATGGCAGGTTTCAGGCGGTGACAATTTTGAGGATGGTGGCTAAGGCGCTGTTGCCAGTGAGGTGTGCGGTGTCGACGACGGTTCGGATGGCGGCCTCGCCGTCTGCGGCCCACATGGCGCGGTAGCCGTTGGTGACCTTGCGCTGGACGACGGCCGGTCGCAGCGCACGTTCGCAGCCGTTGTTGGTCACCTCGACCATGCCGGGATGATCGAGAAAGACCAGAAGTTGATCGCGGGCGCGGGCGATCTTGGCCTGCGGGGCTTGGGTAAGGTTGCAGCGGCTCGGTGTGGCGAGGATGGCGGCGAGTTGTCGATCCAGGCTGCGGCGCTTGGCGGCCAGCGTCGAGGCGGCGAAGGTGGTGACGTGCCTGGCCAGGGCGAACACGGATCGCAGCCAAACTTGCAGGCGAAATCGAATGGGGTCGTCGCTGGCCTCGACCGCATAGGCGACGTCGCGGGCCAGGTGGGCGAGGCAGGTTTGATGCGCGAACGCATGACCTTGCTGGGCGGCATAGCGGTCGGACAGCCACACCGCGGGCCGATGCCCGTCCATCATCTCATGGACAACGCAGGCGCCCGCGTCCGGGAGGCTTGGTGGACAACCACCTCGGCCGAGCGGAACACCCAGTGGTAGGCGTTGCTTCCCTCGATCCGCACCCCGGTCTCGTCGGAAGCGACGACCGCGGCCCGGCGCAGCGCCGACACCGCGGCTTCGCGATCGGAACGGAAGCGCCCCTGCGCACGGCGCAAAAGGTTCATCAGCCCGCCCTGGCTGAGTGTCAGCCCGAACAGGTCCGACAGCGCTGCCTGCAGGCGCTCCTAGGAAAGAGCCTGGAAGGTGTGGTTCCGGCGTGGTCTCTTGCTCATCGTCTCTCCGGGTCCCGGCCAACTGCGCCGGCTTCAGGCAGACAATCCACTCATCCTGCTGTTCAATTTCGCCGAGCCACCTCACATGGCGCCGCTTCAGAACGAGGCGCCCCTCCCACGAAGCGGGTTCTTGCATGAGGGCGCACGCAGGCTTTGCTCTCGACGCGCGACTTGCGAAGGCATGGCGGTTGCCCGGCGCCGGATCCCACGGCGGGCAGCTTTGCGTTTTCAGGAGTTGGCGGCCGCCTGCCGCCTGGATCGTCGCCGACGCGGCTCAATCGGGCAGGCGGATCTGCAACTTGACGTCATCCGGCCTTGCCTCGACCGCCCTGTCGAAGGCTGCGACGGCGTCCTCGAAAGCATAGGTGGCGGAGATCAAGGGCTTGAGGTCGACTTTGCCTGATGCAATCAGGGCGATGGCGCGATCGTACTGGTGTGCGTAGCGGAATACCGATTCGATGCGGACTTCCTTGGTGGTCAGCGATGCGACATCAAACGCTATCGGCCGCACGGGGAGCCCGACGATCACGATCGTGCCGGCCGGCCGCAGCAGCCCGACGATCCCTTCCCAGGCCCGAGCCGAGCCGGAGCACTCGAAAACGGTGTCGACCCCCCACCCGTCGGTGAGCCGGAGGATTTCCCCGTGCAGGTCCTGCTCCGACACGTTGATCGGGACGATGCCCGGATAGGACGCCGCGATGTCGAGCTTCGGCTGCGCCATGTCGGCGATCGCCACGCGCGCGCAGCCGCCTGCCAGCGCAGCCAGCGCCACCATCACCCCGATCGGACCGGCGCCGATCACCAGCCCGGTGTCGCCGGGCCGGATGCTCGCCTTAAAGGCCGCCTGCATGCCCACCGCGAAGGGCTCCACCATCGCGCCTTCGGCGAAGCTGACGTTGTCGGGGAGCCTGAAGGTGAAGTCAGCGGGATGGACGACGAACGGCGCGAGGCAGCCGTGCACGGGCGGCGTCGCCCAGAAGGTCACGGCCGGGTCGATGTTGTAGTGGCCCAGGCGCGCCGCACGCGAGTCTCTGTCGGGCACGCCCGGCTCCATGCACACCCGGTCGCCGGCCTTGAGCGTACAGACGTGCGCGCCAACGGCGACCACCGTGCCGGACGCCTCGTGTCCGAGCACCATCGGTTTCTCCACGACGAACGGGCCGATCCTGCCATGCGTGTAGTAGTGCACGTCCGAGCCGCAGATACCGACTGTGTGCAGCTTGATCCGTACGTCGCCCGGCCCGAGCGCGCTGGGAAGCGCGATGTCACGGATCCTGAGCTCGTTCTGCCGCTCCAGCACTAGCGCTCGCATTTCGCCTCCCTTCTACCGCATGCCGTCATGCCGGCACCTTGGACCGTGTCCTGGCCGGCTCTTCGAAATAAGCGGGAAACCGCGTCGAAAGTTCGGTCGCGTCTGCCATGACCTTGCGCAGGTGCACCTGCATGGCTTCCTGCGCTCGCACCGCGTCGCCCGCCATCACCGCGGCGTTGATGCGAATATGGTCCTGGATCAATTCTTCGAGGTGGCCGGTCTGCACCGAAAGCCGGCGCAGCCGGTCCATGTGCTTCTTGGCATCCGCGATGAAGTCCCAAACCTCGCCCAGGCCCGCGAGTTGGCAGAACAGGTTGTGCATTCGCTCGTCCGCCTCGAAGAAAGCGTCGTGCTCGCCTTCCAGGCGCGCAAGCTCCTGCTCCTCGATAGCCTGCCTGATGCCCAGCGACACGCGGCGGTTGGCGTCGCGTCTAGCCGCAGCTTCCGCCATGATCCCCATCTCCAGCTTCTCGCGCACGAACTGCGCTGTGCGCACCGCGTCGATGCGGATCGGCGCGACAACCGCGCCGGCGCGCGCGCGCAGGTCGACCAGGCGCTCCGCGCTGAGCCGGGTCAGCGCCTCACGCACCGGGGTGCGGCTCACGCCGAGCAGCTGCGCCAGCGCGTGCTCCCCAATCGTCTCGTTCGGCTTCAGCTCAAGCGAGATGATCCTGCGGGTGAGCTCGCGGTAGCAGTGCTCGGCAGCCGAGATCTTGCCGTTTGACGCCATCAGACCGGTCTGCCTCCTCCGCTAGTGTTCTTGTATGCATGACCGTCCTGTCAAGCGGGTTACCCGCGTGCAACGACGAGAATGCACGCGCGAAACAGCCGCTTGACGCGCCCTCTCAGACTTGCATACAAGTATGCATACAAGGGAGGAACGATGATGCTTGGTTTCCAGAGCGTTGCCGGTGGGCTGTTGCGCCGCGCCGCCGTGCCCGCCGCCTGTGCAGCTGCGCTGCTAGCCTGGGGTGCGGCAGCGGCGCAGGAAACGACGATCGGTGCGCTCTACCTCGATGCGCAAGGGTTCTATGGCGGCATCAAGAAAGGCATCGAGACGGGCGCGGGCGATTCCAAAATCCGGCTGCTGGGCCAGAACAGCCAGGGCGACGCCTCGCGCGAGGCGCAGTTCGCATCGACCCTGATCGCCTCTAAAGTCGGCGCCATCATCATGTCGCCCGTGTCGGCCACCGCCTCCGTGCCGGTGGTCAAGCAGGCGTTCGACGCCGGCATCCCGGTGATCTGCTACAACACCTGCATCAACGACGCCGACGCCAAGAAGTATGTGAAGGCGCTGGTCACCACCGACCAGTTCAAGCTGGGCTACGACGTCGGCGTGGTGGCGGGCGACCATTTCAAGGCGAAGGGCGTGGACAAGCCGCGCTTCGGCATCCTCAACTGCGACGTTTACGAGGCCTGCGTCCAACGCAAGGCCGGCTTCAAGAAGGCTGTCGAGGAGCGGGTGCCGGGCGTCGAGTGGGCGGCCGACCAGGCAGGCTTCGAGCCGGGCAAGTCCACGGAAACGGCGACCACCATGCTGACCGGCGACACCGGTATCACCGCCATGTTCGCCACCACCGACAACGGCACGATCGGCGCGGTCCAGGGCGTGACGGCCGCCGGCCGCGAGGGCCAGGTCGTGGTGTTCGGCAACGACATCAGCGTCCAGCTCGCGCAGTACCTCCTCAACGCGCCGGACACGCTGATCGCCACCAACGGCCAGCAGCCGCAGGAGATGGGCCGCGACTCGGTCGCCGTGGCGCTGAAGGCGATCAAGGGCGAGGCGATCGAAACCTATCTCACCATCGTGCCCACGGAACTGTTCCTGGGATCGGACCCGGACAAGGTGAAGGCTTGGCTCCAGGCCCGGCCCGACGGCATCCCCTGAGGCCGGAATGCAGAGAGGCGGACGCTCCTGCGGGACGAAAATGCCATGTCCGAGCCGTTCGTCGCGATGACCGGCATCTCCAAGGCCTATCCCGGCGTCGTGGCGCTCCGCGACGTGGACTTCACGATGGCCCGTGGCGAGGTGCGCGCCCTGCTGGGGCGCAACGGTGCCGGCAAGTCCACGCTGGTCAAGATCCTGGCCGGCGTGGAACGGCGCGACAAGGGCATCGTAGAGCTTGGCGGGCAGCCTCTCGACCTGCGCTCGCCCCTTGACGGGGTGCGGGCGGGCATCGCGACCGTGCACCAGGAGCTGAGCGTGATCCCCGAGATGTCGGTCGCCGAGAACGTCTTCCTGGGCCGCTGGCCCAAACGCGCGGGCCGCATCGATTGGAATGCCATGAACCGGGGAGCCCGCGACGCGCTGGCGCGCTTCGGGCTCGCGGTCGCTCCCCGCCGGCCGGCGGGACGCCTGCCGGTCGCCGAACGGCAGCTCGTGGAGATCGCCCGCGCCCTGACGCAAAGAGCGCGCCTCCTCATCCTCGACGAGCCGACGAGCTCGCTGGTAGCGCAGGAGGTCGAGATCCTGGTCCGAGCGATCCGCCGCCTCGCGGACGAAGGCACCGGCATCATCTACATCTCGCATCGCATGGACGAGATCCGCCGCGTCGCCCATTCGGTGACGGTGATGCGCGACGGGCGGCACATCGGCACAGCGGAGGTGGGCGAGGTGTCCGACCGCGACATCGTCGGCATGCTCCTGGGAGCCAATGGGGCCACCGGCGTGGCGCCTAGCCTGCCGACGGCGGCGGGCGGGCGCGCGGTACTTTCCGTGCGGGCCCTGCGCGTGCCGCCCCGCGTTGCGCAGGCCAGCTTCGACATCCGGGCGGGCGAGGTGCTGGGGATCGCCGGCGTGCTCGGCTCGGGACGTACGGAGCTGCTCCAAGCGATCGCCGGCCTGCGCGGGCATGCGGGCGGCGCCATGACGCTGGATGGCATTCCCTATAAGCCGCGCTCGCTGCGCGAGGCGCGCGGCGCGGGCGTGTTCATGACGCCTGAGGACCGGCGCGGCGAGGGCGCGGTGATGATGCTGGGCGTGGACGAAAACTTGGTCATGGCGAGTTGGAAAACTGTTTCGCGCGCCGGAGTGATCCGCCGCCGCACGATGCGGGCGAGGGTCGCGGCCTCGATCCGCTCTCTTGGCGTCAAGCTCGCTCGCCCCGCCGAGGCCCTGGGAAACCTGAGCGGCGGCAACCAGCAGAAGGTGGTGATCGGCAAGGCGCTGAACGCCGAGCCCAGCATCCTGCTGCTCGACGAGCCGACGCGTGGTGTCGACGTGGGCGCCAAGGCGCAGCTCTACCGGCTCATGCGCGAGGTGGCGGGCCGGGGCCTGGCCGTGGTCTTCGTTTCCGGCGAGATCGAGGAGTTTGCGGAAGTCTGCGACCGCGTCCTGGTGCTGCGCGGCGGCATGATCTCGGCCGAACTCCGGGGTGGTGACATCCGTGCCGACGCGCTGGTGGCGCTTACGACGGGCGAAGCGGGGCTGCGTTGACCATGACTGCAGCCGGCGGGGAAGCAGCGCGGGAGGGCTTCGACCTCCGCCACTTTGCCGGACGCTGGGCGAACGAGCTCGGGCTTCTGGCTGCGATCGCCGTGCTCTACGTCTTCCTGGCCGCATGGGCGCCGAACTTCGCCACCGCGGCCAACCAGTTGAACATCCTGCGCGACGCGGCCTTCGTCGGCATCATCGCATGGGGCATGACGCTGGTGCTGATCAGCGGCGAGATCGACATCTCGGTCGGTCCGCACGTGGCGTTCGCCGGCGTGCTGCTGGCCGCGCTGGCGCAGAACGGGCTGCCGCTCCCGCTCGCGGCCCTCCTGGTGCTGGCGCTGGGTGCCGCGATCGGCGCCTTCACCGGCGTCCTGCGCTCCTTCTGCGACGTGCCGAGCTTCATCGTCACTTTGGCGCTGTGGCTGGCACTGCGCGGCATCGCCCAGGTGATGTCGGATGCCGTGCCGATCGTCATCATGGATTTCGGCTTCCAAAAGCTCGGCGCGGGATGGCTTCTCGGCGTGCCCATCCCGGCGATCGTCATGCTCGCCTTGTTCGGGGTTTTCAGCTTCGTCGCCTCGCAGACCGTGTTCGGCCGCAGCGTCTATGCCGTGGGCGGCAACGCGGAAGCCGCCCGCCTGTCGGCCATCCCCGTAGCCAGGGTGCGCATCCTCGTCTTCGCGATCACGGGCGCGCTCGCCGCGCTCACCGGCATCCTGACGGCGAGCCGGCTGGGATCGGGCAACAGCGGCGCGGCTTCGGGCCTGGAGTTCGACATCATCGCGGCGGTGGTGGTCGGCGGCACCAGCCTGTTCGGCGGGCGCGGCACCATGCTCGGCACGCTGATCGGCGTGGTGTTCATCGCCGCGCTCGTCAACGGCCTCGTCCTGCTCGGCGTCGATCCCTTCGCGCAAGGCATCGTGCGCGGCGTCGTGATCCTTGTGGCCGTGATGGTCAACATCCTGAGCATCAAGCGCGTGCGGGGGCGGCAGTGACAAGGCAGCCCGCCGTGCGCCTCGTGCTCGACGCCCGCAACACGGTGGGCGAGAGCATCATCTGGTCGGCCGAGGAGGAGGCGCTCTACTGGGTGGACATCGTGGCCAGGCGCATCCATCGCCTGGAGCCCGGCAGCGGCCGGCACGACAGGTGGGACACGCCCGACTTCGTCACGTCCATCGGCATGCGCGCGGGCGGCGGCTTCATCGTCGGTTTGCGCCGCGAGGTGTGCCTGTGGAGCCCGGACGGAGCCTTCGAGACGTTTGCCGTCCCCGAGCCGGACTTGTCCGGCAACCGCCTGAACGAAGGCCGCGTCGCGCCGGACGGCTCGTTCTGGGTCGCGACCATGCAGACCAACCTCGAAGCGGACGGATCGCCCAGGGCGATGGACCGCGACGCTGGAGCCATCTACCGGATCGACGCGAGCGGCGCGGTCGAGCGGCTCACGCCAAACGTTTACGGCATCTCCAACACGATGGCGTGGACGGCGGAGAACCGCTTCTTCTTCGCCGACACGCTGGCCGACGAGATTTATCTGTTCGACTGGGACCCGAAAGCGCGCAGCATCGGCAACCGTAGGACGATCGTTTCCGGCTTCGGGCGCGGCCTGCCGGACGGCTCGTGCCTGGATGCGCAGGACGGGCTTTGGAACTGCCGCGTTGGCGGCGGCGCGGCGGTCGCACACTTCCGCGCGGACGGCGCGCTGCTCGGCCTCGTCGAACTGCCGGCATCCTGGCCGACGAGCTGCACCTTCGGCGGCGCCGGCCTTGCGACGCTTTTCGTGACCTCGGCGCGCTTCACCATGACTTCCAACCATCTGGCTGCTTACCCATGGGAAGGCGGGCTCTTCGCGGTGGATGCCGGAGTGCGCGGCCGGCCCGAGCCGAAGTTCGGGGCATGCCCCGCGACAGGAGAAGAAAGCAATGGCTGAGTTCGGCGGCAAGAGCATCGTCGTGACGGGCGGCAGCCTGGGCATGGGCCGGGCCTGCGCCGAACGCTTCGCGGCGGGCGGAGGGCAGGTGCTGGTCGTGGCCAACGACCGGGCGTCCATCGATGAGACCGTGGCGGCCATCGGCGCCAACGCTTCGGGCTTCGTCGGCGACGTGCGCAGCGACGAGGACATGAAGGCAGCGATGCGCCAAGCCGCGGCGCGGCACGGCGGCGTGGACGTGCTGGTGTGCTGCGCCGGCATCCAGCGCTACGGCACGGTGGTGGACACGCCGGAGGACGTCTGGGACGAGGTGCTCGACGTCAACCTGAAGGGCGTCTTCCTGGCCGCCCGGCACGCGGTGCCCGAGATACGCAGGCGCGGCGGCGGCGCGATCGTCGCCCTGTCCTCGGTCCAGGCCTATGCCTCGCAGGCGGGCGTGGCCGCCTACACCGCGAGCAAGGGCGCCATCAACGCGCTGGTCCGCGCCATGGCGCTCGACCATGCCGGCGACAACATCACCGTGAACACGGTGTGCCCCGCCTCCATCGACACGCCGATGCTGCGCTGGGCCGCCGACCTTTGGAAGGGAGAAGGCACGGCCGAGCAAACGCTTGCCGCCTGGGGCAAGGGCCATCCGCTGGGGCGCGTCGGGCAAGCACGGGAAGTCGCCGAACTGGTCGCCTTCCTGGCCGGCGACAAGGCGCGCTTCATCACCGGCGCCGACATGAAGATCGACGGCGGCGTCCTGTCCAAGCTCGGCATCGTGCTGCCGGAATGAGGGAAAGATAGATGCGGCCGCTGCCCGACTTCCGCTCGAAGGATTTCCTGCTTGCGCACATGCAGGAGATCATCGACTTCTATCACCCCCGGTGCCTCAATACGGAGGACGGCGGCTACTTCAACGCCTACCGCGACGACGGCACGATCACCGATCGGACGACCCAGCACATCGTTTCCACCTGCCGCTTCGTCTTCAACTATGCCGTCGCAGCCGAGGTGTTAGGCCGGGACGACTACGCGCAAGCCGCGGCGCATGGCGTGCGCTTCCTCGACGACGCGCATCGCGACCCAGAGTTCGGCGGCTATTTCTGGGTGATGGACCGCCGCGAGCCGGCCGATCCGACCAAGCACTGCTACGGCCACGCCTTCGTGCTGCTCGCCTACGCTTCCGCGGCGCGGATCGGCCTGCCCGGCGCGAGGGAGCGGGTGGAGGAAACCTGGGCTTTGCTGGAAGAGCGGTTCTGGGAACTGGAGCACGAACTCTACAAGGACGAGATCGGCCGCGATTGGCGCAGGGTCGCGCCCTATCGCGGCCAGAACGCCAACATGCACATGACCGAGGCGATGCTCGCCGCCTTCGAGGCGACGGGCGAACAGAAATACCTCGACCGCGCCGAAACGCTGGCCCGGCGCATCACGCTTGAGCTGGCAGGCCAGGCGCAGGGCGTCGTCTGGGAACATTACCGCGAGAACTGGTCGATCGACTGGGACTACAACAAGCACGACCCCAAGAACCTGTTCCGCCCCTACGGCTACCTTCCCGGCCACATGACTGAGTGGACCAAGCTCCTCCTGGTGCTGGAGCGCCACCGGCCCCTGGACTGGCTGCTGCCGCAGGCGACCCTGCTCTTCGAGACCGCTCTGGCAAAAAGCGCCGACCTCGAATGGGGCGGAATGCACTACAGCTACGGGCCGGACGGCAAGCTCCTCGACCTCGACAAGTACCATTGGACTCACTGCGAAACGTTGGCCGCCGCTGCAAGCCTCGCCGTGCGCACCGGCCGGGAACGCTTCTGGCAGGACTACGACCGTCTTTGGGCATACTCCTGGCGCCACCTCGTCGACCACGAATACGGCTGCTGGTTCCGCATTCTGTCGCCCGACGGGAGCAAGCAGGGCGACCTCAAGAGCCCGCCGGGCAAGACGGACTACCACCCGTTCGGCGCGTGCTGGGAGATCCTGCGCGTGCTGGGCCAGGCGAAATGAGCCGCAAAGGCTCGAGTGCGACGGGCCGCTGCGCTGGGCCCGCCTGCGTCAACAGCAAGCGCGGATCGAAACTCTCGGGAGGAGCAGGATCATGTTAAAGAAAGCAGCAATCGCCCTGGCGCTGGGATCAGCCTTGCTGGCCATGCCGGCGTCAGCCCAGAACAAGCCCAAATTCGTCTACCTGACCCAGACCGGCATCGACAACAGCTTCTGGCAGTCGATCCAGAAGGGCATGGACGACGCCTGCGTGCAGTTCGAGGCGGATTGCCAGCTCCTGTTCACGACGCCGAACGGCGACCTCCAGAAGCATCTGCAGAACCTGGAGACCGTGATCGAGCAGGGCGTGGACGGCATCGTGACGGTGATCGTCAACGACGACCTCTACGACGAGGCGATCCAGCGCGCCAAGGAGAAGGGCATTCCCGTCATCAGCGCCAATGTCGACGACACGAAGGGCGGGGAAGGCAGCGCACGCGCGGCCTTTGTCGGGCAGGACCTGTTCGACGCGGGCTACATCCTCACCAAGGGGCTGTTCGAGAAGATCCCGGCCGGCCAGCCCGTGCATGCGCTGCTCGGCCTGTCGCGTCCGGGCGAAAGCTGGGCGGAGGACCGCATCGGCGGGGCGAAGAAGTTTCTCGACGAGGCCAAAGCCGCCCATCCCGACCGGCAGGTCACCTACGAGGTGATCGATTCGTCCAACGACATCTCGGTCACGGCTTCGCGCATCTGCCAGTATGTGCAGGGCCACCCGGAAACCAACGCCTATGTAGACGCCGGCTTCTGGGGCGCCGGTGCGGGCGAGTGCCTGCGCGACCTCGGGATCAAGCCGGGCCAGCTGCACATGGCAATGTTCGACCTCGTCCCGGTGGTGCTGGACGAGATGAAGAAGGGCTATGTCGACCTCACCATCGACCAGCAACCCTATTACCAGGGCTACCTGCCGATCCTCCAGCTGGCGTTGATGAAGAAGTTCGGGTTGTCCGCCTTCGACGTGAACACGGGCAAGGCCCTGATCGAGCCGAAGGACGTGGAAGCGGTCGAGAAGTATGTCTCGATGGGGGTCCGCTGAGCGGAGCAAGCCTCGTCAGCAGGACGCCGCCCGCCTGAGGGCGGGCGGCAAGGATAGGAATTTCCATGAGCTTCAGCCTCCGCAGCCTGATGGCGCGGCCCGAGATCGCGGCGCTGGCGATCTTCGCCGTACTCTTCGCCGTCTTCAGCCTCGTCAACGACCGCTTCTTCACCACCGGCAACATGACGGTCTATCTCCAGCCGATCCCGGAACTGGCGATCGTCGCGATCGGCATGACGATCCTCATCATCGCAGGCGAGTTCGACCTGTCCGTGGGTTCCGTCTTCGGCCTGTCGCCGATGGTCACCGTGCTCCTGATGCAGGCGGGATGGCCGGTTGCGGCGGCGATCCTCGTAGGGCTCCTGGTCGCAGCCGCGATCGGCGTGGCCAACGGGCTGATCACGCTCCGGCTCGGCATCCCCTCCTTCATCGCCACGCTCGGCATGCTCTTCATGGCGCGCAGCCTCGCCGTCGTGCTGGCAGGCGGCTTTCCGCCGAACTTCCCGCGCGCGCTGGACGTGTCCTGGCTGGTGGGCCGCCTCGACCTTGGCCTGGTAACGCCGCGCGCTTCACTTCTCTATATGGTCGCCATTGCGCTTGCGCTCGGCTTCATGCTCCGCCGCATGGATTTCGGCCACTGGGTCTATGCCACGGGTGGCCAGCCGCAGGCGGCGCGCGACATGGGGATCAAGACCGACCGCGTGAAGCTCGCTTGCTTCATCCTGTGCGCGACGCTCGCGGGGCTTGCCGGCATCATCCAGAGCTTTCGCGTCAAGGTGATCGTGCCCAACCTGGGCACGGGCCTGGAGATGCAGGCGATCGCGGCGGCCGTGATCGGCGGGGTGGCGCTGGCCGGCGGCGTCGGCTCGATCCTAGGCGCAGTGGTCGGCACGCTCTTGATCGCCGTCATCGAGAACATCCTCGTGCTCAGTGGCGTCAACGCCAACTGGTTCATGTTCGCGGTCGGTGCGATGATTGTGGTCGCCGTCGTGCTCAACACTCAGACGCGCCGCAAGGCCGAAGGCATGAAGGGGGCGTGACGATGAGCGGGATCGCGGCCGAGATAGTGCCGATCATCGCCGCTGCGCCCTCAGCGCAGCCGATCATCCGCTGCGCCGGGTTGCAAAAGTGGTATGGCGCGGTCCGAGCCCTCCAGGATGTGGACTTCCACGCCGAGCGCGGCGAGGTGATCGGTCTCGTCGGCGACAATGGCGCGGGCAAGTCTACGCTCATCAAGATCCTATCCGGCGTCCACGTCCCCGACGCCGGCACGATCTTCATGGAAAACCGGGAGGTGTCGATCACTGGGCCGGAGGTGGCGATGAATCTCGGCATCGAGACCATCTATCAATACACGGCCATGGTCCCCGAGATGACCATTGCGCAGAACTTCTTCATCGGGCGAGAGCCGCTCAAATTTGGCCGGCCCGGCTTCGGCGTCGTGGACCGCGCGAAGATGCGCCGCGAATCCATGGAAGGCCTGAAGGGCGTCGGCCTGCACCTGCGCGGCCCGGATACGCTCGTGAAGGCGCTGTCGGGGGGGCAGCGCCAGGGCGTTGCCATCGCGCGCGCCATGCATTTCCGATCCAAGGTCCTGATCCTCGACGAACCGACCAACCATCTCTCCGTCAAGGAAACCAACAAGGTCCTAGACCATGTGGTCGAGTTGAAGGCGCAGGGCGTCACCTCGATCTTCATCAGCCACAACCTGCATCACATACACCCGATCTCCGACCGGATCGTCGCGATGGCGCGGGGCCGCAAGGTTCTCGACGTGCCGCGCGAGCAGGTCAGCGTCGAAGAGATGACGCGCATCATCAGCTAGCCGGCGCTTGGCCGAAATTGATACCTTGGAGCCTCCATGAAGCGCCCGAAGATCACAGATATCCGCGCTACCACCGTCACGGTGCCGCTTGAAGCGCCTCTGCGCCATTCCAATGGGGCTCATTGGGGCCGTTTCGTGCGGACAATCGTCGAGCTGGAAACCGATGTCGGCCTTGCGGGTCTCGGCGAGATGGGCGGCGGCGGCGAAAGCGCGGAGGCGGCCTTCCACGCGCTCAAGCCCTATCTCGTCGGACACGACCCGTTCGAGCTGGAGAACCTGCGCTTCAAGATCAGCAATCCGACGGCGAGCCTCTACAACAACCGCACCCAGATGCACGCGGCGATCGAGTTCGCCTGTATCGACATCATGGGCAAGTTCCTGGACGTGCCGGCCTACGACATCCTGGGCGGCAAGATGCGCGACGCAGTGCCGTTCGCGAGCTACATGTTTTTCCGCTTGCCCAACAAGGACACGGGCGAGGGCGAGGTCCGCACCGCCGACCAGTTGATCGAGCAGACGCTGGAACTCAAGAAGAAGTGCGGCTTCACCTCGCACAAGCTCAAGAGCGGCGTGTTTCCGCCCGACTACGAACTGGAGGTGTTCCGCGCCTGGGCGGCGGCGCTGGGCCGCGACAGCGTCCGCTACGACCCCAACGCCGCCTTCACCGTCGAGGAGGCGATCCGCTTCGCCAAGGGCATCGAGGACCTCAACAACGACTACTACGAAGACCCGACCTGGGGCCTCAACGGCATGCGCCGGGTGCGCGAGAACACTACGATCCCACTTGCCACCAACACGGTAGTCGTCAATTTCGAGCAGCTGGCTACGAACATACTAAACCCGGCGGTGGACGTGATCCTGCTCGACACCACCTTTTGGGGCGGCATCCGGCCCTGCATCAAGGCGGCGGGAGTCTGCGAGACCTTTCAGCTCGGCATCGCCGTGCACTCGTCGGGAGAGCTAGGCGTCCAACTTGCCACCATGCTGCATCTCGGCGCGGTTCTGCCTAACCTCGTCTTCCACGCAGATGCGCACTATCACCAGCTCACCGACGACATAATCGCCGGCGGGCCTATGCGGTACGAGAACGGGGCGATCGCAGTACCGAACAAGCCCGGCTTGGGCGTCGAGCTCGATCGAAACAAGCTGGGTAAATATGCAGAGCTCTACAAGATGCTGGGCGGCTACCCTTACGACCGCGATCCCTCCCGCCCAGGGTGGTTCTCCTTGGTCCCCAACACACGCTGGGCAGACCCGGGGGACGAACGCGTCGTCGCTTATTAGCGCTGCTTTGGCACTTTGGGCATGATTGAATGCGGTGTGGTTGTATGGCAGATGCGCACCACGCGCACCCAAGCGGGAACCCAGCCCAGCATCTCGCTGGTACTTTCCCCGATCAGGTGAAGCGCGCCGCCGCAAGCCACACAGCTGAGGCGCTCTGTATCCAGCACGATGGTCTCGCGAAGCGGGTGCTCCGGCGCAGAACCTGGCGGCGCCGGACGGCCGGAGGCGCGCCACCGTGATCAGCCCTGCGGCTTTCCCTCCAGACCACTCCATGAGGCAGGCCAGTTCCCCACATTCTCTATGTTGCGGCCTTCCTCGACAAGAAGCCTCGGCGTGTATTAGCGATACGTATCACTAGAGCGTCGTGCTGATATTATGACGCGTAGCCCGCGTCTTTGAAGAAGTTTTGG
>CAXTCF010000050.1:0-23585 GCA_964242945.1 uncultured Rhizobiaceae bacterium | reverse complement strand
AGTTCGCTTTCCCACCGCGCGGAAATTTCTTCGAGAAGAAGGATGTCGGGCTTTTCGCGCCGTATCAGGTCCAGCACCAGGGCCGGCTGCGCGTTGTCGAACAGCAGGTTCAGTTGCAGCAGCCGGTAGGACGGCCCGCCCTCTCCGCGCGATCCTCCCGGCCGCGTCCCCACCCAGACACTCCCCAAGGCAGCCAGGACGAGCACGAAGGCGAGCAGGCCTTCGCGCCAGAGTCCGATCGCAATCAAAAGCAGCGCGGCAAGGCCGAGCAGAACCGCGAGATGGGCGCGGAAATGCGCCACTGAGTCGAAGGCCGGTGCAAGAAAGCCGAAGAACCCCAGCGCGATCAGAAGCGACAAAACCCCCGCCGCGAGAAGCAAAACGGATGCAAGCGATGGGAGCATCAGGTTCCTCGCGTCTCGCTTTTTCCCTGGAAGGGAGAGCCGCGGGACACATTGCACGAAAACGGCTGGCCGGAAAAACGATCTTCCCCGGTGACTAGCCGAAACCTGCCCGCCCTGTCGAATGTCTGGCCGCGGCCGGCAGGGAAATTCAACGCTCTATCGCGCGGCTTGATAGAGCACCGCCATGACGCGCCCATCGACGGGGCTGTTCAGCGTCGAGGCGAGGCCGTCCGGGAATGTTTTCCGCACGAAGGCGAGTTCTCCTGACCTTTCCGGCACGAAGACGAAGAGCACGGTTTCGCCCTTCGGGACGGCGTCAGCGGGCAGCGGTGCGGAAATATGGTCCGGCGCATCGCGCCCGCGCGCTTGCGGTTCCAGGAAGGCATAGGTCGGGAAGTCCCAATAGACAAACGGGGCGCCGGCAAGGACCACAGATCCCTTTGGTCCAAGCGCCCTGACGGCCGGCAGCAGTTCCGTCATCAGGGCATCGGATTCGCTGCCGAACCGGCGCTGCGGCGTGTAGTCCAAGAAGTATGTCTTCAAGCTGACCGCGGCAAACAACAGCGTGCCCAGCGTCAACGGCAAGACGGGAGGGACGCCGAAGGCCCTTTGGAGCGCAAGCGCCAAGCCTTGAAGCGCGAGCGCGATGAAGAAGCACACGGGCACCGTGAGCGTCACGAAGTGATGGCTCGTGGGCGGGCTCAGGGTCAAGGCGCCGCCGGCGACGATTCCGCCCCACCACCAGATCACCATGGCAAGGAGCGGCCAATCCCGCCGCGAGACCGACGCCTTGCCCGTGGCCCAAAGCAGCCCGGCGAGGAACAGCAGGCCGAACAGCGGATCGAGCAGCGGCGTCGGAAGATAGTAGAACGGGGACTCGTCGGGGTAGAGGTTGAACGCGCCAAGAGCGCGGATCAGTTGGCGCCCCAGTATGGCGAAGGCAGGTTGCCCCGTAGCCGCCATTTCGTCGGCGAGCCAGCCGGATTGCAGGATGCCGACTATGTTGACCCGCGCGTTGAAATCTGCGGGATAGCGGAAAGCGAATTGCAGCATCGGCGCCGCCACCACGGCGAATGCGCCGGCAGCCGCCGCGAGGCCCACCGGAAAACCCCGGCGGCCTTCGCGGTCCAGCCGGAACCACGCACAAACGGCAACCGCGAGCGCGACAAGAGGCGTGAGCCTTGCTCCGGGATAGAAGTAAAGCGCCAGGCCGCACGTGCCGCCCGCCAGACCCCACTGGAACAGGCGCTTCCGCTCGATCGCAGAGACCAGCCAGAACAGGGCCAGCGCCATGAAAAGCGGATCGGCGATGATGTTGAGGGCGACGCGCGCATAATGGATGTGGAGATGGTATGCGGCGAGCAGCGCCGCGGTGGCGAGTCCGACGGCAGTTCCGCGCAGGCGCGCGGACAGCAGAAAGGCGGCCGGAATGGCAGGGATGGAAAGCAGCGCCCAGGGCAGCCGCGCGCTCGTCGGACTGGCGCCGAACAGCTTGAGAGAAACCTGTTCGTAAAGCATGCCCAGCGTCGGCTGCGACGTCCAGCCGGCCGTGAACGGGTTGCTCATCGGCCAAAAGGAGAGCCCTCCGGCCCAGAGCGCGAAAGAGGCTTCGTCGGCGCTGAACACGTAAGGCACGCTTCCGAGATGCCAGAGCCGCAGCAGCGCCGCGCCGGCGACGGCAATGCCTAGCGCCCAGGCCGCAGCGCGTGGGATCGGCGGCCGCGTGCCGGCCGGAGGCGATGAGCCTTGCGCGCATGCGAGCGCCAGGAAGGCAAGCGCGGCAGCAAGCAGCCAGGCAAGAAAGACGCCGCTGTAGTCGCCCTCCCTGCCGAGAAGAGGCACCCGTCCGAGAACATGGAGCGTCAGCAGAAGGGAAGAGGCCAGGAGTGCGGCAGTGCGGGATGCCCGTTCCCAAGTTCCGGCTCCGACGCGAAACGGCCAAGCAGCCGCCGCAGCGGCGAGAACCAGGGCCGGCAGGGGCGGCCTAGCTCCGATCGGCGCGGCGGTTTCCGTGATGAGGATGAAAGCGCTTGCGGCGACAACGAGCAGGAGGGTTGCTGCAACCAGCATAGACCGGAGATGCGGATCGGTCTGCGATTGCTTCCGCATGGAAAGCTCACAGGTCCAGCTTCGCAAAGAGCGGCCGCGGGATAAGGCGGATCAGGGTCATGACGAAGCGCCAGTAGCCCGGCGCATACTGGACGGGTCCGCCTCTGTCGGCAGCGCGGCGCACGATCCGCGCGATCTTTTCCGGCTCCGACCAGAGCAGCCCGCCCCGCGCCATCCCCGCCGTCATCGCGGTGCGGGTGGGTCCCGGCTTGACCACGACGACCCTGACCTTTGTTCCGGCAAAGCCGTGATCCAGCCCTTCGGCGAGAACCGCGACGGCGGCCTTGGAGGCGCCGTAGATGAAGTTGGAACGGCGGCCGCGATCCCCCGCCACCGAGCCCAGCACCACCAGCGAGCCGCGTCCACGCCCGCGCAGATAGGCGGCAACGCTGAGCATCCAGCCCTGCGCGGAAAGGTAGTTAATCTCTACGATGCCGGCGGCGGTGGCGATCTGCGCAGCGGCGGAGGCCTGATTCCCCAGCGTGGCATAAGCGAGCAGGACATGATCCAGATCGCCGCTTCCTAAGATGCCGGCGAGCGTCGCCTCCGGGTCGGCTTGGGCGAGATCCAGCGCCAGCACCTCGACCTTTCGCGCCCCGCGCAGCTGCAAATCGCCGGCAATCTGCTCCAGGATCTCGGCCCGCCTGCCGCAAAGCACGAGGTCGGCGCCCTCAGCGGCATAGAGCCGGGCCGTCGCCTCCGCTATGCCGGATGCCGCGCCGAGGATCAGCACCCGCAATGGAGCCTGCACGGTCAAGAGGCTGCGCCCCGGGAGCCCGTCGGCGTCACAGCGCCAGAATGAAACAGGCTACGGCCAGCGCGGCGGTCGCCTGGCTCGCCCGGTCGCCAAGCGCGAAGCTGACGGGATCATCGGTGATTCGGCCGCGATGCACCAGGAGCCAGATCCGCCCGGTCCAGCCCGCCACCAGGAGCGCCAGCCCCCAAAGGAACTCCGGCCGGCCGTAACCGCCGGCAACAGGGGAAGCGTCGGCAGCAAACAGCAGCAGCACAAATGCGCCAAGCGCGGCGCCGACGCCGAGGCAAAGCGTCAAAGGCCAGTCGGCCGCCTCGTAGCCACGCGCAGCCAGGCTCTGCCCTCCGTCGTTCCCGACGGTGCGGATTTCGGCATGGCGCTTGGCCATCGCCAGCGAAAAGAAGAAGAGCAGGGAAAAGCCCAGCAGCCAAGCCGGCATCGCGGCGCGCGCGAGCGCCGCACCCATGACGGGGCGCAGCGTGAACAGGCCGGCGATCACGGCCGTGTCCAGCAGGGGGATGCGCTTCAGCACGGCGGAATAGCCGAGCGTGACCAAGGCATAAAGCAGGAGCATCGACCCGAAGCCTGCGTCGAGCAGAAAGCCCAGCGCGATCGATGACGGAATGGCGATGGTGGCAAACATGGCTCCGTGCGCAAGCGGCAGCGCGCCGCTGGCGATCGGCCGATGCCGCTTGTACGGATGGCTGCGGTCCGCTTCGAGATCGAAGATGTCGTTGACGACGTAGGTGCCGGACGCCAGCAGGAGCAGCAGGCAGAAGCCGGCAAGCGTTTGCGCCGCGAGGTGCCAATCGGCCCAACGATGGGCGGCGGCCAGGGGCAGGAAAACCAGCAGGTTCTTCGTCCAATGGTGCGGCCGCAGCGCAACCAGCCAATCGTGCGGGGAGGCCCGGCGTTCGGAAGCGTCGGGGATTTGAGACACCATGCTTTGTGAAACCGCCGAAGGTCCTGAACTGCCGCGCACGGCTTCAGCTAACACAATTCAGCGGAGAACATAGAGGCGGTTTCTGCTCTGAGTCTGGAAGACGAAAAGTGGAAGCAGCTTCGGCTTCCAGTTTCGGCAAAACAGCGCCGCGCGGGGATAGGGCGGCGGCAATCCGGAGGTCCCGACCGCCAAATTCCAAGATCAGACACTTGGGCAAACACGTCTTGCATCTCGGCATGCGTCACCTTAAACGCGATGACGTGACTGGTGCGCTGTGATCGAAGGGCGTCGACTGCGCGGCTGGCAGGCTCGAGGAAGGATTCTAAGCATGAAACGCATCTTGGCAGCAGGCTTCATGGCAATAATCGCAACTGCGGCGCAGGCACAATCAGCGGCATGGTCTGTCAGCAACACATGCTCGGTTACCTCCTCCTTAGAGCCTGACCAAGTGCAGTTGAGCGTCCAGACCGTTGTGTCCGAGAAGCCGGACGGCTCGAAGGGCGAGGCAATGTACGTCCGTTTCGTAAGCACGGAGAAGCTGTCCGATGCGGCAACAACTTTCATCGGGGCCAAACTTGAAATTTCGGGTGCGTTGGACGCCTTAGAGGTGCCAGCTATCGGAGGCCCTTCGGGCAACAACTATGTAGTGACCATCACTTTTAGCGGAGTCGATCAGAAGCTTATCAAAGCAATGTCGGCCGGAAACGAGGCTAGGCTGTCGTTGCCCACTTCAGACGGCGAAAGGGTTTTGAGCAAGGTGCTTCAGGGATCAGGTTTGGCAATGCGCAAGTTGCGCCAGTGCCTGAATTGAACGGAGTCATTGCGACTGGTTGGGCGACCTGATACCGAAGACCCGCTATTAGCGGATCGTGCTTGAACAAGAGGCGCGATCTCCATATCAGGTCAGCAACCAGTCGCCGCGGGTGCGCTGTATATCATTGGACAGTGCGACATAGACAGGTTGGTTGACGCCGGTTCTGTGACGGGGAAACTCGAAATAGGGTTATCAGCTTGCCGATCGCGAGAACTCACAGTTGTGCCGGTGCTGAGTTCCACATACCCGGCTGTTTAAGGCTTCTGCTTGGTCGCTTGAGGAGCCCGCGGATAATTTGAGGCGCTTACATCGTTCGGCAACCGAAGAAAGATGTTAGCTGGCAACGTGAGTAACGCCTGTGCCCCATATCAAGGCGCTTGATGGAATCAGAGGGTTGGCGATCGGTTTGGTGCTCTTCTGGCACTATGCCGGTTACTTCGTTATCGCAAAGACATGGCCGGACTGGCCAAATCTACGCTGGTATTACTATTATACATGGTTCGGCGTTGACCTGTTTTTCACCCTTTCAGGATTTTTGATTGCGGGTATCCTTCTAGATCATGAGATGAATAGGGAAACCTTAAAGGCTTTCTTTGTCCGTCGTGCGTTTCGGATCCTGCCGCTTTACGGTGTGATGCTGCTCATCCTTGTTCTTGCAGTCTATATTTTAAATCCCCTGTCTCCTTCGTCTTTTCCACCTCAAATATTCAATACTTCGATACCAATCTGGAGCTATTTTTTGTTCCTTCAAAATTTCTCTATGGCTTATTTTAACAGGTGGGGTTCGCCTTGGTTAGATGTTACATGGTCACTTGCCGTCGAAGAGCATTTTTATCTTATAATGCCGTTTCTGCTATTTTTCTTAGGTCGAAAGATGGCACTTGTGGCTGTCGTTTTACTTTCGATCTGCGCTGTCTTAAGTAGGTTTTATATCACTGGGATCGATGGCTACGTCATGACCTTCACCCGCGCGGACTCCATCGGGATAGGTGTCATCTGTGCATTCCTCGTGCGTTCAAGGTATTGGATACCGGTCAAGCGGTATTACATCCATGTCTTGGTGTGTGCCGCCTCATGGTACTTCGCCTGGAAGATACAGATCAGCCGCCCCATAGATGACGACTGGAACCACCTGCTTTTCGCCGTCATGTTCGGCTCACTGGTGTTGGTAACCTATTCGAAACAGATCGTTCCAGTAAACTGGATCTTGGAAAGCAGGATTCTGACGTGGCTCGGCCTTCACTGCTATGGGCTCTACCTCTTCCACAAGCCCGTTCGGGATTATGTACACATCGTCCTCGCTCAGTCGTTCCCGAAGAACGAACCCGTAGGACTTGAAGTAGTGTCGGCTCTCCTAGCCTTGGCAGTAACTGCCGGCCTCGCTGCCTTGTCAATGACCTATTTCGAAGGACCATTGATGCGCATGGGGAAGCGCTTCGCCTACAGTCGGCGTGCGAGAGCGCCAGTTGGTGAGCCTGCTCTAGCGCTAGCCTAATAGTCAAAGCAGGGAAATCCAGTTGTTTTGTGTGGGAATTGACTGCTGGACCTCCCCTTCACTCAAACGAACGAGCACGCCAACGCAAAGTGAACCCAAACGCCTGGGCTTGGCAACGCAGGGACTGCTCTGTATAGGACAGACGTAACAGAAAGGGCCTGCCCGCGCCGAGGTTTGGCCCACGCAGGCCGGCATTCCTTTTGCAGATTTGCCAGACTTGAGCGTATGAACGATCCAAAAACATTCGTAGAGCCCCTGGCAGGATGGTTTCTGGACAGCTTTGCAAAGCTGCGGAACAGGCCTTTCGTTCCGCACTCGCTGACGAAGCTGCATAATCTCAAGCTCTGCCGAGATCTGACGGGCGCACGGACGGCCGTCGAGATCGGCTCCTACAAGGGCGTGACGGCGCGGCGCTTGTCCTACCTTTTCGACAAGGTGATCTCGGTCGAAATCGATCCCAAGCTGCACGATATGGCCCGCCGGCGTTGCGCGGGGCGCGCGAATGTCGAGTTGCTGCTCGGCGACGGCATGAAGGTGCTCGGCGAAGTCAGCGGGCGCGTTGACCGCGGCCTGATCTTCCTGGACGGGCACTTCAGCGGCGGCATCACAGGCCAAGGCGACGTACCGGAGCCGGTCCTCCAAGAAGTCGATGTCATAAAGAACCATCTGAACAATTACGTCGCGGTTGTCGTTGACGATTTCAGGCTGTTCGGGGTGGAGCCGGGCTGGCCGCCAAAGTCGCAGGTCATGGAGAAGCTGGAGTCGGTTTTCCCCGCGGCGGCTTGGAATCTGATGGTTATGAACGATCAGTTTCTCGTAACCCGCAGGGCTGGCGCCTGATGCCGGCGGTTCGGTGTTCCGATGTCAAAGCTCAAACCCGGAATGTTTGCCGGCCGCGAAGCGACTACCATCGCGCGGGAAACGTCGCCTGAGCGTCGCGATGAAGATGGAAGGCCAGGGCAACGGTGAGCCACACGATTGCTCTGCTACGGGGACAGGCATCGTATATGCCTCAAACACGGCAGGCCACCGGCAGTCGTATCTGGATACGCTTGGCCGGATGTTTGCGCTCGACCAACTCGCGCAAGCGATGAACCGGGACGTGTTTCGCAGCCTTGTGGGAGCCGACCGCGTGCTGTTTGCGACAATGGACGACGATCAGATATCCTTCCTTGCGGTGGCGATCGCCCGCGCGTTGCGCGGGCGCAGAACCGCGGCTCTCTTTCTGGGGGCTCAAACCTGCGTGGATATCGGGCGCTGGACCTCGCTCAAGCGGCTTGTGTTCGGCCTCATCCGGCGCATCCCCGGCGTGACCACGGCGACGATCACACCCTTTGACGTGATGCCTGCATACAAAGGGATTGCCAGCGTCGGCCTTTACGATCCGCAATATTGGGATCAGCTCGATGCCGGCATGATCGCCGATCCTGCCCCGACGGCCCTATCCGAAGACGTTGCCGCTCGCGCTGGAGGCCGGCTGATCTTGTGCGCGCTCGGCCGCATGGGCGCAAACAAGGGGCTCGATTTTCTTGCGGAAACGCTGGAGCGTCACCCCTCGCTTGCCGAGCGTGTTTTCGTTGTGTGCGCAGGCTCGGTCATCGGAGACGTCAAGCCCGCCGCGGCAAGACTGTCGGCAGCCGGTGCCCTGATGGTCGATCGCTTCGTGTCGGATGCCGAGCTTGAAAGCTTGTATGGGGTCTCGGACTCCGTT
Source organism: uncultured Rhizobiaceae bacterium (assembly GCA_964242945.1). Lineage (GTDB taxonomy): Bacteria > Pseudomonadota > Alphaproteobacteria > Rhizobiales > Rhizobiaceae > Mesorhizobium_B. The sequence continues at coordinate 15,355 of CAXTCF010000050.1, read as the reverse complement.
TGGGCCTGCTACTCGCCGGGATACAACAGCGCATCGGGTGTTTTCGGAAGGGCGTTGCAATTCGGGGTGCCGCCGATCGTAAAGGCTGGGTCGGTCATCGCGAGGTTCGCAACCGTCAACGGACTTCCGCATCTGGAGGTGCCGTTCGGCGACCACGCGCGCCTTGCAGACCTGCTGCTCGCCCAGCCGAGGCGTGATCGGCTCGACTGGGACGAGGCGAAGAACCGTGTGGAGGTCGTCGGGCGCTGGCAGACGCGGTTCCGGCAGGCTATCGAGAGCGGTATGGCTGGGAGGTCGAACCGCACAGGCAACAGGGTAGGCAGCAATCATGTCCTCTAGCTTCAGAACCGCGGCCGGTTTCCTGTTCGCACCATTCGTTTATTTCGCAGGCCGCCTTTCCGGAAGCCAGGAAACGGCCGCGCGGTCGATCGGGTTCGACAATCTCTTCTTGCGGGGCTATGCTGCCCGCCTCAACGCGAAGGCGATCCGGTCGGACGAGTTCAGCCGGTTTTATCAGGCGGCACGGTTCTGTGCCCTGGCCAACCGATCGATCGACGCCGAGATGCACGAACTCTACCCGCTCTCGCACGGCCAGTTGTTACAGGATCTGGTGTGCGCCCTCGTCCACAACCACAAGCGCGACGGCTTTTTCGTGGAAGTCGGCGTTGGAGACGGCACGAAGTACTCCAACACTCTCATGCTGGAGCGCGACTTCGGCTGGCGCGGCATCCTGGCCGAACCGGCGCGGATGTTTCACGCCGACATTGCGCGGACCCGCAAAGCAGTCCTCGACGATCGTGCGGTAGCCGGGGAAACAGGACGGACGTTGTCCTTCGAGCAGGACGAAGGAATGGGCGAGTTGTCCGGCTTGGCAAGCTCGCGAACGGCGCGCGGACAGCAGTCGATCTCCCAATACGACGTCAAAACCATCCGCTTCGACGACCTGCTGGATGAGTTGAAAGCGCCGGACGAGATCGACTACATCTCGATCGACACGGAAGGATCCGAGTTGGAGATCCTCAAGTCGCTTTCGCTGCGCAAGCGCCGCGTCGGGCTCTTTACGATCGAGCACAATTACGATGCGCGCCGGATCGCCGGCTACCGGGACATCTTGGGCGCCGCGGGCTACAAGCCGCTTCTGGAGCCGGCCTCCGGATGCGACTCCTGGTTCGTGCACGAAGACATCCGGAACATCTGCTTTTAGGAACATTCGGGGGCGCGTCGGATGAAACGGTTGCTGGGCAGCATGAAGGGCGGTCACAAGGCGGCGCTCCAGTCACTTGGACGAAAAGCCGGGCTGGAGATCAGGCTGGCCGGCCCGAATACTCAGGAAGACCTGCGCCTTGTCCGCTTCCTGCAGCGGTTCAAGGTCGATCTGGTGCTCGACGTCGGCGCCAACAGGGGACAATTCGCAAAGAGGCTTCTGGCCGAGGGGTTCACCGGCCGGATCGTGTCGTTCGAAGTTCTGCCGGAAGCCCACGCGATTCTGACGGCGGCTGCGGCGGGCGTTGCGAACTGGGTCGTCGCTCCACGCTTGGCGCTGAGCGACAGGCCGGGCACCGCCAAGTTCCATGTGACGGCGGGAGACTCCGCCAGTTCCCTGTTCATGCCGTCTGCGGATCTGGCGGCGCTGACGCCCCAGGCGCGGCTGGCAAGCACGATAGAAGTGCCGACCGAGCGGTTGGACAACGTCGTGCGCGACCTCGGCCTCGACGTGCGCGGCGCTTTTCTGAAGCTGGACGTCCAGGGATCCGAACTGCTCGTCCTGAGCGGCGCGCCCGACACGGTCGGCGGCGTCGCCGGTCTGCTTACCGAGATGTCGCTCAGCAGCATCTATGACGGACAGCCAGGCGCGCCGCAGACGCTCGACTTGATATTCGATGCCGGCTTCGAGATCTGGGACGTATGGCCCGGCTATCGCAACCCTGTGAGCCATCGCCTCGATCAGGTGGACATCGTCTGCTTCAGGGCCGGCGCGCCTTCGTGAGGCCCGTCGTGTCTCGCAGGCCGACGGCGTTCGGCACGCGAACTTCTGGTTAGCGATGACAGACCGCAACCTTCTTCATTGGCCGAAGCTCAGCCGGGTGGATACGGGCTTCATCCGCTCTCCCGGACCTGGGCTCGGCAATCTGCTGTTCCCGATCTCCCGCGCCCTGGTCGGCCGGGAAAGATTGGGTGGCGAGCTTGTCTATCCGACGATGCGGCAGGCCAAGATCGGCACCTATCTGCGCCGCGAGCCGGACAAGCGCACCTATGGGGACGTTCTCCGGCCGCGCAGCGCAAGCGACTGGAAGCGCTGGTGGTCTCGTTTTGGCCGCCCGGTCGTGGATGAGGGCGCCTTTGACGGCACGCAACGCCGGGCCGTAATCGTCTACTCCGGCATGGGCCGGTACTTTCACGATCTCCAGGGCCATCGCGGCCTCATCGCGTCCTGGCTACACGAGAACGTTCGCCAGCCGTTGAACCCGGCGCCGATCGACATCGCATTGCATGTCCGGCTGGGCGATTTCATCGTCGCAAACCCGGCCTCAGGCGTCAACAATGTTCGCCAGCCGCTGGGATGGTACCGTGAGGCCTTCGAGCAGGCGAAGTCGCTGCTGGGCTCGGAAAACCCGTCCGCAGTGCTGTTCACCGACAGCGATGCCCAAGCCATAGCCGATCAACTAGGCATACCCGGCCTAACGTTCGATCGCAGCGCGAACGCTCTCGCCTCGATCATGCAGCTGTCCGCCGCCAAGGTGCTCGTCGCCTCGCGCTCGACATTTTCGATGTGGGCTGCGTTTCTCGGCGGCATGCCCGCCATCTGGGACCGGAACTACGGCGACAGGACGAAGTCGATGCCGCATAGGCCTGGCCTCGACCATCTCTTCTGAAATTTTAGCCTTGCGCTATCGCTCATGCCCAATAGCGGATAACCACCGCCGGTAATGCGGATCGTACGAGAACCAGTCAGGCGGCTCCTTTCAAGCCGTCTCTCGCGCAACAGCCTTTTTGCGGTCGGCCAGGCACTGGTCGTGACGGCCTGCACCTTCCTGGCCTATCGCCTGGTGGTCGGGTCCGTCGGCCTGGAGCGCTTCGGCGTCTGGTCTCTCCTGCTTGCCGGAACCGCTTTCGCCAGGATAGGCGACCTGAGCGGCGGCGCGGCCCTGTCGCGGTTCGTGGCGATCGGCAAGCACGAAACCTCGATCTCGGACGTGCACGAGACCATTCACACCGTCATACTGACCGGCTTCGCATTCAATTCGATCCTGGGGCTGGCCTTCTGGATAGCCGCGCCTCTGGTCCTGCCATCTATTGTCGCCCCAGCCTTTGTCGCCGACGCGCTGGTTCTGCTGCCCTACGCGGTCTTCTCGATGGTCGCGGGGTCGGTTGCAGCCGCGGTGGCTTCGGCCATCGACGGACTCAACCGCGCGGACATACGCAGCATGGTGGTCATCGCCGCGGCCCTGATCTTCCTGGCCGCCAACTTGGTGCTGGTGCCGAGCTATGGCGTGATCGGCTTCGGCGTGGCGCAGGCGATCCAGCAGATCGCCATGATGAGTATAGGCTGGCTCGTGCTGCGGGCGCATATCGAAGGCATCGGCTGGCTTCCGTACCGATGGAACCGCCGGATATTCTCGACGACCACGGCCTACACGCTCAAGCTGAATGCCAATGCCCTCATGACGTTGCTGTTCGAGCCTTTGGCCAAGGTAGCATTCAACCATTCCGGCGGCCCTGGGATGGTGGCTCTCTTTGATTTTTCCTCCCGCACCATCACGCAGATCCGCAGCCTGATCATTGCCGCCGCGATGCCTCTCGTGCCGGTCTTCGCCATCGGCGGGAAACAGGATGCCGGCTTTTCCAGCACACTCCGGAAAGCCACGGCGCTCTCAATCTGGGCCGGTCTCTGCGTCGCACTCCTGTCGGTTGCCGCAGCGCCGGTGGTCAGCCTGATCATCCTGAACCGGCTGGATGAGAACCTGCTCCAGATGAACGCCATCCTGACGTTCGGTTGGGCGTTCAACACCTTCGTCATCCCGTTTTATCTGGCCGCGCAGGCGCGCGGCATCCTGCGCTGGAATTTCCTGTCGCATCTTCTGATAGCTCTGTCGGTTGGTGTCGGCGTCGGGGCCGTGATCCCGATCTTCGGGCCTGAGTCCCTCGTCGTGGCGATCGCCTGTGGGCTGCTGATCAGCACCATCTCCACGTTCCTGCTGAATGCGGCGGCGCTGTCCGTCCCGGAGATCCTGCCTTCGCTGCGAAAGCAATTTGCCGTTGCGAGCGGCGCGATAACGGCCTTGTGCATCCTTTCCTGGGTGGCCGCCCGCCAGGTGGGTGTGCATTGACCGATCGAGGCATGGCGGCATATGGCGCGTCAAGCCGCCGGCGACGGCCAAGCCGCGCGGCGCACGCCGCAAGGCCGGAAAGCAGCGGAGGGATTCTTCGCCTGCTGATCAGCCCGGCCGCCGCCTTTATCGTGCTGTTTCCGACCATCGGCTTTTACACGCTGTTCATGGCGGTCAGCATCCTGTCTCCCGACAGCAGCTTAGGCGCGGTCATCCTCCGCTTCGGCTCGCTGATGATCCTGGTCCTAGCCTTTGCCCTGACCGGGCGGGGCGCCAGGCTGCCCGCCGCAGCGCTGCTGCCGGCAACGCTTTTCCTCGTTCTGTACTTCGCCCGGATGCTGGAGAACATGTTCATTTCCGGCCTCGTCATACCGCCGGACAACAACAATGTTTTGCTGGTTTTCCTCCTGTCGGCGATACTGCCGTCCTACCTTCTAGCCGCCATGGCAAGGCAGATACGCGACGCCGACATGACCAGACTCATGTCATTCTTCGTCATGATCTATCTGTTCGGCCTTTACTTCAACTGGACGGCACTGTCCGACACGTCCGAGCAGCGGGCAACGCTCGAACGGGTGAACTCCGTTGCCCTGGCCTATCTGTCGTCGAGCTTCCTGCTTTTCTACTTCGTGAAGTTTGGAAGCAGCAAGATCGTGACGATCGGAGCGCTGCTGGTTTCGCCGATCCTGCTCGTTGTCGTTTCCATTGCGCGGTCACGCGGGATGATGGCATCCTCCGGCGCAGCCCTGCTCATCTACTTCCTGCTTTCCCGCGGCAGCCGGCGCATGGTGTTGCTTGTGTGCATCGCGCTCGCAGTCGCCGTCGCTTTTTATTATTCGGACAGCGACTACGTCCAATACTTCCTGGATACTCTGGGGCGCGTCAACTCCGTCGATGACAAGGAGCGCCTGGACCTCTATCAGGGCTCCTGGGCGCAGATTCAGGATTATCCGCTCTTCGGGCGCTATATCTTGGAGATGGGGAGCGGCTTTTACCCGCATAACGTCTATGTCGAAGCCGTAATGGCTGTCGGCGTGATCGGAGCAATTCCTTTCGCCCTTCATATTATCATAGCTTCCTATTCGGCTTTCGGCCTCATACGGAACAGGCATGAATCGGCCGTTGGGGCTTTTGTCGCTCTGCTGTTTTTCCGCGATGCGATCGGCGCGGCAGCGGCCGGTTCGCTTTATGCCAATGCCGGGCTCTGGATCTCGTCGTTCCTTGTCATAGCTCTGCGCCAAGCCCAGCCCGCCCGTATCCGCCGACGGCGTATCGTCTCTTCACGCGCACCGGCGGGCAACGCCGGCGAAGCGGCCGTGAACGCGGCACCCGCGTCGAACCCGCAGGCGCTCTGAGCGTCTCGCCTTGCCGGACGTCACAGGTTCCGGCCCTGGGAGTTCCAAAAGCCATAGAATTGGCATGAGCCGGGATAAAAGCTCCGCACGGGATCGACCAGTTCAGGTTTGTTGTAGGCAATCCATGGACAGACTTCGGACCGCGCCACGACCTTGTAGCCGCCGGTGTTCGCGATCAGAATCAGGATATAGGACCCTTTCGGCAGAGAGTTCTGGAACGACTGGTAAAGTTGCGGATAAAGGCTCGAAACATTGTGCTGCGCGAGAGGGGCGCCGGCTGCCGGCTTCAGCTTGCCTGCAGCCACATCGGCTTCCACGGCTTCCGTCGTCTTATTAAGGGCTGAGATCGAGTTTTCTGCGGGTCCCTTAAGATAAGCAAGGTCTTCGTCGCGGGCTGCGAGCCTCGCAAAGTCCGCAGGGTCGGTGCGAACCAGGATCACGCCGGTTTTTTCCAGCCCCCAGATCGCTAGAGCCAGCAGCGAGGCGCCGAAAACCGTCCACATCACCGCCTGCCTCCATCGCCAGCCCCTAGGCTTGGACGGCGCCGCCGCAGGCGCCTCAACCCGTTCGCGTGCTTCCGGCATCTGCACTGCCAAAACGGCCTCGTCCTTCGCACTCAATGCACCGCCATGCTCCGCTTCGATCTGTTGAAGCTCGCCGACAAGGCGTTCCAGCAGCTGTTCGAACTCTCCCGCGGGGTAGGCCCGGCGCAAGCCGAAGTTCTTCACGGAATTTGCCGCCGCCGCATAGCAGATCCTCCGGAACTGCGGCTTGGCCGGATCGCCGTTGCGGAACAGCGTTTCCACGAGTTCCTGGACCTGCCGGGAGAAAGCTGTCGTCATGGTCGTTCCCATCGGATCGCCGGAGCATCGGCCCGGATAGCGCAGAGGTTTTCGGGCCGAAGCGAAAACAAAGACCTACAGCATCCGTTCTGGTCAAGCGGGGTTTGATGTTCAAGCTTGCTGTGCCTTGAGGGTGATAGCGGGCGCGACGAGTTCGCGCACGAGGGCCGTGATGGCGCACATGACGGCCTCGACGGCGCCGATCTGGCTTGCGTGTCTCGTCAGGCGAGCGGCGCGAGTTGGTTGAGCAAGGGCAGCATGAACATCTTGGCGTGGTTCAGACCGAATGCGATGCTCGGTCCGCTGCGGCAGGTTTTCGTTTTCGCATCGGCTTTTTCCAAAACCGCTGCGCCCTCTTCAGGCCGATGCTCTAAAAGCCTGTTTCATCATCCGGCGGCGGCGGGCCGGCGAGGGCTTTTCGTGCCCTGGCGAGACGCCGAACGCAGCCGATGCGAGGCAAGCATCGGCGAGGGCCGAAGGCGGGCGAGACCGTCGGCTCGCCCTCAGCGACGAAGCCAGAGCCGAAAAGAACCGCCGGACCGACCCGATCGGATTATGAAACGGGCTCTAAGCCGCTCCCGCAATGCTACGGCTTGACCAGCCTGGCCGCGACGTCGCCTAGGTGGGCGACGAGGCTCAAGCCCAGCCAAAGGCCGATCCAGGTCGAGCCGGCGTCCGCCAACGCGGCCTGAAGGGCGAGCAGGAGGCAGGCGCCGGATAGGCCGTTTGCGAGGATGGCTTGGCGGCGCAGCCAGGGGCGCCGGGCGGCAAGCCGCAGCAGCAGAAACATCTCGGCGGCAATCAGCGCAAGCGCCACAAAGGCGATCAGGCCGCTGGACACGAGCCAGTCGAACCTTGCGCTCACGAGAAGGCTAGGCCCAGCATGTGCCGGATGTTCGTGCCGAAGACGCGCAGATGGGCCATCGGGTCGCGGCGCACCAGCTTCTTCGTCAGGTAGGCCTCCCAGAGCAGCCGCTGCACGTCGCGGTGGCCGCAGATGGCCACGAAGCGCTCGCGCCGACGGTCGGTGCGGTACCAGAAGCGTTGCATCAATCCGAGGATCGCGAAGACCTGCCCGTGCTCGCGCATGAAGCGGGTTCGCGCTTGGCGCAAAACGGCCGGGCTGCGGGAAACCAGGAATTCGTGCGCCGTTTCGGCGGCGAGTCGGCCGGACAGCATGGCGTAGAAGATGCCTTCGCCGGAAGACGGGGCCACAGCGCCGGCCGCGTCGCCGACCAGCAGCGTGTCGCGGCCATTGTCCCACCGCTTCAGGGATTGCAGCGGCAGCGGCGCTCCTTCCCGCCGCACCGTCTCGGCATCGGCCAAGCCGGCGGCGGCGCGCAGCTTGGCGGTCGCGGCGCGCAGGTCGAAACCTTTTGCGACGCTGCCGACGCCGATGCTGGCGACCGGCCCATGCGGAAACACCCAACCGTAAAAATCCGGAGAGATTTCCTGCGCGTAAAATACGTCGCAGCAGCCGGGGTCGGCGTCATGCGCGGGCAGACGCACGACTTCATGATAGGCGAAGACATAGGGCGGCCGCGCTTCAGCGCCGAACATCGCGCGGCGCACGGTCGAGTTCGCGCCGTCGGCGCCGATCAGCACGCGCGCCGTCATTGTTTCCACGGCGTCCTGCCCGCCGCGGACGAGGCGGACGCGCACGCCGCCTTCGACCGACGCGGCATCGAGCAGGGTGCCGGCCGCATAGGCCGCGCCGTGAGCCTTTGCCCGTTCGCGCAGCCAGGGGTCAAAAGTTTCGCGGTCCACCATGCCGACGAAACCGTTCTCGATCTGCATGGCGACGCTTCTGCCCGAAGGCGCCACGACCCTGGCCGAAGTGGCACGCGCTGCCAGCACGGAGGGCGGCAAGGCGAAGTCGCGGATCAGCCGGGTGGGGATCGCGCCGCCGCAGGGCTTTATCCGGGCTTCGCGTTCGAGCAGCAGCACGCGCCGGCCCTTAGCCGCGAGTTCGGCGGCGGTCGTGGCGCCTGCCGGCCCGCCGCCGGCAACGATCGCGTCGTAGTCGAACCCGCTCATTCCGCGGGCTGCATCGCTGGGAGCGCAGGGACGAACGGCTTCATCCGCGCCTCTTCACCCCGGCGCCCGGAAGCGATCCGCACCGCCACCAGCGCGGCGGCGACGAAGATCGCGGCTTCAGCGAGAAAGACCGCGCCATAGGCAGCGCCGATGCTGAAATCCGCCAGGCGCAGCACCCCGACCCCTACCGTGCCGGCGAAGCCGCCGAGGCCGAACGCGATCCCCTGCGCCGCACCCCACAAGCCCATCCGCAAACCGACGCGCTTCGGCCCGGCGCGGCCCGCCAAAGTCATCATCGAGGCGATGGCCGCAACGGCAAACACGCCGTTGCCGAAGCCGAGCGCCAGCACATTCAGCTGGAGCGGCCAACCGGCGGGCGCTGCCGCGGAAAGCCCAAGCGCTGCGAGCGCCGCGGCCGAAGCCAAGCAGCCGCCCGCCGTGAACAGTTTCAGCACGCCGGGATTTTTTCGCGAAACGACGCTGCCCGCCAAGCCGAACAGCACCATGCCGAACAGCACGCCGCCGTTCTGAAGGCCCGAGAGCTTTGTCGTCTCGCCGGGGGACATGCCGAAGACCAGCCCCGCATAGGGCTCCAGGATCAGATCCTGCATGCTGTAGGCGAGCATGGAGATGAACACGAAAACGGTGAACAGCCTCGCCTGCGGGTCGGCCCAGGCATCGGCGAGGCTTTCGCGGAAGGAGGTCTTTGCCTCGATCTCGGCGGGGAGCGGGACGGCGATGCGGCTTTCGACACCCCACACGGCGGCGGCGGTCACCAGCAGGGCGACCGCGCCGGTGCCTGCGGTCACTCCGACCAGGCGGGGGAAGGAGAAGGGATCGAGCAAAGCGCCGGTGACGATCGCGGTGACGACGATGCCGGCGATCATCATCAGCCAGGCGACGGTCGCCGCGGCCGGCCGCCGCGCCGGCGCGACGCTCGATGCGAGCAGCGCCAGCAGCGAGGTTCCGGCTGCGCCCACGCCCACGCCGATCAGCACGAAGGCGAGGACCGCCATGCCGAAGCCGGCCGCAAAGGACTGCGCCATCAGCACCGTTGAGCCGGCCGCCTTGACGCCGCCGAGCGCCAGCAGCGCCATGCCGCCGACGATCCAGGGCGTGCGCCGGCCGCCGCGGTCGGAGCCGTGCCCCCAGAGCGGGCGGGCGATCTGCACGCCGTAGTGGAGGCCGACCAGCAGGCCGGGCACAACGGCGGCGAGCCCAAGTTCCACGACCATCACCCGGTTCAGCGTGGAGGTGGTCAGCACCACGATGGCGCCGAGCGCCGCTTGCACCAGGCCCAGCCGGACGATGCCGAGCCAGCCGAGATGCGTTCCTTCAGGCTGCCGCACGTACCCTCCCCTCACATCGACCGGAGCGCAAAGGCCGTGGCGAGCATGCCGAACACGAACATCGTCGTGCCGGTGGCGTTGTACCAGGGCGCGGCGGCTACGGGGTCGCGCAGCAGCTTGGGCATGCAGGCGAGCTGCCCGCCGACCAGCAGCGCGACGATCCCCGCCTGGATGGGGAAGCCGGCGGCAAGCCAGGCCGCGACGGCGACCTGCGGCAGGATCATCACCGCGCAGGCGAGGCGGGCCGCGCGTCCGACGCCGAGGATCACCGGCAGGCTGCGCAGGCCGGTGCGGCGGTCGCCGGCCACCGCCTTGAAGTCGTTGAGCGTCATGATGCCATGGGCGCCGATGCTGTAGAGCGCTGCCGCGAGGAGCACGGCGTGGCCGGGATAGGCGCCGGCGGCGGCCGCCGCGGCGGTGAACCACGGCAACCCCTCATAAGCCAGCCCGACCGCCGCGGCGCCGGCCCAGCCGTTGCGCTTCAGGCGGAAGGGCGGGGCGCTGTACGCCCAGGCGAGCGCGAGGCCGAGCAGCGCCGCGCCGAACACCCAGGCGCCGAGAAGCGACGCCACCAGGACGGACAAAGCGGTGCTGCCGAGCGCCACGTAAAGCCCCCAGCGGCCGGGCATGCGGCCCGACGGTATCGGCCGGCCAGGCTCGTTGATGGCATCGACGTGGCGGTCGAACCAGTCGTTGACGGCCTGGCTGGCGCCGCAGACCAGTGGACCGGCGAGCAGCACGCCGCCCAGCACGTAGGGCCAGCGGGAGCCGAAATCGGTGTTGGAGGAAACGACGCCGCAGCCGAACGCCCACATCGGCGCAAACCAGGTGAGCGGCTTCAGCAGTTCCAGCACCGCAGCGGGCGAAGGAACGGTGGCGCGGGTGATGCTCAGGTAGAACTCAGCCATGCTGTGCAGGCTAAGCGCGACATACTTGAGTGTCAACTCAGATTGACAGGGTACAGCGTCAGCTTTCCGACATATCCGCTTCGGCCAAGCCATAGCGCTTCAGCTTGATGTAGAGGCTCTGGCGGGACAGCCCCAGCATGTCGGCGGCCGAGGCGCGGTTGTTGTCGGTCAGCTTGAGCGCCGCTTCGATGCACAGTTTCTCGATGATGTCGGCGGTGTCGCGCACGAGGTCCTTCAGCGGCACCCGGCCGACCAGATCCGTAAACTGCGAGGTCGCGGTCTGCATGGAATTGGGAGGGGGAACACCCGCCGCATCGCCGCCTCTGGCGCTCTCGCGGATCAGGAAGCCGTAGAGCGGGCCGTCGCGGCCGGGTATGACCGAGGCAGAGATTTCAACCGGCTCGACGCCGCCGAGGTCGTCGCGGACCACCGAGGAGAAGCGGCGCACGCTGCCGTGTTCGCGCAGGTTGGCCATGAGCACCTGGACATCGACGCTCGAACCGCCCAGCCAGTTGTGGAGGCTGCGCTCGCGGATGCGCTCCAGGCTGACCACGCGGATGAGGTCCAGAAAGGCCGGGTTGGCGTCGATGATGGCGCCGGACTCGTCGGCCAGCACAAGGCTGTCGGGCAGGGATTCCAGCATGGCGTGCATGCGTTCGGCCGCAGCGCTTCCCAAACGCGCGCCATCGGCGCTTTCAGGCGGCGTCAGGGACAGGAGAAGATTGGTTCGCCCGAACTCGCGGAAGGGAGTGATCCGAACCGCCGACTCAGCCCCTTCGCCGTTTCCGTTGGCTACGCGCGCCTGGAAAACCGCCACGTCCGCGCCGGCACCGGCCTGCGCCAGCGCTTCCGTCAACTCGGCTTGCGCGTTTCTGTCGAACAGGCTCGACGCCAGACCGGCGGCGAGTTTCCTTGCCGGGCGGTCGAACAAGCGGGTCGCCTGCTCGTTGGCATCCAGGATCTTGAAGGTCCGGCCGTCCACCACCAGCAGGGGATCGGAGGCCAGAAAGAAGAGCACGCGGTAGCGCGATTCCAGGTCGCGCAGCTTGCGGTAGTCCTTCTCCATCTCGATCTGGCTGCGCACGAAGCGCTGCTGCATCTCGGCCATCGCGCGCAGATCGTTGCCGAGCGCCAGCCGGTGCGGCCAGCCTGGAAACGAAACGAGGCGGTAGGTGACGGGCAGGTCGCGAAGGCCGGGCGCGGGATGGTTGACCTGCCGCGCCCGCGTCACCGGCCATTGCGCCGACTCGCGCAGCAGTTCTCCGACCTTGTCGCGGCTTTCGCCGGCCACGATCTCAGGCCACAGGCTGCCCACCCAGTCCGCCGGCTTCCAGCCTTTCAGGTCGCGGTCGCGGAAGGAGACGTCGAGGATGCGGCCATCGGCGGAAAGCAGCAGGGCGAGGTCGGCCGCGGCGGCGGCGAGGATCGCCACGGCTTCGTCGCCCAACCCCGCGAAAAGCGCTTCATGGCGTTGGAACGAGCGGTACACCTCGTAGGAAACCAGCTTGTCCATCCGCCGCTTTCAAGATCCTTCTTCACTCGGCCGCGACGGGCATCTGGCATCTCGCGGGCGCGGGTGCAAGGAGGCTTTCGGCCAGCCGAACGGCCGCGCCCGCATCTGCACAGCAATGATCCGCCCCCGCCTCCGAGGCGAGCAGGGGCTGCTCACGAAACAGCCAGCCGCCGGCGACCACACGGATATCCGGATTGCGGGATCGCCGCCGGAGGCCCGCGGCGAAGCGGGTCAAAGCCGGCAGGAGGTGCTCGCTGCTGAGCGACAAACCGACGAAGCGGTAATGGTTGTCGCCGGCGAGGCGCAGCATCTCGTCTCCCTCGCCGGGAAGGCAGAGGTCCACCTGCCAGCCGGCCCGCCGCAGCGCATCCTCCACGATGCTGAGGCCAAAAGTGTGCTGCTCGCCCGGCACTGGTCCGAGCAGGGCCATCTTGCCCGGCCGCTCGGCAAGCGGCGGCGGACACTCCCGGACCATCCGGTGGAACAGCCGCTGGAGCCGGGAAGCCGCATAGGTCACGCGCAGGAAGTCTTCGGTGTCGGAACACCAGCGCAAACCGATCTCCGCCGCTGCCGGATCCAGGAGCCGGGCTGCGACGAACTGCGGATCGGCGGTGCGCTCGAACAGATCGAACGCAAAGTCTTCGCCCTCGCTGCCTGAGCCGTCGAACAGAAGGTCGGCAAACGTTGCGATCGTGCCGGGGCCGAGATTCGCACCGTTCTGCCCGCGGCCCAGGGCCAAGGCGGGTGCAGGCATCCGCCGCCGCTCCATGAGCGCTGGCACGACCTGAGCGACCGCAAGACCGGCAAGGCCGGGCGGCAACCGGAGCAGATGCGCAAGGCGCGGATCCGACAACTCTATCCGCTCTATCCGCGAAGCGGGCAAGCCGGCTTCGGCATCCCCGTCAAAACCGTCAACGATTCCCTCCATCATGGCGGCGATCCATCCCTCTCGCCGACGCGAAGATGCTCACGGCTATTCTCTTGCCGTCGCCGTCCGGGCAGCTTGATCCTCCTGCTGCCCCGACCGCACCCTCACGCCGAACAACAATTCACGGCGGTTACGATACGTCCGCGTCCGGCGGTTTGAAAAGGGGTGACAACCCGCCGGCGCAAAAAATTTGTCAAATGCAATATACGTCAACCTAGATTGACACTTGTCGGCGTTAACCGATACGGTGATCGGACTCGCCAATGCAAGCCGGAGGAGGCTTTCGGAGAAGATGAGAGTCCAGCCGGGACCAAGCGAAACTCGCCAGCCGCTTTATACCGCGGAAGAGCGCCGCCGACGCGACGCTTCGGTCTGGACGATCGTGCAGGGCGTGCTGGCGCCGCTCCAGTTCCTCGCCTGCCTCGTAAGCCTCGCCTTGATCGCCCGCTTCGTCTTGACAGGGGAAGGGCTGTGGGCGGCGAACGCCTCCGTGGTCGTCAAGACGCTGGCGCTTTACGCCATCATGGTCACCGGCTCGATCTGGGAAAAGGCGGTGTTCGGCCGCTGGCTGTTTGCGCCGGCCTTCTTCTGGGAGGACGTGTTCTCCTTCGCCGTGCTGGCGCTGCACACGGCCTACCTCTTCTGCCTTCTCGGTGGCTGGCTCGATCCGGCGGGGCTGATGGCGCTCGCGCTCTGCGCCTATGCGGCCTACGGGATCAACGCGGCGCAGTTCCTTTTGAAGCTCAGGGCCGCACGGCTCGATGCGTCGGGGGTACCGGCATGAACGCGCCCGTCCCGCCCCCCGGCCGCTGCGGCTCGCCCGCGGCACCCCTGCGCCAGCGCGGGCAGCACGAGGTGTTCTGCGGCCTCACCTCGATCGTCTGGCTGCACCGGAAAATGCCGGATGCCTTCTTTCTCGTGGTGGGGTCGCGCACCTGCGCCCACCTGTTGCAGTCGGCCGCCGGCGTGATGATCTTCGCCGAGCCGCGATTCGCCACCGCGATCATCGAGGAGCGCGACCTGGCCGGCATGGCCGACATGCATGCCGAACTGGACAAGGTGGTGGAGCGACTGCTTGCCCGCCGGCCGGATATCCGCATGCTGGTTCTGGTCGGCTCCTGCCCCTCCGAGGTGATCAAGCTCGACCTCGCCAAAGCCGCCGAACGCCTTGGCAGGCTGCATGCGCCGGCCGTGCGCTTCCTCCACTACTCCGGCAGCGGCATCGAGACGACTTTCACGCAGGGCGAAGACAATTTCCTGGCCGCGCTCGCCCGCGAACTGCCTGCCGCTAAAGCGGATGCGCGGCCGAACCTGCTGGTTGCCGGCGCGCTGGCCGAAGTGGTGGAAGACCAGTTCCGCCGCATCTTCGCTGCGCTTGGGTTCGAAGACGTTTCGTTTCTCCCGCCGCGCTCCAGCACCGCGCTGCCGTCGGTCGGCCCCCACACCAGGGTGCTGCTGGCCCAGCCTTTCCTGGGCGAGGCCGCGCGGGCGTTGGAAGCGCGCGGGGCGAAGGTGATCCCGGCGCCCTTCCCGCTCGGCGCGGAAGGCACGACGCTCTGGCTGAAAGCTGCCGCCGACACTTTCGGTGTTTCGCCCCAACGCTTCGACGCAATCACCGCGCCGGGCCGCGAGCGGGCGGAACGCGCCGTGGCCCACCAGCGGGCGGCTCTTGCGGGCAAGCGCGTCTTCTTCTTCCCCGACTCGCAGCTTGAGCCGGCGCTGGCCCGCTTCCTCCACCGCGAACTGGGCGCGGAGATCGTCGAGGTCGGCACGCCTTTCCTCCACCGCGTCCACCAGGCGAAAGAATTCGCGCTGCTGCCGGAAGAAATATTTGTCAGCGAAGGTCAGGACGTGGAGCGCCAGCTTGACCGCTGCTTGGCGGAAAAGCCCGACCTCGTCGTGTGCGGCCTCGGCCTCGCCAACCCGCTGGAAGCGCAGGGCATCACCACGAAGTGGTCGATCGAGCTGGTTTTCTCGCCGATCCAGGGTTTCGAGCAGGCCGGCGATCTCGCCGAGCTTTTCGCGCCGCCCCTTTGGCGGGCCCCGCGGCGCAAAGGGGGGGGGGAGTGGCTGGCGCAACGCCCCGGGGCCTATT
>CAXTCF010000049.1:0-24172 GCA_964242945.1 uncultured Rhizobiaceae bacterium | reverse complement strand
TGATATAGCGGCGTCAGGCGTCGCCATATTTACAGGCGATCGGAAGTTTTGACGGGGGGGCGACATAATCGCCCGCGCGTGACGTTTTTCTGGCAACCTCCGCTGGCTGCATGGCTATCCCGGCGGCATGACGGCGGACAGGCAGCGGCGAAGCAGAGATCGGGCAGGGGGACGGGACGCACCGCTGCCGCAACTGCCGCTTCGGGCGGCAGAGAGCCCCTATCCGCCGATGGCTCTGCTCTCGGCCGGTCAGGTCGAGGCGATCCACGATGCCTCCATGCACATCCTGGAAAACTTCGGCATCGAAGTGATGAGTCCGCGGGCCCTCTGGCTGTTTGAGCTGGCGGGCGCGGACGTGGACCGCGCCTCGCGCACGGTACGGCTCGACCGGCATTTGGTTGCACAAAAGATCCGGACGGCGCCCGCAGGCTATACCCTCACGCCGCGCAATCGAGACAACACGGTCCGGCTCGGCGGCAACACGATCAACTTCACGCTGGTCGCCGGGCCGCCCAATGTCCACGACTTCGAGCGGGGACGACGCGCCGGCAACATGGCCGACTACTGCGATCTCGTGCGGCTGGCGCAGCACTTCCACTGCATCACCATGCTCGGCAACCAGGTCTGCGCCCCGGTGGAACTGCCGGCCAACACGCGCCACCTCGACACCTACTTCGCCAACCTTACTTTGACCGACAAGAGCTTTCACGTCTCGGCCATCGGCCGCGGCCGGGCGCTGGACGGCGCACGGATGATGGCCATTTCGCGCGGGATTTCGCTGGAGGAGATCGGCTCAAGCCCTGGCGTCACCACGATCATCTCCGTCAACAGCCCGCGCCGTTTCGACGGCGAGATGGCCGAAGGGCTGATGGCCTTGAGCGAGCACGGCCAATCCGTCTGCATCACACCCTTCACACTGATGGGCGCGATGAGCCCGGTGACGCTGGCCGGCGCGCTGGCGCAGCAGAACGCAGAAGCGCTGTTCGGCGTGGTGCTGACGCAGCTTGTGCGCCCCGGCGCGCCGGTGATGTACGGCGCCTTCACGTCGAACGTGGACATGCGCTCCGGCGCGCCCGCCTTCGGCACGCCGGAAAACACCAAGGCCAACATCGCTTCGGGGCAGCTGGCCCGCCGCTATCATTTGCCCTACCGCACCACCCCCGGCTCGGCCTCCAACGCGGCGGACGCGCAAGGCGCCTATGAGACGATGATGGCGCTTTGGGGCGCGGTGCTCGGCGGCGGCAACCTCATCTACCACGCCGCAGGCTGGCAGGAGGGCGGCCTCACAGTGAGCTTCGAGAAGCTGGTGATCGACGTCGAGATGATCCAGCACATGATGTCGTTCCTGCAACCCATTGTCGTCAATGAGGGAGAGCTGGCGCTCGATGCGCTCGGCCGCGTGCCCACCGGCGGCCATTTCTTCGGCGAGCCGCACACGCTGGAGCGCTACGCGACGGCATTCTACCAGCCGATGCTGTCGAACTGGCAGAACTACGAGGCTTGGGCCGAAGCCGGGGCGATGGATGCGACGCAGCGGGCGACGCGCGTGTGGAAGAAGGCGCTGGAGGAATACAGGCAGCCGCCGATCGAGCCAGCGATCCGGGAAGAGTTGGAAGCCTATGTGGCAAAGCGCAAGGAAGAGATCGGGAGCGGGGAACCTTGACCGCAGGCGGATGCCGTTCGTAGCTGACGAAAAGAGAAGAAAATGAAGTCGCATGTGAAAGCCGTGGTCATAGGCGGCGGTGTGGTCGGCTGCTCCGTCTTGTTCCACCTTGCCCGGCATGGCTGGACAGACGTCATGCTGCTGGAGCGGGACGAGTTGACGTCCGGCTCCACCTGGCACGCGGCCGGCGGCATGCACACGGTGAACGGCGACCCGAACGTCGCCAAGCTCCAGAAATACACGATCAGCCTTTATGAGGAGATCGAGAGGCTTTCCGGCCAAGCGACCGGCGTGCATCTCACCGGCGGCGTGATGCTGGCAGCCACCCAGGCGCGCATGGACTGGCTGCGCTCTACGGTCGCCAAAGGCCGCTATCTCGGCATCGAACTGGAGGAGATTTCAGCGCAAGAAGCGGGCGAACTGATGCCGCTGCTCGACCCAAGCGAGTTCGTGGGTGCGGTGCGGACCGTCGTGGACGGGCACCTCGACCCATCCGGCGTGACGCACGCCTATGCCAAGGCGGCGCGCACGCTCGGCGCGGAAGTGGAGCGCTTCACCAAGGTGGAAGCGATCGCGCGCCGGCCGGATGGGCTGTGGCAGGTCAGCACAACCAAGGGCGAGGTGGTCGCCGAGCATGTGGTGAACTGCGCCGGGCTGTGGGCGCGCGAGGTGGGCCGCATGGTCGGGCTGGAACTCCCCGTCCTTGCCATGGAGCACATGTACCTCATCACCGAGGACATGCCGGAAGTGGCGGAGTGGAACCGCAAGACCGGCACCGAGATCATCCACGCGATCGACTTCGACGGCGAGCTTTACCTGCGCCAGGAGCGCGGCGGCATGCTGATGGGCACCTACGAGAAAGCAGGCAAGCCCTGGTCCGAGCGGGAAACGCCGTGGAGCTTCGGCCACGAACTGCTGGAGCCGGACATCGACCGCATCGCGCCTTCGCTGGAGGTCGGCTTCCGCCACTTCCCGGCGTTTCAGCACACGGGCATCAAGCAGATCGTCAACGGCCCCTTCACCTTCGCGCCGGACGGCAACCCGCTGGTCGGGCCGGTGCGCGGGCTGCCCGGCTTCTGGGTTGCCTGCGGCGTGATGGCAGGCTTTTCCCAGGGCGGCGGAGTGGGGCTGGCGCTGGCGAACTGGATGATCGACGGCGATCCCGGCGCCGACATCTGGGCGATGGACGTCGCGCGCTACGGCGACTGGGCGACGATGGCCTACACCAACGCCAAGGTGCGCGAGAACTACTCCCGCCGCTTCTCCATCCGCTTCCCGAACGAGGAACTGCCGGCCGGCAGGCCGCTGAAGACCACGCCGGTCTATGACCTGCTTTTCGCGAAAGGCGCGCAATGGGGCGCGGCCTTTGGGTTGGAAGTGCCGCTGTGGTTTGCGCCGGAGGGCGTGAAGGATGAGTTCTCCTGGCGCCGTTCCACTGATTTCCCGCATGTTGGGCGGGAGGTTGCCGCCGTGCGCGAGCGCGTCGGACTCTCCGAAATCTCCGGTTTCGCCAAGTACCGCGTGACGGGCGAGGGCGCCGCGGCCTGGCTCGACCGGATGGTGGCGGCCAAGCTGCCGAAACCCGGCCGCCTGACCCTGGCGCCCATGCTGAAGGAGGACGGCAAGCTGATCGGCGACTTCACGCTGGCCAACATCGACGGTGCGGAGTGGTTCATCGCGGGCTCCGGCATCGCCGAACAGTTTCACATGCGCTGGTTCGAGGCGCATCTGCCGGCTGACGATTCCCTGCGCTTGGAAGCGCTGGGCCAAAAGCTCGTCGGCCTCACGGTCGCCGGCCCGCGCGCTCGCGATGTGCTGCAAAAGCTCGTTCATGAGGACGTGTCGAACGAAGCGTTCCCCTTCATGAGCATCCGCCGGATGGATCTCGGCATGGCGCCCTGCCTGGTCGGGCGCGTGAGCTACACCGGCGATCTCGGCTACGAGATCTGGATGGCGCCGGAGCATCAGCGCACCGTGTTCAATGCGTTGATGGAAGCGGGGGAGGAACTCGGCATCTCCCTATTCGGCTCCCGCGCGCTGAACGCGCTGCGGCTGGAAAAGAACTACGGTTCCTGGGCGCGCGAATACCGCCCGATGTATGGACCGCTTGAGGCCGGCCTTGAACGGTTCGTGGCCTACGGCAAATCGGCCGATTTCATCGGCAAAGATGGAGCCTTGGCGGAGCGGGAGGAAGGGGGACGCCTGCGTCTGCGCAGCTTCCTCCTCGAAACCGACGATGCCGACGTGATCGGCGACGAGCCGATCTGGTTCGAAGGCGCGGTGCGCGGCTGGGTGACGTCCGGCGGCTACGCGCATCAGGCGCAAAAATCCGTGGCGATGGGCTATGTGCCCAAGGAGATCGCCGACGCGACGGAAGGCTTCGAGATCGAACTGCTGGGGCGGCGCCGGCGGGCAGCCCCGCAGCACGCCCCGCTGTTCGATGGCAATTTCGCACGGATGCGCAGCTGAACCGATCCTGATCTGCTCCTGTTTGCCCTGATGCGGCAAACTGACTCGCCAGGGCGCCCAGGGCAGCGAAAGACAAGGACCGTGGCATTTCCGCGATTTAACGTCTCGCCGCGTCTTTGTATGAAACGGCGTCGGCGCGAAGTTCGACACGTGATGCGAAGCGACGCTCAGGCATGCCACAGATCTTCACGGCATCGGCGGATACGAGGCTGCGCGCCTCGCTGCTGCTTGCCGTGCTCGTGCTGGTCGGCGCGATCGTGTTCGGCAGGGGCCTTGCCGACTCGTCCTTCGCAACCGGAGTCGGCTGGGTGGTGGACCAGCCCGTGCCGTTCAGCCATCAGCACCACGTGGCGAATCTCGGCATCGACTGCCGCTACTGCCACGCGGGCGTGGAGAAGAGTTCGCAAGCCGGTCTGCCGCCGACCCATGTCTGCATGACCTGCCATTCCCAGGTCTGGACCGGCGCGCCGCTGCTGGAACTCGTGCGGCAGAGCCTTGCCACGGGCAAGCCGCTGGAGTGGAACCGCGTGGCGGCCGTGCCGGACTATGTTTACTTCAACCATTCCATCCACATTGCGCGCGGCGTGCCCTGCGTCGAGTGCCACGGCCGCGTCGATCAGATGCCGCTGATGGCGCGCGCAAAGCCGTTCCAGATGCAGTGGTGCCTGGACTGCCACCGCAACCCGGCGCCGCACTTGCGCCCGCCGGAAGAAGTGACGCGGATGGATTGGCGGGACTGGGAGCCGAACAGCCCGGAGCACAGGCAGTACGGCGTGCAGATGGTGCAGGCCTACGGCATCGAGCCGGACAAGCTCGTCCAGTGCAACACGTGCCATCGGTGACGGAAATGTCCGGCAGCCCGACCGATGATCGCGCAGTGAACGCAAGGCTGCGGGCGGCGCTGGGACCAGAGTTCTCCGCGCCCGCTCCAGAGGCAGCGGGGATCGACCGTCGCTCCCTGCTTCAGGCGATGGGCGCCTCACTGGGGCTCGCCGGGCTGGCGGGCTGCACGTCTTCTGCCGACGACAAAGCCCTCCCTTACGTCGAACGGCCGGAGGGCGAAGTAGAGGGCATCGCGCGCTGGTATGCCACGGCCTCGTTCCTGGCAGGCTACGCGCAGCCGGTGTTCGGCAAGACCTTTTCGGGGCGCCCGGTGAAGCTGGAAGGTAACGCTCGGCATCCCGCGAGCGAAGGCGCGACGGACGTGTTCGCGCAAGCCGCGCTGCTCGGCCTCTACGATCCCGGCCGCAGCCAGACCCCGCGCTTCATGGGCCGTCCGACCGCCTGGAGCGCCTGGGATGCGGCGAGCACCGCGAGGGCCGAGGAACTGGATCGCGTCGGCGGCGAAGGTTTCCGGCTGCTCACCGGCCGTGTGACATCGCCGACGCTGTTGCGCCAGACTTCTGAACTCACCGCCCGCTGGCCGCTCGCCCGCTGGCATGTCCATGAGCCGATCGACATCGGGAGCTTTCACGAGGCGACCCGACTGATCTTCGGCCGCCCGCTCGACCGGCACCTGCGCCTTGAGCGCGCCGAGGTGGTCGTGGCGCTCGACGATGATTTTCTCGGTCCCGGCCCGCATCAGGTGGTCAATGCGAGAGGCTGGTCGAAGCGGCGGCAGGAAGCGCAGCGCGGGGAGGGGGCAAGCCTGCTCCTCGTGGCGGAGCCGGCGCCGACGCTCACCGGCATCGCTGCCGCCAAGCGGCTGGTCGCCGGACACGATCGCGTTCCGCTCCTGCTGCAAAGCTTGGCGTCTCGGTTGGGCGTCGGATCGGCTCCCGGTGCAACCTTCGCTCCGGCGGAAGAAGCTTGGATCGCGCAAGCGGCCCGGCAGCTTCAAGACCATGCCGGCTGCTCCCTCTTGCTCCTGGGAACGCACCATGCGCCGGAGGTGCAGGCGCTGGCCTTGCTGGTCAACGAGCGGCTGGGAAACTGGGGCAGGACGCTCGCCTTTTCCAACCCGATCGCCGCGATGCCGCCCGATGGCGCAAACTCGCTTTCGGCTCTGGTGAGGGACGTGGAAGCCGGCCGCGTATCGACCCTCGTCTGCCTGGACTGCGACCCGAAAGCTACCGCTCCTGCCGACCTGCGCTTTGGCGAGCGCATGGAAAAGGTGGAACTCCGCATCCATGCCGGCACGCATTTCGACCTGACGGCGCAGGATTGTCACTGGCACCTGCCGCTGGCGCATCCGCTGGAAAGTTGGAGCGATGGGCGCGCGGTGGACGGCAGCGTGTCGATCACTCAGCCGCTGGTGCGGCCCTTCTGGTCGGTCCGCTCGGCGCACACCATCCTGGACAACCTGATGCGGCGCAACGCTTCCGACCACGAGCTCGTCGCGGCAACGTGGCGCCCGGATTGGGGCGTTGACTTCGCAGTGAACTGGGAGGCCGCGTTGCTGGCTGGCTTTGTGGAAGACAGCGCGGCACCCTTGGTCGTGCCGCCGGTCGTCTCGCGCGACGTGGCGCTTCCGAGCAACAATCCAAACAGCGGGCTGACCCTTCTGATCCGACCCGATCCGACGCTCTGGGACGGACGCTTTGCCGGGAATGCCTGGCTGCAAGAACTGCCGAAGCCGGTGACGAAGCTGTCCTGGAACAATGCCGTGCTGATTGCTCCGGCGTTGGCGGCCGAGCGCGGCTGGCAGAACGGCGACGAGGTGCGGGTGGATACCGGCACGGCTTCCGCCTCCGGTCCGGTCTGGATCGTGCCGGGGCAAGAGCGGAACACGGTCGTGGTGACGCTGGGCTATGGCCGCGAGGGCGGACTGGCCGACGGAGCGGGCATCGACGCCTATCGTCTGCGCCGCTCCGATGCCCTTTGGCATCTCTCTGGTGTGACCTTGGAACGGACGGGCAATCGGCTGACCGTGGCCAACACGCAGCCGGAGCACAAACAAGACGGCTTCGACTTCGTGCGAACGGTTGCGCGGGACGATCTGCCGACGCTCGCAGCCTTGAAGAAGACTCCGCCGAGCTTCTACCCCGACCCGCATTGGTCGAGCCCGTCTTGGGGCATGAGCGTCGACCTCGATCTGTGCATCGGCTGCAACGCCTGCGTGACCGCCTGCCAGGCGGAGAACAACATCCCCGTTGTAGGGCGCGAACTCGTGGCGATGGGGCGCGACATGCTCTGGCTGCGGGTGGACCACTACACGGAAGGCGAGGGCGAAAACCCAGAACAGTTCTTCCAGCCGGTGCCCTGCATGCACTGCGAGCAGGCGCCCTGCGAGATGGGCTGCCCGGTCGACGCTGCCGTGCACTCCTATGACGGACTGAACCTCCAGGTCTATAACCGCTGCATCGGGACGCGCACCTGCTCCTCCTACTGCCCCTACAAGGTGCGCCGCTTCAACTGGTTCGACTTCACGCAAGATGATCCGGAGTCGATCCAGGCGATGCGCAACCCGGACGTCACCGTGCGCCAGCGCGGCGTCATGGAGAAGTGCACCTACTGCATCCAGCGCATCGCGGAAGCGCGCATAACGTCGCAAAAGGAAGGCCGCGAGATCCGCGACGGGGAGGTCGTCACCGCCTGCCAGGGCGCCTGCCCGACTTCCGCTATCTCCTTCGGCAACGTGCTGGACAAGGACACCGCCGTTTCCCGCCGCAAGGCGGAAGCCCGCGATTATGCGCTGCTGGAAGAGGTGAACACGCGCCCGCGCACCACATACCTCGCCCGTATCATCGAGACCGGCGCTCCGGAGGCGCAGGGCTGATGACGGACGCAGCCTTGTCCCCTGCCGGCCCCACCAGTCCGGATCAGCCTGCCGACGGCATCCAGGCGACCCGGCAGATTGCAAGAATTCCTGAGCGCTTTCCGGGCGAACGGGTGTGGGCGGCGTGCTTCGGCGTCTCGCTCTGCCTGCTCCTGCTGTTCCTGACCTCGGCCTACGTGCTGTTCGCGAACGGCATCGGCGTCTGGGGCAACAACATGCCCGTGAACTGGGGCTTGGCGATCGCCAACTACATCTTCTTCGTCGGCATCGGGCACGCCGGCACGCTGATCTCCGCCATGCTGCTGCTGCTCAACGAGCAGTGGCGCAATGCGCTGAACCGCTTCGCCGAGGCGATGACGCTGGTCGCCGTGGTCTGCGCCGGGCTCTATCCCATCCTGCATCTCGGCCGCTTCTGGCGCTTCTACTGGATGGCGCCCTATCCCAACACGATGGACCTCTGGCCGCAGTTCAAGAGCCCGCTGACCTGGGATTTCTTCGCGGTTCTCACCTACCTCACTGTGTCGCTGCTGTTCTGGTATATCGGCCTCGTGCCGGACCTCGCCACGATGCGCGACCGCGCCAAGTCGCGCCGCGGCCAGGTGCTCTACGGCCTCTTCGCCCTGGGCTGGCGCGGCTCCGCGCGGCACTGGGCGCGGTGGCGCCAGGCCTACCGGCTGACCGCGGCCATCGCCGTGCCGCTGGTCGTTTCCGTCCATTCGGAAATCTCCCTGCTCTTCGCGGCGGGGCCGATTCCCGGCTGGACTTCGACGGTGTTCCCGCCCTACTTCGTGCTGGGTGCGGCCTTTTCCGGCTTTGCCGTGGTGTCGATGATCTCCGTGACGCTGCGCTACGCCTTCCGCCTCGAACACATCGTCACCGAGCGGCACCTCGACCTTCTGGGGCAGCTGACGCTTGCTTGCGGGCTGATGACGTCTTTCGGCTATCTCGCGGAAGTGTTCGATGCGCTGTACTCCGGCGACCCTTATGACCTTGCCACGCTGCACGACCGCGTCGCCGGCGCTTACGCCGGCAGCTACTGGGGCGCCGTGCTGCTCAACTTCGTGCCCCTCCAGCTTCTTTGGGCCAAGCGATTTCGCACCACGCCCCTGATGCTGTTTTCGGTTGGCGCATGCGTCACAGTCGGTATGTGGCTGGAGCGCTACATGCTGCTCTTCTCCACGCTGTTCCGCGACTATCTCGTCTCCTCCTACGGCAGCTACACCCCCAGCTTTTGGGAGTGGTCGCTGTTCATCGGCATGATCGGCGGCGTGTTCTTCCCGCCCTTCCTGCTCTTCGTGCGCTTTCTGCCCATGAGCTCTGCTTTTGAGCTGAAGGAGGCGGAATTTGAGGAGGAAGGCGGGAAGAAGGAGCCGGTTCATGCGTGAGCCGCCCGCCTCCCGCGATGTGTTCGGCATCCTGGCTGAATTCGCCAGCGGCGAAGACTTGGTCGAAGGCGTCAGAAAAGCGCGCGCTGAAGGCTTTACGCAGATCGACGCCTACACGCCGTTTCCCATCGACGAACTGACGGAAGCGCTCGACATACGGGATAACCGCGTGGCTTGGCTGACGCTGTTCGGCGGCATGGCCGGCGCGGCTTTAGGCTACGGATGTCAAGTCTATACCGATCACGCCTACGCCATCCCCATCGGCAACCGGCCGCTGGTTTCGCCGCAAGCCTTCCTGTTGATCACCGTCGAGATGATGGTGCTGGCCGCGGTGCTTTCCGGCATCCTCGGCATGCTCCTGCTCAACCGCCTGCCGCGGCTCAACCATCCCGTGTTCGACGCGAAGGGCTTCGGCTTCGGCGCGGAGAACAAGTTCTTTCTGATCGTCTTCAGCGACGACGAGCAGTTCGGCGAAACGGAAACGAGTGCCTTCTTTCGCGACGTCGGCGCCAAGGGTGTTCAGATCGTGCGCGGCTCGGAGCAGCCGGCGTGAACGGCTTCCGGGCGATGCTGCTTCTTGCCTGCGTGCTGCCCGCCGGCTGCAACGAGATGGGCCGGCAGCCCCGCTATGACAGCGCTGAGTCCAGCAAGCTTTTCGCGGACGGCAAGTCGCTCCAGGCCGCGCCGGACGGCACGGTAGCGCAGGACCAGCCGGCGCTCGACCTCGCCTTGGCCGAGCGGCCGCCGATGAGCGCGGCGCTGCTCAAGCGCGGGCAGCAGCGCTACGCGATCGCCTGCGTGCCCTGCCACGACGCGGCCGGCGACGGGCACGGCACCGTGCCGTCGCGCGGCTTTCCCCGGCCGCCAAGCTTTCACGAGAAGCGCTTGGTGGACGCGAACAGCCGCTATTTCGTGGACGTGATCACCAATGGCCACGGCGTGATGTATTCCTATGCCGACCGCGTGGACCCCGCCGACCGCTGGGCCATTGCCGCCTATATCCGCGCCCTGCAAATCAGCGGGGACGCGCCCGCCGAAGCGCTTTCGGCGGCCGACCGCACCGCGTTGGGGGGCGGGGATGGCGGCTGAAGCAGCAGGCATGGCGCTCCTCGTGCCGCTCCGCTCCCGCTGGCTGGCGGCTGCGTGCGGCTGCGCCGCCGTTTGGCTCGTGATGCTGTTCTTCACGCCGGAGGCCGCGCTGCGCGGCTGGCTGGCCGGCTTCTTTTTCGCCGGCGGCGCGACGCTCGGTGCGCTGGTGCTTTCCGCCATGATGCGGCTCATTCCCGGTCTGTGGGACAGGGAGTTGCGGCCGTTGTCCGACGCCTTGGCAGCGCTGGTGCCGGCTGCTGCCTTGGCTTTCCTGCCGGTTCTTGTCGGTGCAGCGTGGCTCTACCCTTGGGAAGGGTCGGAGGGCAAAGGCGCGTTCCGGGAAGCGTGGATGACGCTACCCTTCTGGACCGTCCGCGCCGTCCTTTTCCTCCTCATGGCCAGCGCGTTCTCCATCCTGCTGCGGAACAGGACGCAAACCACTCTGCTGCCTGCGGGCGGGCTGATCCTGCTCGTCGCGCTGTTCATGCCCGTCTCCGTGGACTGGTTCCTGTTCCTCGACCCGGAGGCGCATTTCTCAGGCTTCGCCCTCCCGACGCTGGCGAACTTCTTTCTTGGCGCCCTTTGCGTCTCGATCCTGCTTGCAGCCGCGTCAGGCACGAGGATCGAGCGGCCGGAACTCCTCGGCAGCCTGCTGATCGCCGCGCTGCTTGCCTGGGCCTACTTCTCTTTCACGCAATATTTCATCACTTGGTCGGACAATCTGCCGTTCGGGGTGCGCTGGTATGCGGCGCGGGGGCAGGGTGGTTGGCACCTCACGGAACTTGCGCTTGCCGGTTTGCGGCTTGTTCCGCTGTTCCTGCTGCTGTTTCCGCCGGTTCGCGGCGGCGAGCGCTGGCTCGCGGCGATTGCCGCCGCCGTGCTGGCGGGCAATGGGCTCGAAGCGCTCTGGCTGATCGTGCCGGCGCCTGGAACAGCCGCGGGAGCCGGTGCGGCAGCGGTCCTGCCGGCACTTCTCTCGGCTGCCGGCCTTGGTCTTCTCGGCGTCGCCCTCTTGGTTTCCCCTGCCGGCCGCGGGGGAGTGCAATTGTGAGCGACGTCGCAGACGCCAAGCCGCAGGCGCCGCCGGACAAAGGCGCCGACAAGCCGAAGACGGCTCCGCCTCCTGCCTTCGAGCCGGATCATGTGCCTGCACGCGGCGCGCTTTGGGCGGTCGCCGGCATGCTTCTCGGCGTCGTCATCTCTGCCCTGCTGGTGTGGGGATTGTTCCGGTACTTCGCCGGCGTCGATCAATCGAACTTCCCTCAGTCGATCGGGACGCAGCGGCTGGAGCCCCCCTTGCCCCGGCTGGAAACCACTCTGCTCGGCGACGGTCCCTTGGTCCGCGCGCGTGCCGCGATCGAGACGGAGCGCTACCGCTGGCTCGACGCCACGCATACCCGCGCGCAGGTACCCGTGTCGCGCGCGATGGAGATCGTGGCGGCACGCGGATGGCCGGACAAGGAGGCGCCGCGATGAAGATCGCCTCCCTGTTCCTTGTGCTTCTGCTTGCAGGAATTGTGCCGGCAGGAGCCGCCGCGCCGCCGTTCGACCCCTTCAAGGGAACCGCCATAGATGCTCCACCGGGCGCCAAGGTGCCGATGGGCGAACGCTTTTCGGACGAGGACGGCAGGTCCGTCACCCTGGCGCAAATCGGCAAAGGCAAGCCGATCCTGCTTGTGCCCGTCCTTCACGACTGTCCCAACATCTGCGAGGTCACGCTGGAAGGATTGGCGCAGGCGATTGGGGCGCAGCCCTTCCGGCCCGGCAGCGACTTCACGCTGGTCGCCTTCGGCATAGACGCCCGGGAAACGCCAGCGTCCGCGCGACGCTCGCTTCAGCACCTGGCGAAAGCTTTTCCTTTTCTGGCCGGCGGCGGCGTGCATGGGCTGACGGGCAGCGAAGCTGCGATTCATACTGTCACCGACGCGCTGGGCTACCGCTTCGCCTTCAACCCTGAGATCAACCAGATCGCGCATCTGTCCGCCACCGCCGTGCTGACCGCCGACGGTCGGCTGTCGCGCTGGCTTTATGGTCTGGCGCCTGAACCGACCAGCTTGCGCCTGGGCTTGACGGAGGCTGGAGAGGGCAAAATAGGCGGCCTGACCGAGAAGTTCCTGCTGCTCTGCTACCACTATGATCCCATCACGGGGCGCTACGGCACCGTTGCCTGGACCCTGCTGCGGGCCAGCGGCGCCGGCACCGCGCTGGCGCTCGCCACCTTCATCGGTGTGGCGTTGCTGCGCGAGCGGCGGCAGGCGCGGCGAGGGCCGGAGCGCCGCGCGTGAACACGTTCATCCAGCTCTGGCCGGGACAGGCCTCCGCCTATGCCGGGTCGGTGGACCGGCTGATCCTGGCCTTCACCGTGCTGATCGTCGCGCTCGCCGCCCCCGTGATCGTGCTGATCGTGGTGTTCGCGGTCAAATACCGGCGCGGCAAAGAGGCGGACCGGACCCATCCGATGAACCGCAACGTCTGGCTGGAGGTCTCCTGGGCGCTGATCCCCTTCTTCCTCATCCTCGTCTTCTACGTCTGGTCAACGCGCCTCTTTTTCGACCTCCACCAGCCGCCGGCCGATGCGCTGGAAGTGGACGTGGTGGGCAAGCAGTGGATGTGGAAGTTCCAGCATCCCGGCGGGCAGAGCGAGATCGACCAGTTGCACGTCCCGGCGGGCGAGCCGGTGCGGCTCAACATGATCTCGAACGACGTGATCCACTCCATGTACATCCCGGCTCTGCGCATCAAGCAGGACGTGCTGCCCGGCCGCTATACGAGCCTGTGGTTCAACGCGGACAGACCGGGCACCTACCGCCTCGCCTGCGCGGAATTCTGCGGCACCGACCACTCGTTGATGGGCGGCTCGGTCGTGGTGCAGACGCTCAGCGAGTACAGCGCCTGGCTGGAGCAGTTCGCGACGGAGAAAACCCTGGCTGCACAGGGTGCTTCCCTCTTCCGCAGCATCGGCTGTTCCGGCTGCCACGAGCCGGCCTCGACGCTGCGTGCGCCTTCGCTCGACGGCATCTTCGGCCACCCCGTAGCCTTATCGGACGGCACCACCGTGATCGCCGACGCCCAATACATCCGCGACTCCATCCTGCTTCCGCAAGCGCAGGTCGCCGCCGGCTACGCGCCGATCATGCCGACCTTCGCGAACGTGCTGGACGAAAGCAAGACGCTGCGGCTGGTAGCCTATGTGAAATCCCTCGGCACGGCTCCATCGGCAGATGGCTCGGCGCCGAGCGGAACGGCGCAGAAGGGGACGGCACCGTGAGCGACATGACGGCGGATGCCGATGCCGGGTCTGCGGCAGAAGACGAAGGAAGCGTAGCGCGGCGCGATGCAGGCGCACCCGGCGAAACGCCTTCGGAGCATGCAAGCTATCTCCGTGCCGGGCACACGCTGGGTTCGTGGCTGTTCACCACCGACCACAAGCGCATCGCGATGCTCTATCTCATCTCGGTGACGTTCTTCTTCTTTGTCGGCGGCATCGCGGCCGGCATCATGCGCACCGATCTGCTGACGCCGCAGGCCGATCTCCTGACGAACGAGGGCTACAACAGAACCTTCACGCTGCACGGCGTGATCATGGTCTGGTTCTTCCTGATCCCGTCCATCCCCAACGTCTTCGGCAACTTTCTCATCCCGCTGATGATCGGGGCGCGCGACCTCGCCTTCCCGCGCCTCAACCTGCTTTCCTGGTACATCTACTGGATCGGCGGCCTGTTCACGCTGTGGACGCTGGTGTCCGGCAGCGTGGACACCGGCTGGACCTTCTACACCCCGCTTTCCACGATGTTCGCCAACGGCAACGTGCTGGCGGCGGCAACAGCCGTGTTCGTGGTCGGCTTCTCTTCGATCCTGACCGGGCTGAACTTCATCGTGACAATCCACACGCTGCGCGCGCCCGGCATGACCTGGGGCAGGCTGCCGCTTTTCGTGTGGTCGCACTACGCGACGTCGATCATCCTCGTGCTGGCCACGCCCGTGCTGACCGTCACGCTGGCGCTGATCGTGGCGGAGCGGGTGTTCGGGCTCGGCATCTTCGATCCGGCGCTCGGCGGCGACCCGCTGCTCTACCAGCACCTCTTCTGGTTCTACAGCCACCCGGCAGTGTATATCATGGTGCTGCCGGGCATCGCGGTGATCAGCGAACTCGTCGCGGCGGCCGCCCGCAAACCTGTGTTCGGCTACTGGTTCGTCGCCTATTCCTCGCTTGCGATTGCGGGGATCGGCTTCGTAGTCTGGGCCCACCACATGTTCGTGTCGGGCATGTCCATGGTTGCCGGCGCGGTATTCTCCTTCCTCAGCTTGGTGGTCGCCGTGCCCTCCGGCATCAAGGTCTATAATTGGACGGCAACGCTCTGGAAGGGTCATATCTCGCTCGACCCGCCCTTCCTGTTCGCCATGGGCTTCATCGGCCTATTCGTGGTGGGCGGGCTGACCGGGCTGATCCTCGCGATGCTGGCGGTCGATGTGCATGTGCACGACACCTACTTCGTCGTCGCCCACTTCCACTACATCATGGTCGGCGGCACGGTGTCGGCCTTCTTCGGCGCGCTGCACTACTGGTGGCCAAAGATGACGGGGCGCATGTATCCGGTGATCTGGGGCCGCATCACCGCTCTGTTCATCTTCTTCGGCTTCAACCTCACCTTCTTCCCGCAGTTCATCCTGGGCTATCTCGGCATGCCCCGGCGCTATCACGTCTATGACCCGCAGTTTCAGGTCTTCCACGTCGCGTCCTCGGCAGGGTCCACCATTCTCGGCTTCGCCTACGTTTTCCCCTTCGCCTACCTGCTCTATGCCCTGCGCTACGGCGAGCCGGCAGGCCCGAATCCTTGGGACGCGACGGGGCTGGAATGGACGGTGCCTTCGCCGCCGCCTAAGCATAACTTTGATGAAATCCCCACTGTGACCCGCGAGCCGTATGACTACGAGGTCGATAAGGAGGACAAGGGTTGAGCGCCGCGGCCGAACCGTATTCGGAGCCGGAGCGGGGGGCGGCCCTGTTCGGCATGGCCATCTTCCTGGCCACCGAAATCCTGCTGTTCGGCGGGATTTTCGCAGCGATCCTCTACACCCGCTTTGCGCACCCTGCGGCGGTCGTGGAGGCCTCGAAGGAGCTTCACCTGTGGATCGGCGCGGTCAACACGGTCGTGCTGCTCGCCTCCTCCTTCGCGGCGGCCGTTGCCGTTGCAGCCGCCAAGGGAGGGCACGACAAGACGACGGCCGGGCTGCTCCTCCTAACGGCGCTGCTTGGGGTCGCGTTTCTTTGCCTGAAGGCGGTGGAATACGGCAAAGAGTTCAGCGAAGGCATGCTGCCGGTCAAAGGCGGCGATCATGCGCTTTCCAATCCCGTCACGCGCCTGTTCATGGACCTCTATCTCGTGGCCACGAGCCTGCATGCCATTCACGTGACGATCGGCATCTGTCTTCTGCTCTGGCTGAGCTTTCGCTTGGGATCGCGCCATGTCCCGCTGCCCAGGCGCGCCGTGCTGGTCGAAGTGCCGATCCTCTATTGGCACCTCGTGGACGTGATCTGGGTGTTCCTCTACCCCGCATTGTACCTAGCGCGATAGGAGCGGCATGCGCTCGGAAGTCCGCCGGCTCGCCCGCACCTTCGCAGCCCTTCTGGCGCTGCTCGCGCTGACCGTCGGCTTGAGCTTCGCCCCGATGGGAAAAGCCAGTCCGGCTGCCAGCTTCGGCATCGCTGGGATCAAGGCGGCACTGATTGCATGGTTCTTTATGGGCTTTCGCAGCGAAGGCTGGCCGGTGCGCCTTGCGGTCCTTGCAGGCGCGGTCTGGCTCGCGCTGCTGCTCGGACTGACGACGCTCGAACTCGGCACGCGCGACTGGCTGATGCCGTTTTTCACATCCTGAGAGCCCGCAGCCACGCCGGAGCACTCGGCTTTAGGTAACGCGAGGTTGCGAACCTGGAAACGGGCTGCCGCTCGCTTGCAAGATGGCACCCCCCCCCGCAGGACGCGCCGCGACGCTGCAACGGACGCAAGCGGAGCGGGCACCAAGGCTCCGATTTTTGAGAAAAGAGGGATGGTGAAAGGGACGTCGGCGAGCACCCGGAAATCCTCGCAGTCCATTTCTCCGTAACGATGACAGCCGAAACAAGCCGAGGCAGCGGTGCTGTTTACCCGCTGATATGGAATTTCGGGCTTGCTGACCGAGATGCTCCATCGGCGATCCGCATGATCCTGTTTCCTCCTTCGCTCAGAAGATACGACATCCTTCTTCTGCTGCTCGGCCTGGCCACGGCGGTCTGCGCGAAGTCGGCATGGTTTGCGGCCGCTCTCGCCACCACGCACATCCTGTTTCCTTTCGCGACGCTGATGGCGGCCGTGCCGGCGGTCTTCTTCCTCCTGATCCTGTTCAGGCTGATGCTCCTCTTCTTTCCGTCCACCGGCTGGCTCACGGCGTTAGGAGCGGTGGCGCTGCTTGTCGTCGCCGTTCCGCTTCTCGCCAACCTGCGCCTTGAATTGGCCGCACGCGCGCTGACGGCGGGCGACCTCGACGACATGGACGGACCCTTCAAAGGGCGCACCCTCGGCATCGTCGCCAACCCCGGTTCCTGGAGCCAGCAGGAAACGAAATGCGACGACGTCTGCATGCATGCGCTGCTTTCAGGCGCGCTGGACCGCGTGATCGTGGCGTTCTCGTGGGAAGGCGACCTGCCGATCGATCCCGACGAGAGGGCCGTCGCGTTCCACATGGAGCGGCGTGCGACATGCCCGCGCATCAAGGTGCGCAGCGGAGTAAACCCGATCCACTACGATCCGGCAGCCTACCGGCCTTATCCTCCGCCAGAGCCGGCGGGCCGGATGCGCGCGGAAGCAGCCAAGGGCAACTGCCTCATCGAGACGAAAGCGCGGCTCGGCGACGCCGAAGCGGTGGCGCGTTTGAACACGATCAAGGCCGGTTACGGACCCTACACCGCGGGCCTCAACCCTTTCGCCGACACCCTGGCTGCGTCGCGCGGCAGCTTCTGGGTGCGAAAGGGCGCCGCCTTCGAGGAACGGTATCGGCAGACCTCCGTGCAAACGGCCGAGCTCCTGCCGGTCCTTCTTCCCTCCTATGTCGTGGACAGGGAGCCGGACAGGGGCATCGGCTTCCTGCGATCGCCCGGACCCGAAGACAGCGGCGGCGGGCACGCAGACCCTGACCGGCGGCGGGCGTTCTTCATCGAGACGCTTGGGCTGGATCTGGGAAAAGGGGCCTAGCCTGAAGGTCCGCCTCCGCTTTCCACTCTCGCGGAGGTTCTGGGAACGACGCGATCAGGTAATCGCAACTACTTCAATATGCTTGCCGGCCGTTCCGCCTATAAAAGTCCGGTCTCGCTACGAAGCCAAACTTCCGGCACGGTTTCACACGGCAAATAACGCTGACAAGTCTTGCGATTATTCAGATAAAACGAGTGGTGCGCTTCCTCGGTGAGGAATCGAACCAGATATTCGCTGAACTCGCCAATTGGGAACAGGTTCTGAAAGACACTTCCCTGTCACGGCCCACGCCGCCCTCACCGTGAGGGCGCTTCGCCATGACAATTGCCGGAATGCCGAACGTGGCCAGTCCCCAGCGGGGAAAGCCCGAGACGAAGCCATTTTCCATACGCCTGACCGACGACGAAAGGCAGCTGCTTCTGCAACGGGCCGGTCGGTTGCCGCTCGGCACCTATATCCGCGACCTGATCTTGGCTGAGGACTTGCAGACGAAGCGCCGTCGCTGGACGAACCCGGTAAAGGATCACGACGCCCTAGCCCGTGTGCTCGCCAGCCTCGGCCAGTCGCGGATCGGCAACAACCTCAACCAGCTTGCCAAGGCCGTCAATTTCGGCATCCTGCCGGTGACGGTGGAGACAGAGCGGGATCTTTCCGAGGCATGTATGGCCGTCGCTGCGATGCGCTACGATTTGATGCGGGCGCTGGGGCTGACCGAGGGCAGCCAGCCGTGATCCTCAAAGGCAGCAAGCGCGGAGGCGCCACCGACCTCGGCCGTCACCTGATGAAAGCTGAGAACGAGCATATCGAGTTGCACGAAATACGCGGCTTCGTGGCCGACAACGTGGTCGGCGCGCTCCGGGAGGCCCAAGCTGTCGCCCGCGGCACGAAGTGCCAGAAGTTTCTGTTCTCGCTCGCTCTCAGCCCACCACAGGCAGAGAGCGTGTCCTTGCAAACGTTTATGGATGCCATTGAGGCGACCGAGGCCAGGCTCGGCCTGTCCGGCCAGCCGCGTGTCATCATCTTCCACGAGAAGGAAGGCCGACGGCACGCGCATTGTGTCTGGTCGCGCATTGATGCCGAGACCATGACCGCCATCGACCAGCCGCACTTCAAGCTGAAGCTGCAGGGTATCTCGCGCAAGCTCTACCTTGAGCACGGCTGGAAGATGCCAGAGGGGCTGATCGACCCGGCGCTGCGCAACCCGCTCAACTTCGACCGGTACGAGTGGTTCAAGGCCAAACGCACCGGACAGGACCCGCGCGTCATCAAGGCCGTCTTGCAGCAATGCTGGGCGGCCTCCGACTCCGGGCGGGCGTTCCGTCAAGCACTGCAATCACGCGGCTACCATCTCGCACGGGGCGACCGGCGCGCCGTCGTTGCAGTCGACGTGCACGGCGAGGTTTACGCCGTTGCCCGCTGGGCGGATGTGAAGAGCAAGGATGTCGTCAGTCGCGTCGGCGACATCGAGAGCCTGCCTCCCGTTGCCGAAGAAGCAGTAGGCTCGCGCCTGTTCCATGGCCACTCACCATGCGGAAGTGCGTCATCGCCTTCATCCAGAGCCAGTTTGACCCCCCGCATGCGAGAGTCGTAGAGTTCGATCAGTTCACGCAATGCGAGATGTGGCGCGACAAGGCGCTCTACCAACGCGGAATCCTTGACCTCACCATCGACCAGAGCTGTGTCGAGCAGTGTCAGATCATCGACCAAATCGTCCACCAAAACCTTGGCGTTCGCTAGAACGTGTACTACCGATGGATGAACGTAATCGGCTTTGTCGACCAAGGTGTTGAGGGATATCGCCACGGTGCGGCCGCGCTGCCGCCAGTTTCGAAAATTAGACTTCTCTAAGTTGGATTTGCTGTTCACGAGTTCTGCAGCGATGATCTGGCATTCGAACTGAGCCTGCACGATTGCGTATCGGGCGAACCAAGCGGCTTCTTCCCCTAGCGTACGCCGCGCTCTTCTTGCTCGACGGGCTTCTCCCTGAGCAATCCAAGCCGCCCCGACGATTGCCGCAATCGAACCGGCGGCTTGTGCCCATGCAGCAGCCTCGGACGTCCATCCGGTAGTCACAACATGGTCGTACGTCGCCCAGGTAGCCATGGCGATGAATGCAGCAGAGACAGGATAGAACGCAAAGGCGAGCCAATGTTCTCCTCACCGAAGAGTCCGTCGGATGGCCCACCTTCTCGTCGTGAGTTCTTTGTTCAAGGTTAGTCTCTTTGAACCTGAGTTAGGACTAGGCCCTGTTACGGCTTGAACCGGGTGGCCTGCCCAGCGTTGTGCTGCCTTTCGAGGATCAGGCATGCTGACGGACGCGCAATGGGCCATGCTGGAGCCGCTGATTGAAGCTGTTCGGCCCAAGGGCAAGACGCAGCCGCAGGACCTGCGGCGCACGATGGCAGCGATCTTGTGGCGCCATGACAACGGGGCGAAGTGGCGAGCCGTGCCTGCCGAGCTTGGGCCTTGGTGGCGGGCCGCGCACACCTTCATCCGCTGGGCGCATCTTGGCGTGTGGGAGAAGCTGCTTGCTCTGGTACAGGAGCGTGGTGTCAGGCTTGGGCTCACCTTCCTGGACGGCACCAGCATCCGCGCCCATCAGAAGGCAGCGGGGGCGGCTCGAAAGGGGGAACTGCAAAAGAGCGAGATCATCGTGAAGCGCTTGGCCGCTCTCGTGGCGGCTATGGCACCAAGGCCTGCGTGATCGCTGATGGCAGGGGCCGGGCCATTGCCTTCCGCATCGCGCCCGGCCAGGCGCACGAACTGCCGCATGCTGTGCCGTTGCTGGAAGAACTGCCCGGTGTGCCGAAGTGGGTGGTCGCCGACCGCGGCTATTCCAGCCACACCTTTCGCGAGCACATCTGGCACATCGGCGCCAGGCCCGCCATCCCCTCCAAGCGCAACGATCTCCAACTTGCCTGCCCAGACTGGATCTACAACAACCGCAACACCGTCGAACGCCTCTGGGCAAGGCTCAAGGAGTGGCGGGCCGTCGCCACCCGCTACGAGAAAACCGCAACCAGCTTCATAGGCGTCCTCTGCCTGGCCGCAACGCTGGATTGGCTCAAGCCGTAACAGGGCCTAACGGTCCGCCTTTAGCCGAAGCCACTCAGCCTCAAGAACACCAATGCGGGAAAAGGAAGTGCCGATGTCTTGGGCAATGCGTTGGGCGTGACTGGGCTTGAGCTGAGCGATCCACTCTACCTCCTTGGATTTGCCCTTAAAGACGAACCCATCGCCGCTCTGTTCCGCCATCACCATCTTGGCGGCGGTCTGGAATTCCTCCAGCCACAACTGATCTCGTGGTTTTCCCATGCTGTAGAGTTCGACGAAGCCAGCCTTCGCCGGTAACTCGACCACGAGCCCCTTTGCGGAGGCGCCCTTATTGTCGACACGCAACTTCCAAAAAGGAAACTGGTACCAGTCGGCCTGTTTGAGCCGTACGCAGTCACAAAGCGGCATCAGGCAGATTGCATATTCTGGCGGAGCGGCAGCAGGGGCGTACCGTACGATGGTGCCGAATTCGAGGGTGCGCTCGTTGCCGTACTGCGTTCGCGAGGCATAAAGGGCGGCAAGCCGCTCCTTGGCCAAGGTCTTGCCCTTGTCAAGATCGTTGTGAAGATCACCGAGTGCCTTGGCATCGAGATCAACTTTTCTGCTGACCTTGGCTGGGCCCTCCTTCAGCAGCTTGACTGCAAGTTCACCGGGCTGGGCCACGGCGTTCCCCTTGATTGGCCAGACAGTTTTCAAGTCGAACGCATCAATCACCTTTTCTGCCAGCTTCTTCGCTAGGTCCGAATTGATTCTGTTGTCGACCATGACGGCAAGTGCTTCTTCCGCCAACAATTCGGGCACCTGCTCGAAGGCATCGTCACCCGGCAGAATCAGGCCCCGATGCGCCAAAAATGCTCCGTCCATCTCCTTGCGGAACTTGTCGAGGATTTTTTTCGTGTTGGTTCGGACACTAGCCAGCCCGTGCAGTGCCATGGAGGGCAGAATGCCCTCGTGCATAATCGCGAACTCTCTGATGATCCGCTCCGCAAGATCGGCTTCGGGGACGCCGGCGGCGGCTTCCTGTTCCTTAGGCCGGCCGGTCGAAGGCTTTCCGAGGACGATGATCCGGGATGATCCTGCACTGATGTTGTAGTCACCGTCGGTCTCGATCTCCAACTGCTGACCCTTGAGGTGATCGAATAACTGAGATGCCACGTGCTTGAGGTTCGGCGTGGATGTGTAGATCGCGCAAAGCCTGACGTGGTGTGGAACTGTCGTTTGAGCGGCCGTCACTAGGTTAGTCACCAGTTCCATTACTTTCTTGCCTGGCTCGCGATAGAACTCCCAATCCAGGATAACGACATCCGCCCTTTCGCAAAGCTTGAACAGCTCGGATTCGGGATCAGTCGCAAACCCCCTCTTCGGCTCGTACAGCGCGCAGACCATGCGCTCCCGAGCGAAGCTTTCGACCAAATGCTTGGGATGATAGAGCGCGCCGCCCGCCTCTTCGTCTTGGTGGCCCGCGGGCGGCATCTCGATTACATCCTCTACTTTCGGCTCCCGGGGTTTCGCATACACTTGCATCGCTATGATGCCGCCCCCGACATCTGCCTTTACCTTCGTAACTGGAACTTGCTGGTAAATTTCGTCATCCACGAAAACCACGCTCTGCAGATACTTGCGTGCCGCGGTCAGAGCGAATTGCTGAACCGACGTCACTTCTTTGCTCCGATATTCTTGATCAGGATCACGAAAGTCACCGCGTAATCAGAGCGCGGCGGTAAACCCAAGGTCAGGGACAAGCCTTCCGCCTCAAGCGCCTTGGCGGAGATGAACAACCCGAGGCCGCGGCCGCCGGCTTTCCGGCTGAAACCACGCTCGAAAATACGCTGAGCATCGAACGACTCTATCCCCGGCCCGTTGTTGGAAATGTAGATTCCAGTTCGGTCGGCGTGCAGCTCGATCCGTCGGTCGGACGGCACCGCGTCGAGCCAATGCAGGGCATTGTCGACGATATTGATGACGGCAGGAAACAAGGTCGAGGGATAACATTCGACTGCGGCCTCGACGAAATCCTCGGTTGCCACCAGCTTAACCTTGTGACGCTCGAACCGATTGGAGAATAGGTCGTTGCAGTAATTGAGTATTTCGCGGCCATCGATTTTGAGCGCGGAGCGATGCAGGCGCCGCTGCAATGGCGTGAACAGGTTGAGATGCCCGTCCAGGTGCTCGAAGTTGGCGCGTATCGACTCATAGAGCGGGCGCAATCCGTCGCTTCTGCGAGATATCTGACCGAGCTCCTGAATGCTCCTTCGGACACGCTTGATGGAGGCGGAAAACTCGTGATTGATGATCGCGACCGCGAGACCGAGCTGCACCATCTCGAAGTCCTCGTCGGCCTGCTCTTCCAGAGCCATCATACGCTCTTCCATGGCCTGCATGATCTGCGCGGGCTCGTCACCGTCGGACGCTCGAAGGTTCTCCGCCAATGAGGCCAACATGTCCCGCGCGGCCATCAGCGCTTCGCGGTGGCGACCCTCGATCTCAGTCAGTTGCTCTTCCCAGCGCCGTCGCATATCCTCTATGCGTTCGGGGTCCATGCCCGAGAGGTCCGTTCGGTTGAGGTCTGCTTGGATCGACCTGACGGTTTCGTCCAGCGCAAGCCGGGCGCGCTCCGTAATGGTGAAAACGGTCTGCCGGGTATCCGACGCCGTGGCGTTGGCCTGCCGGACAGCCTCGGCCAAATCCTTTTTGCGCTCGTTGGCGAGCGACTTGATCCGCTCCTCCAGACGTTTTCGCTGGTCGATGTATACGCGGGCTTGCTCGGCTACCGCACCTAGCGTGCTAGCAACCTGTTGCTCGAACGGTGCGAAAACTTCGGTCTCGAGCCGCTGCCGCTCGATGACGTACGCGTCCCAGTCACGCTGAAGCTCCCGACCTAATGCGACTCCGGCAGGACGCTTTTTAGTATACTTTTGCCGAAGCGCGGCGAGCGCGGTAATCGCCTCTTGTTCAGCTCGAATAAGCGCAGTAGCCGCCTTGTCCTGATCGGGCAGCCTCGCCGCAACGTCCATGCGAGATTGCGTGAGACGCATCAGGTTGGCTACTTCCGTCATCGGCAATCCAGCACGGCGATCTTCTCCGAATGCATCCAGCGAGGCGGCGAAGTTTCGTCTCTTGGTCGCGGATCGCTTCTGCTGGCGTTCCAAGGCGGCAGACCGCTTCCGGATCTCCGCTTGGGTAGTCTCGAACGCCTCGGTGTTAGCACCCGATTTTCGGAAGAACTCGGCCGCCAGTTGCACCAATAAGTTGATGAGGATATCGCGAATCTGCCGGTAGGCTTCGTTTTGCTGGAAGCCCTCGCGCCCTGCCTTTTCCTGCAACTCCCCATTGTCAGCACGAGTGAGAAGAACGGCACCGAACATTCTTCTGAATGAGAAAAAGTAGTAGCCTGCACCCTTATTGCGACGCTTCTCAACGTCGATCCAATCGAAAGAGTAGTCGCCGTACGGCAGTATTCGGACACCGTCACGGTACACGTAAAGCCCACCGATGTGGTCAAGTTTATCATTAAGACCCCGTTTCATAATTGTCTGGCGATGCGTTGGACGAGGACCATTGCGGC
>CAXTCF010000048.1:0-24206 GCA_964242945.1 uncultured Rhizobiaceae bacterium | reverse complement strand
CGCCAACGCCGCCACCACCCGCGCGGAGAAGCTGACCCGGACCGGCGCCATACCGGCCGCGACCGCCGACGACCGCGCCACCGCGGTCGAGACCGCCACCGCCGCGCTCGACGGCGCCAAGGCGGTGCGCGAGACGCTGGCGATCCAGCTTGGCCGCACCGAGGTGCGGGCGCCTTTCGCCGGCATCGTCTCGGCCGAGCCGGCGGTGGCGGGCGGGGTGGTGCAGGCCGGCACGGAGATCGCGCGCATCCAGCGCGACGGAGCGCTCGAAGCCAAGATCAAGGTGCCGGAGCGGCAGATCGGTTTTATCGTCCTGGGCGATCCCGTGACGCTTCAGACCCCCGCGGGGAGCCAGATCGAGGCGCAGGTCTCTTCTCTCGGCCAGACGGTCGATGCCGCTACGCATCTGGCGACTGTTTCCGTGCGGCTCCCCGACAATTCCGGCTTCCGGGCCGGCATGTTCGTGCGGGGAACGATCCGTTCCGGCGAGTCCTCCCGCCTGACGGTGGCGGAAAACGCGCTCACCTGGACGGAGGGGCAGACCACGGTCTTCGCGGTGGCGCAGGACGGCACCGTGTCACGGCGCACGGTGGAAGCCGGCGCGCGCTTGAATGGCCGCGTCGCGGTGTCCGGCGACATCCGGCCGGGCGAAGCGGTGGTCGCTGAAGGAGCCGGCTTCCTCCACGAAGGCAACCGCGTGCGCGTGGTGAGCGGGAACTGATCCCATGAAGAACATCTCCGCCTGGGCGATCCGCCACCCCATCCCGACGATCGTGCTGTTTCTGGCGCTGGCCTTTGCCGGCGTCTGGGGGTTTGGCAAACTGCGCGTGAACAACCTGCCGGACATCGACTTTCCCGTGGTCACGGTGTCGGTGGCGCAGACCGGCGCCTCGCCGACCGAGATCGAAGCCCAGGTCGCCACCCTTGTGGAAAATGCGGTCTCGACCGTTTCCGGCGTGGAAAGCGTGTCCTCCACGATCAGCGAAGGGGCCTCCGTCACCGCCATCGAGTTCGCGCTCGACTCCGACCTCACCAAGGCGGTGGACGACGTGCGCAACGCCGTCACCTCCGTTCAAAGCCAGCTTCCTTCGACAGCCGAAACGCCGGTCGTCGCCCGCGTGGATGCCGGCGACCAGGCCATCCTGACCTATGTCGTCGATGCGCCGGGCATGAGCCCGGACGCGCTGTCCTGGTATGTCGATAACGACGTGTCCAAAGCCTTGCTCAAGGTGGACGGCGTTTCCAAGATCACGCGCTCCGGCGGCGTGTCGCGCGCGGTCCTCGTCAAGCTTGATCCCGACCGGCTGAATGCGCTGGGCGTGACCGTCGGCGACATCTCCGCCGCGCTCGCCGCGCAGACGGCGAACCAGTCGGGCGGGCGCACGGTGATCGGCGCGGCGGAACAATCCGTGCGCACGCTCGGCCGCGTTTCCTCCGTCGCCGAGCTTGGCGACATCCCGATCACGCTCAGTTCTGGCCAATCCATGCGGCTGGCCGACATGGCTAAGATCGTGGACGGGTGGGAGGAACCGCGCTCCCGCGCCCGGCTGAACGGCGCGGAGGTCGTCTCCTTTTCCGTGTTCAGCGCCAAGGGCTCGTCCCAGGTCGGCGTGACGAAGGCCGCGCGGGCGGCCGTGAAGGCGCTGGACGCCGGCGACACGAAGGCGAGCTTCACCGAAGTCACGTCCTCCTCCGACTTCGTGCAGGCAAGCTACGACGCGGCGGTGGAAGCGCTGTGGGTCGGCTCAGCTCTGGCGATCGCCGTGGTGTTCCTGTTCCTGCGCGACTTCCGCGCGACGCTGGTTTCCGCCACCGCGCTGCCGCTTTCGCTGGTCCCGACCTTTGCCGTGATGGCGTGGCTCGACCTGTCGCTCAACAACATCACCCTTCTGGCGCTTTCCCTGGTCGTCGGCATCCTGGTGGACGATGCGATCGTGGAGATCGAGAACATCGTCCGCCACATGCGGACCAGCGGCAAATCGGCCTTCGATGCCGCAATAGAGGCGGCTGACGAGATCGGGCTTGCGGTCGTGGCGACCACCATGACCATCGTCGCGGTGTTCGTGCCGGTCGCCTTCATGCCGGGCATTCCGGGAAAGCTGTTCGCGAGCTTCGCGGTGGCCGTCTGCGTGTCCGTGCTGTTCTCGCTGCTCGTCGCGCGCACGCTGACGCCTCTGCTCGGCGCTTATTTCATGAAGGCCGGGGGCGGGCACGGCGAGGAAAAAACGCCCGGCTGGGTGCGCGTCTATCTTGCGATCCTGAAAAAGGCGTTGCGCTTCCGCTGGCTGACGCTGCTTGCCGGCATCGGCTTCTTCGCGGCTTCCGTCTTCCTGGCGACAAAACTGCCGACCGAGTTCATGCCGGCCACCGACCGCGGCCGCGCGGTGGCGAGCGTCACGCTTCAGCCCGGCTCCACGCTGGCGGAG
The DNA here is from genome assembly GCA_964242945.1 of uncultured Rhizobiaceae bacterium. GTDB lineage: Bacteria > Pseudomonadota > Alphaproteobacteria > Rhizobiales > Rhizobiaceae > Mesorhizobium_B. The sequence goes on along the minus strand of CAXTCF010000048.1, from coordinate 21,780 downwards.
ACCGATGCTGCGGCGCAGGCCGTGAGCAAGGTGCTCCAGGCGCAGCCTGAGGTGCAGAGCGTGTTCACGACGATCGGCACGAGCACGCAGGGCGGCGGGGGACCGGGCCGCGGCAGCGCAACGGCCAGCGTGACGTCCGCCACTGTGACGGCGAACCTTAAATCCCGCGGCGAACGCACCGCGTCGCAGCAGGAGTTCGAAGCGAACACCGCGCCCCTCCTGCGCGATATCCCCGGCGCACGCATCCAGTTCGGCGCCGACGGACAGTCCGGCGCGAAGATTTCCGTTACGCTTGTCGGCGCCGACAGTGACCTGCTGGCTGCCACGGCGGCCAGACTGGCGACCGAGATGGCTGATGTGCCTGGCATCCTCAACCCGATCTCGGACGCGGCCGCGGCCAAGCCCGAACTCGTCGTAGTGCCGGACAAGGAGCGCATGGCGGCGGCCGGCATCTCCGTCGCGCAGGTCGCGCGCCTGCTCAGCATCTCGACGCTCGGCGACAATGACAGCGCCCTGCCGAAGTTCAACCTCGGCGACCGTCAGGTCTATGTCATCCCGACGCTGACCGACGCGGCGCGCAGCGATCTTGACCAGATCGCCACGCTGGCGATCAAGGGCAGCCATGCAACGGTGCCGCTCGGCAGCATCGCCTCGTTCCGGTTCGCGGCAGGGCCGACGACGATTTCGCATGTGGACGGCGAGCGGCGCGTGACGGTGGAAGCCGAACTGTCCAACCTGACGCTCGGCCAGGCGCAAAGGGCGGTCGAAGCGTTGCCTACGATGAAGCAGCTTCCCGCCGGCATCTCCGAACTGGCGCAGGGCGATTCCAAGAGGCTGGCGGAACTGTTTTCGGGCTTCACGGTGGCGATCGCCACCGGCGTGCTGCTGATGTTCGCCACGCTGGCGCTGCTCTTCAACTCGTTCCTCCAGCCGGTGACGATCCTGACAGCCCTGCCGCTCTCCATCGGCGGCGCCTTCGGCTTCCTCTGGCTCACGGGATCGTCCATCGCCGTTTCCGTGCTGATCGGCGTGCTTTTGCTGATGGGGATCGCCGCCAAGAACTCGATCCTCCTGGTGGAATACGCGATCGTTGCCCGCCGCAACGGCGAGGACCGGCTGACTGCCTTGATGGACGCTGCAAGGAAGCGCGCCCGCCCCATCGTCATGACCTCGCTTGCCATGGGAGCCGGCATGGCGCCGATCGCGCTTGGTTTGGGCGCCGACGCCGAAAGCCGCGCGCCGATGGCGGTCGCGGTGATCGGCGGGCTTCTTTCCTCGACGGTGCTCAGCCTCGTCTATGTGCCGGCTGTCTATACGCTGATCGACGATTTGGAGCGGGTGCTCGGCCGTCTCTTCGGCAAGCTGCTGCCGCGGCAGAGCCGGCCGGCACCGGCCGTTTCCTGAGATCGAGCCGCCGCACCCCTCCCTGTCCGGCAGGACAGTGAGCGGTGACGGCTGTCAGAGGCGTGAATTGAAATGAGGTAAGCGCCTCAGCTCCCTTCCTTCGGCTCCGGTCCGCGGAAAGCATCCAACTTCCCCTGCGCTTCCAATGCCACGGGCTGCCCTGTCTCCGCCGACTTGTACAGCGCTTCCATGATCAGGTGGTCCTGCAATCCTTCCTCGCCCGGCGTGAAGGGATCGAGGTTTTCCAGCACGCAGGCCGCAAAATGGTCGATCTCCTCCGCGAACTGGTTTTTCACGTCGAGCTTGATCTCGGTGATGCCTTCCGCGTCGTCGCGCCGCTGCATCAGCTTCAGCTGCTGCCCCCCGTAGGCGAAGGCGTTCGGCACGTCGATCGACGCCTTTTGCAGGCGCAGCGTGAAATCCTTGGACTCGTGCGCGTCGTAGCTGGCGGAGCACTGCGCCAGGATGCCGGAGGGAAAGCGCAGGGTGAAGGCGATGGTTTCCTCCACTTCCGCGAAGCGCGGATCGTTCGGCGTGTTGTGGATGCGCGCGAACACCTCCGCGGGCTCCTCGCCGGTATAGAAGCGGGCCGTGTTCAGGCAGTAGAGGCCGATGTCGGGCAGCGCGCCGCCGCCGGCCAGGGCCTTCTTCATGCGCCACTGGCTGGGGTCGCCCTGCACCTGGGTGTTGACGGCCTCGATGATGCGCACGGCGCCGTATTCGCCGGAGCGCAGCATCTTTCGCGCTTCGCGGTTGAACGGCTCGTACTGCACGCGGTAGGCGATCATCAGCTTGACGCCGTTCTCCTTGGCTGCGGCGATCATCTCGCGGGCCTGCGCGGAAGACACCGCCATCGGCTTTTCGCAGAGCACATGCTTCTTGGCCGCTGCCGCTGCCTTCACGTCGCGCAGGTGGATGGCGTTGGGCGTGATGACATAGACCGCCTTGATCTCCGGGTTGTCGGCCATGCGCCCCATGTCGCCGTAGGAGTAGATCGAATCCGGCTTGATCCCATGCTGCGCGGCGACCGCCTTGGCCTTGTCCGGCGTACCAGAGACGAGCGCCACGACCTTGGCCTTCTTCGTTTGGGCGAAGGCGGGCATGACCTCCTCCAGCGCCAGCCGGCCGAGGCCGACGATCGCGAAACCGACGCGCTCGGAGTCGGGCAAAGGCGCGGGCGGCGGGGCGGAGGGCCGGTCGGCGGCGCCCTTCCAGTTGGGAAATTCCACCTTGCCGCTCTTCACCGTTCCCACATCCACCGGCGCCGGACCGGGCGGGTTCTGCGCGCCCGCCGATCCTCTGGCGAGCACCGCGCCTGCGACGCCGAGCGAGCCGGAGACCAGGAGCCTGCGGCGGGAAAGCGAAAGGCGGGGCATGGGCAGGGTCATGGGGAAGGGTCCGATTGCGCGTTGCCGGATTACGGCTGTCGTGCCGCTTCGTTCCCGCTTGCCCGCCGCCGGGCGATCTGCCGCGCTTTCCCCGTTTTTGTTGCAGGTCCCGAAAAAATTGCGTTTGACAAGCGAGGCCAGTTGAAGCCAGGGTCCACGCGTTCCGGCGCCCCGTTTCACCCGGCCTCTGGCAGGCGAACGGCGGAAAAATCCGGAATGGCTTGGGAGGCCTTTTCTTTTTTCATCATGCACCGGACCGTTCGGGCGGCGGGCGCTTTTCGCGCCTGCGCGACACCGAGGAGGGCGGCGCTCATCGGATCAACCAGGGAGTGGATCAAAATGAAACTCAACAGACGGCTGCTGATGGCAGCGACCGCACTCGGCTTTGCCGCGATGACCTTCGGCCCGGCTCAAGCGCAGGACAAGGGCACGGTCGGCATCGCCATGCCGACGAAGTCTTCGCTGCGCTGGATTTCGGACGGCAATGAGCTTTCCAAGGCGCTGGAAGCCAAGGGCTACAAGGTCGATCTCCAGTATGCCGAGGACGACATCCCGAACCAGCTTGCCCAGATCGAAAACATGGTGACGCAGGGCGAGAAAGCGCTGGTCGTCGCCTCCATCGACGGCACCACGCTGTCGGACGTGCTTCAGAAGGCGCATGACGCCGGCATCAAGGTGATCGCCTATGACCGCCTGATCCGCAACAGCGGCAACGTCGATTACTACGCCACCTTCGACAACTTCAAGGTCGGCGTGCTCCAGGCCGAATCCCTGGTGAAGGGCCTGAAAGAGCGCTTCCCCGACCAGAAGCCGTGGAACGTCGAGCTTTTCGGCGGCTCGCCGGACGACAACAACGCCTTCTTCTTCTATGACGGCGCGATGAGCGTGCTTCAGCCGATGATCGACAAAGGCGACGTCAAGATCGTGTCCGGCCAGACCGGCATGGACAAGGTCGGCACGCTGCGCTGGGACGGCGCGGTGGCGCAGGCCCGCATGGACAACATCCTGTCCGCCAACTACTCCGGCGGCGACCGCGTCCACGGCGTGCTGGCCCCTTATGACGGCCTGTCCCGCGGCATCATCTCTTCGCTTCGCGGCGTCGGCTACGGCTCGGCCGACCAGCCCTGGCCGATCGTGACCGGCCAGGACGCCGAAACGCCTTCGGTCAAGGGCATCATCGCCGGCGAGCAGTATTCCACGATCTTCAAGGACACCCGCGAACTCGCCAAGGTCGCCGCCGAAGTCGTGGACGAGACCTTGTCCGGCAAGGAGCCGAGCCAGATCAACGACACCAAGACCTACAACAACGGCGTAAAGGTCATCCCCTCCGTCCTGCTGACGCCCTACGAGGTGGACAAGGCCAACTACGAGAAGACGGTGGTGGAATCCGGCTATATCAAGAAGGAAGACCTGCAATAAGCCGCACTTGCGGAAACTCCACTCCGGCGGCCGTCTGCCGGCGTCGTCTGCGCTTGCCTAGGCTCACGTACCATCAAGGTACGCTCCGCTCCGGTTCTCGACGCCACCACCAGCCGACTCGCCGGAGCGGCTTTCCGCAAGCGCTCCGGCAGAGCACTATGAAAGGGAGCCCCGCACGCCGCTGCGGGGCTCTTTTCGTTTGTGTTCAAGTTGAATAGTCTGCTTTTTGGAATGCTCGCTTCAGCCCGCGGCCGGGCAGGTGCGATCGGGAGGCTGCATGGCTGAGACGATTCTGGAGATGCGCGGCATCACCAAGACGTTTCCGGGCGTCAAGGCGCTGACGGACGTCAATCTGGACGTGCGCGCGGGCGAGATCCACGCGGTCGTCGGCGAGAATGGCGCCGGCAAATCCACGCTGATGAAGGTGCTTTCCGGCGTTTACCCCTTCGGGTCTTATACAGGCGACATCCGCTTCCTCGGCAAGGAATGCCGCTTCACCGGCATCCGCGACAGCGAGCATGTCGGCATCGTCATCATCCACCAGGAGCTTGCCCTGGTGCCGATGCTTTCCATCACCGAAAACATCTTTCTGGGCAACGAGCAGGCCAAGGGCGGCGTCATCGACTGGAACTTTTCGCGCCGCCGCGCCGCCGAACTCCTGCGCAAGGTCGGCCTGAACGAAGACCCGGACACGCTGATCACCAATATCGGCACGGGCAAGCAGCAGCTTGTCGAGATCGCCAAGGCGCTGGCCAAGGATGTCAAGCTCCTGATCCTCGACGAGCCTACGGCATCGCTTTCCGAAAAGGATAGCCAGGCGCTGCTCGACCTGCTGCTCGAATTCAAGCGGCAGGGCATCTCCTGCATCCTGATCTCGCACAAGCTGAACGAGGTCGGGCGCGTCGCCGACCGCATCACGGTGATCCGCGACGGCCACACGATCGAGACGCTTGCGCAAGAGCAGATTTCGGAGGAGCGCATCATCACCTCCATGGTCGGCCGCTCGCTCGACGACCGCTATCCCTCGCGCGAGCCGGACATCGGCGAGGTGATCTTCGAGGTGAAGAACTGGTCGGTCTATCACCCGATCCACCCTGAGCGGCAGGTGATCAAGAACATCAGCCTCAACGTCCGCCGCGGCGAGGTCGTCGGCATCGCCGGGCTGATGGGCGCCGGCCGCACCGAGTTCGCCATGAGCGTGTTCGGCAAGAGCTACGGCACCAAGATCTCCGGCGAGGTTTTCCTGCGCGGGAAGCCGGTGGATGTTTCCACCGTCGGCAAGGCGGTGGACCAGGGTCTCGCCTACGCCACCGAGGACCGCAAGACTTTCGGCCTCAACCTGATCGACCACATCAAGCACAACGTTACGGCCGCCAACCTGAAGGGCGTGTCGAAGGGCGGCGTGATCGACGACATGGGCGAGTTGACGGTGGCCAACGAGTACCGGCGCAAGACCAATATCCGCTCCTCCTCCGTCTATCAGATCACCGGCAACCTTTCCGGCGGCAACCAGCAGAAGGTGGTGCTCTCCAAGTGGCTGTTCGCCGATCCGGACGTGCTGATCCTGGACGAGCCGACGCGCGGCATCGACGTCGGCGCGAAGTATGAGATCTACACGATCATCAACCGGCTGGCTGGGGAAGGAAAGGGCATCCTGGTGATGTCCTCCGAGATGCCGGAACTCTTGGGCATCACCGACCGCATCTACGTCATGAACGAAGGCCGCCTGGTCGGCGAGATGCCGTCGAAGGAAGCGAGCCAGGAAAAGATCATGCGGGCGATCGTGCGCGGGGAAACCCGCGAAGAGGCGCTCGAAGACGAAGTCAAGAGAAGGGAGAGGGTGGCATCATGAGCACCGAAACCGCCGGCACCATCGTCAGCCCGGCCAAGGCATCGGCGCAAGCTGCGCTGAAGGAGAACCTGCGCGAGTACGGCCTCGTGCTGGCGCTCATCGCGATCATGCTCTTCTTCCAGTTCACCACGAACGGCGTGCTGTTCAAGCCGGTGAACCTCACCAACCTGATCCTCCAGAACTCCTACATCATCATCATGGCGCTGGGCATGCTGCTGGTGATCGTGGCGGGCCACATCGACCTGTCGGTGGGCTCGGTCGCGGGCTTCGTCGGCGCGGTCGCCGCCGTGCTGATGGTGAACTACCACTGGAACCCGATCCTGGCCGGCATCGCCTGCATCGCCGTCGGGGGGCTGATCGGCGCCTCCCAGGGCTACTGGGTCGCCTATATGCGGATCCCCTCCTTCATCGTGACGCTGGCGGGCATGCTGGTGTTCAAGGGGCTGGCGCTGTGGCTGCTCGGCGGCGCTTCCGTCGGCCCGTTCCCCCCCACCTTCCAGCTTCTGTCCGCCGGCTTTATCCCCGACGTGATCGGGCCGCTCACGCTGTTCGCCCCGGCGCTCGATGCGGCCGGCAAGGCGGTGCCGGCGACCGGCGTGGTGCTGCATTCCACGACGGTGCTGATCGGCCTTCTCATCGTCGCGGCGATGATCTGGTCGTCGCTGTCCAGCCGCCGCAACCGCGAGAAGCACGGCTACGAAGCGGAACCCTTCGGCTTGTTCGTGCTGAAGAACGTGGTGATGTCGGCGATCATCCTGTTCCTGATCTACAAACTCGCTTCCTACCGGGGCCTGCCCAACGTGCTGATCGTCATGGGCATCCTGATCGCCGCCTTCGTGTTCATCACCAAGCGGATGACCTTCGGCCGGCGCATCTACGCCATGGGCGGCAACGTCAAGGCAGCCGCACTCTCCGGCATCAAGACGGAGCGCATGACCTTTTTCATCTTCATCATCATGGGGATGCTGGCGGCGCTCGCCGGCCTGATCTTCGCCGCGCGCCTCAACACCGCGACGCCGAAGGCGGGACTGGGCTTCGAACTCGACGTGATCGCGGCCGTGTTCATCGGCGGCGCCTCGGCGCTGGGCGGCGTCGGCCAAGTCGCCGGCGCGGTGATCGGCGCCTTCATCATGGGCGTGATGAACAACGGTATGTCGATCATGGGCGTCAACATCGACTGGCAGCAGGTCATCAAGGGCCTCGTGCTGCTCGGCGCCGTGGTGTTCGACCTCTACAACAAAAACAAAGCCTGAAAAGCGGTTTGAGTTACCAGCGCCACGAGGGGCGCCTTGGGGGCTAAGCAGAAACACCATTGATTGGCGCAGCCGGAACCTGCGCCGATCGTGATCAAAGATCCCCGAACATCGCAAGCTGCGCGGGACCGCCCTTGCCCTTCTTCTTGGGCGCGGCGCCGTCCGGCTTGGCCTTCTTCTCCCCGGATGCCTGCCTTCTCGGTCGCGCCGGCTTATCGATGCGGGCTAGCGCCTTGTCGCGGGCGACCTGTTCGGGTGCGGCCGGGTCGTCGGTCAGCCACTTGCCGCGCTTGATCACCTCGTTGACGCGGCCCTGGTTGACGCCGAGCTTGAAGGCGATCTCCTGCTGCGTCATCACTGTCGTCTTGTGCATCTCAAGGATGGTCTGGGCGAGTTCCGGCGTCATCTTCTTGCCGACAACGCGGCGTGCCGGCGCGATCGAGCGCTTGGCCTTGTCGCGCTTGCGAAGCTCTTCCAGCACGGCCAGCGCCGAAACCATGTTGTAGGATCGAAGCGCTTCCTCGAATTCCTTCAGCGTCGCCATCGGCAAAAACCCTTCAGCCCCTGCAACCACGGGCCGCCTGCCTCTCCCGCGGAGATCGGTCAGGCGTGCCGCCGCGGGAGAACAAACGCCGCGGCAGCGAATCCTGCTCCCTCTTGCGAAACGGATCAAGAACGAACCGGGGTTTCCACAAACTTTTCCGCCGCTTGGGCGGGGTCAGCCTGCCGCCGCGGCATCGCCGCGACCGCCATCCCTTCACCTCCAAGTGTCCAAGCATACCGGCTGCGAGCCTGAGCCAGGCCGGCAGATGGAACAGACTCATGAGGGCGTACGCGGGCGCCATTCCGCCGGGCATCGAGCCGTGCCCGCCTATGCAGGGCATGCTTGCCGGGTTGTCATTCAAAAGACAGGCTGCGTGCGATTAACCGTCGGATACTCTAGCCCTCCTGTTCCATGCCGGACACGACGATGTCCACGAAGCGCGCAAGCTCGCCTGCAAGCGCCTCATCCGGAACGCCGACGAAGCGCCGCTCCGTCGAGATCACGACGATGCCGTGGATCGCGCCGAACAAGGTGCGCGAGCGCATCAGGCGGGCGGTTTCGTTCAGGCTGGGCGCCAGCGCCTCAAGCGGCTTGCCGATCAGGTGGATAAGCGCCGTCTGCTCCGCCATGAACCAGTCGGGCAGCAGCGTGTCGCCTTCCAGACGGTGCTCGAACAGCGCCGACCAAAGCGTGTGGTTCTCGCGTGCGAAGGCAAGGTAGGCCGCGGCCAGCGCCTGGAGGGCAGCGCGCGGGTCGGCGGTTTCGGCCAGTCTTGCCTCGGCCAGGCGGTGCAGGCGGGCGAGCGTGCCGGCGTTGACGTGCAGGATCAGGTCGTCGAGGTCCGCGAAGGCGTTGTAGAGCCCTCCCAGCGCTGAGCCGACATCCGCCGTCACGTCCCGCGCCCGCAAGCCCGCCAATCCCGACCGGGTGATCCTCGCCTCCGCCGCCTTGATCAGGCTTTCCCGCAGCGCTTCGCGCTTGGCCCCGCGTTTCTCCATCCTTAACCACTCCGCCGTCCGACTTGAACATCGTTCAGAAATCAGCTTGAACATTGTTCAGGATCGTGTATCTCCCACCTATGAACAACGTTCATAAAGGAGGAAAGGTCATGTGCAAACGGTCTTCCGCCTTTGTTGCAGAGCCGGTTCTCGAACGGCCGGCGAAGCGGGCAGCCCGCACGGCGTCGTGAAGCAGACGAGTTCAAACGAAGGAGCGAACCCATGTCCAACAACATCCACTCCCCAAACAAGAGCACCGGCGCCTGGAAGGCCTTTACGGTCGCAGGCTTTCTCGTCGCGGCATCCATGATGGCAGGCGGCATCTACTTCCTGGAGGCGAGCTTTGCCGCCAAGGGTTTTTACGCCATGGCCGCGATCATGCTGGTGCACACCTCCGTTTCCGTCACCAAGACGCTGCGGGACGAGGAGGAAGCCGGGCGCTTCGTCAACCGGATCGAGGACGCCAGGACCGAGCGGTTCCTGATGGACGTCAACCGCGGCGACGCATGAACCGTTTCGTAACCGCAATGGCAAGGCGCGAAGCGGATACAGCACGGGCTTAAGCCCGGCCTGCTCTGCTATGCCCTGTCCGCAAGGCAACCACCCGGAAAAAACAACGATGAGCAGTCACCTGATGCGGTCGCGGCGCTTTGCGCCCCTGTTCTGGACGCAGTTCCTGTCCGCCTTCAACGACAATTTCCTGAAGAACACGCTGGTCTTCCTGATCCTCTTCAAGCTGGCGAGCAGCGAGGCGGCGTCGCTCGTCACGCTTGCGGGCGCGGTGTTCATCCTGCCCTTCCTGCTTCTGTCGGCGCTGGGCGGCGAGCTTGCCGACCGCTTCGACAAGGCGCTGGTGGCGCGCCGCCTGAAGTTCGCCGAGATCGGCGCGGCAGGCATCGCGGTCGTGGGCATCGCGCTCTCCTCCATTCCCCTGATCATGGCCGCGCTGTTCGCCTTCGGCGTGGTGTCCGCCCTGTTCGGGCCGATCAAGTACGGCATCCTGCCCGACCATCTGCCCGCCCACGAACTGCCCAAGGCCAATGCCTGGATCGAGGCCGCCACCTTCGGCGCGATCCTCGGCGGCACGATCGTCGGCGGTCTCGTTGCCTCCCGCGGCATCAGCGCGCTCGTGTTCGGGCCGATGATGCTGGGCCTGGCGGTGGCCTGCTGGCTTGCCAGCCGCTTCATCCCCGCGACCGGCGAGGCCGATCCGGCGCTGAAGGTGGACCGCAACATCCTGCGCTCCACGGTCCGCCTCGTCGGCGAGATCCGGGAGACCAAGCGCATCTGGCGCGCCGCGCTGATGATTTCGTGGTTCTGGCTGGCCGGCGCGATCCTGCTTTCGGTCCTGCCGCCGCTCGTCAAGACGGTGCTCGGCGGCGGCGAGACCATTGTCACCGCCTATCTCGCGGTGTTCGCCGTCGCGGTGGCGATCGGCTCCGCGCTTGCCGCCTGGATGTCCAAGGGCCGCATCGTCCTGCTGCCGGCTCCGGTCGGAACGGCGCTGATGGGCCTGTTCGGCCTCGACCTCGCCTGGAGCGTCCGCGGCATGGCGGCAGGAGGGGAGGCGCAGAGCCTCCTCGCCTTCTTCGCCGGCCCCGGCACGATCCGGGTCGCGTTCGACCTCGCCGGCATGGCGCTGGCAAGCGCCTTCCTGGTGGTGCCGACATTCGCCGCCGTGCAGGCCTGGGCGCCGCCTGAGCGCCGTGCGCGGGTGGTCGCGGCGGTGAACGCGGTCAATGCCGGCTTCATGGCGGCCGGCGGCGTGGCGGTGGCGGCCGTGCAGGCGGCGGGGGCCTCGCTCCCGGCCGTTCTGGCGGGCCTTGCCGTGCTCAACCTCGCGGCCGCGGTCCTGATGCTCCGCACCCTGCCCACCAGCGCGTTCCGCGATGCGATATCGATCTTCTTCCGCGCCTTCCATCGCCTGGAAGTGGAAGGCCTGGAGAACCTGAAGGACGCCGGGCCGGCGCCCATCCTCGCGCTCAACCATGTGAGCTTTCTCGATGCCGGATTGGCGCTTGCGCTGACCGACCGGGAGCCGGTCTTCGCCATCGATTACAACATCGCCCAGGCCTGGTGGGTCAAGCCGTTCCTGAAGCTGACCCGCGCGCTCCCGCTCAACCCGGCCAAGCCGATGTCAACCCGCACGCTGATCAAGGTGGTGCAAAACGGCGACCCCATGGTGATCTTCCCCGAAGGCCGCATCACGGTCACGGGCAGCCTGATGAAGGTCTATGACGGCGCCGCTCTTGTTGCCGACAAGACCGGCGCGCCCATCGTGCCGATCAAGATCGACGGTCTCGAAAAGAGCTTCTTCTCGCGGCTGACTGCGATGCATGTGCGCCGCAGCCTGTTTCCCAAGGTCAAGGTGACGATCCTTCCCCCCGTCAGGCTCCAGGTTCCGGCCGGACTCGCCGGGCGCAAGCGCCGCGCGGCCGCGGGTGCCGCGCTCTATGAGGTGATGTCCGACCTGGTGTTCCGCACCCGCGACACGGACACGACCATCCTGGAAAAGATCGTGGCGGCGGCCGACGAGCGCGGCATGGGTGCGCTGGCCGTCCAGGATCCCGTTTCCGGCAAGCTTTCCTACGGCAAGCTTCTGGCCGGCGCCGCGGTTCTGGGCGCAAAGTTCCGCACCCTGTTCCCCGACCAGAAGGTGCTCGGCGTCATGCTGCCCAACGCCAACGGCGCCTGCGCGACGCTGCTGGGCGTGATGTCGGCGGGCAAGGTGCCCGCGATGATCAACTTCACTTCCGGTCCCGCCAACATCCGAGCGGCGGCACAGGCCGCGGAAGTACGCACGATCCTTTCCTCTCGCGCCTTCGTCAAACAGGCCAAGCTCGAAGCCCTGGCGGAAGAGCTTTCAAGCGACGTGCGCTTCGTCTGGCTGGACGACCTGCGCGCCTCCGTCTCTGCCTTCGACAAGGCCAGGGGCTTCCTGCGGCGCAGCCGCCCGCTGGTTGCCGCCAAGCCGGACGACCCGGCCGTGATCCTGTTCACCTCCGGCTCGGAGGGCACGCCCAAGGGCGTGGTGCTCACGCACCGCAACATCCTGGCCAACGTCGCGCAGGCGGCGAGCCGCATCGACTTCAACTCGGCCGACAAGCTGTTCAACGTCCTGCCGATGTTCCACGCCTTCGGCCTGACGGCGGGCACCATCCTGCCGCTGGCCTCCGGCGTGCCGGTCTATCTCTACCCTTCGCCGCTGCACTACCGGATCGTGCCGGAGCTGATCTACGGCTCCAACGCGACGATCATCTTCGGCACGGACACCTTCCTGTCGGGCTATGCGCGCACGGCGCATGCCTACGACTTCCGCTCGCTTCGCTACTGCTTCGCGGGCGCGGAGCCGGTGAAGGCTTCCACGCGCGAAACCTACCTGGAGCGCTTCGGCCTGCGCATCCTGGAAGGCTACGGCGTGACGGAAGCCGCGCCCGTGATCGCCATCAACACGCCGATGTATGCCCGCGCGGGCACGGTCGGCAAGCTCCTGCCCGGCATGGAAGCGAGGCTGGAGCCGGTCCCCGGCGTGGAAAACGGCGGGCGCCTGGTCGTGCGCGGCCCCAACATCATGGCCGGCTATCTCCGCGCGGAGAAGCCGGGCGTCGTCGAACCGCCGCCGGGAGGCTGGCACGACACGGGCGACATCGTGGCGCTCGACGCCGACGGTTTTCTCACGATCCGCGGCCGCGCCAAGCGCTTCGCCAAGATCGGCGGCGAGATGATCTCGCTCGCGGCGGTGGAAGCCTTGGCCGGCGAGTTGTGGAAAGGCTCCCTTTCGGCGGTCGCGGCCGTGCCCGATCCCCGCAAGGGCGAAAAGCTGATCCTGCTGACGGAAGCGGCAAACGCCAGCCGCGCCGAGTTCCTGGCTTTCGCCAGGGCCAGGGGCGCGACGGAGTTGTCGGTTCCCGCGGAGGTGCGCGTGGTGAAAAGCATCCCCGTGCTCGGCACGGGCAAGATCGACTTCCCCGAAGTCAACCGGCTGGTGCGCGGCGAGGGCAACAGCGAGCAGCCGCCCCAGGCGGCGTGACGAATATTGCAGCCCGCGTCCGGCGGCGGTGCGTCCCCGCGCCTGCCGTCGCCTCCTTATCCCGCATAGGTGGCGACGGGCGCGCCCAACAGGTGTGGATCGGGCTGCACGCCGAGGCCGGGCCGTTGCGGGACCGCGATGTGCCCGCCTTCGATGACGACGGGGTTCTCCGGGTCGAGATGACCCTCGATGTATTCCTGGGCGATCCAGGCTCCCGCCAGCAGGCGCGGCTCGACGGTGGCGGCCAGGTGGACGCAGGCGGCCGCGATGACGTCGCCGCCCCAGGCATCGTCGCAGGAGTGCGGCAGCGAGCGGAGCGCGCACAGGTCGCGGGCCTGCGCCGCCTTGGTGAGACCGCCGAGCCGCGTCACTTTGAAGCCGAAGCCGTCCGCGGCGCCGAGCGCGATCGCCCGCAGCACGGCATGGATGTCCTCCGTGTTTTCGTCCAGGAAGACGGGATGGCACAGGCGGTCCTTCAGCTGGAGAACCTCCTCCATGGTGTTGCAGGGCTGCTCGAAGTTGAAGGGCACGCCGGCGCAGAGTTGGTCAAGCTGAAGCGCGTGGGCGATCGTCATGCCCCGGTTGCCGTCCACCGCCAGGCCGGCGCGGTGTCCGACCGCTTCCCAGACCTTGCGCACGGTTGCAGGCATCAGTGCGGAAGAAATCTGGCGCCTGCCGCTTCTTCACGTCGATTGGGTCGATCCCGACTGGGCCGACTGGGACGAGGTGCTCAGGCGCTCCAGCATTCCCCATGGAACTTTGCGCGGCCGGCGCTTCGGCAAGTTCAGCGTCGCGCTCCAGGCTGCGCAGGCAAACCAGGGCGTGGCTGTCGGCTGGAGCCGCCTGGTGCGCGGCTTCCTCCAAGACGGCCGTCTGGTGAAGTTCACCGGCTTGGAACTGCCCGCGCCCGGCGGCTACTATCTCACCTGGAACGAAAAGCGGGTCCTTTCGCCGGCCGCCGAAACCCTCGCGGCCTGGCTGCGCTGCAAGGCGGAGGCGGAAAGGGCGCAGGGGTAAGCGCGAGGGGCTTTTCCAATTGCAGCAGCGAAGTCGCGGAAGTTTCAACAGCGGCCAAGAAGCGCCGATAAGGCTTTCATCTCAGCCTGCTGGCTCCTGCGGCGCGCAAAAAATTCACGTGCGGGATTAGAGCATCGGACGGTTAATCGCACGCAGTCTGCCGGCCGGGGGCGGGCGCAGGCTTTGTTGTTGGCCTCGGCCGGGCAACAGCCCGACGCTCGCCCACCGCCTAGCCTGCATCCCCCCCCCAACCACCAGCCTGCATCCGATTAACCGTCCGATGCTCTAGTTTTTTGCGAAGGGCCGCTTCGGCGCAAGCGTGATAGCGGATACCGCCCGCTCTTCGGCAGGAGTCCAAAATCGTTAGATTTTTCTGCGGTTCCTTGCCACACGCTCCCATCGGCGTATCGTCCAGCGTCGCGTGCCGGCCGGAAGCGTGAGTATCTGGGGAGGGTCCGCCTCGTCGCCGAATGAGACCAATCAACGGCCGCATGCCGCTTGCGCCAGCGCCGCTGAATCGAAGAGAACCAAGAAGAGCAACAAACAGGGGAACTGCAATGAGGTTTTTTAGAAGCAACGGGGACAAGGTTCCCGCCGCCGTGGAGCGCATGGCGGAGGATGCGCGCCGCGGCGGCATGGACCGGCGCGAGTTCCTGACGATCGCCAGCGCGCTGGGCGCTTCCACCGCGCTCGCCTACAGCCTGGCCGGGCTGGCCGCGCCCTCAGTGGCGCATGCGCAGGAAGGCACCAAGGGCGGCACGCTGCGCGTCGCCATGCCGGTCAAGGCGCAAAAAGACCCGCGCACCTATGATTGGGTCGAGATGGCCAACATCTCGCGCACCTGGCTGGAGCCGCTGGTGCGCTACACCCGCGAGTTCACCTTCGAGCCGGTTCTGCTGGAAAGCTGGGACGTCAACGACGACGCCACCGAATACGTGCTCCACGTCCGCAAGGGCGTGACCTGGAACAACGGCGACGCGTTCACCGCCGACGACGTGATCTACAATCTCACGCGCTGGACCGACAAGAGCGCCACCGGCAACTCCATGGCCGCGCGCGTTTCCTCGCTGATCGACGAGAAGACCGGCAAAGCGCGCGAGGGCGCCATCGCCAAGGTCGATGACAGCACTGTCAAGCTGACGCTCGCCGCCTCGGACTGCTCGGTCATTGCGGGCCTGACCGACTACCCCGCCCTTGTCGTGCACAAGAGCTTCGACGCGGACGGCGCCGACCCCGTGGCCAAGCCGATCGGCACCGGCCCCTTCGAGCTTGTGTCCTACGACGTCGGCACCAAGGCGGTCGTGAAGCGGCGCGAGAACGGCAAGTGGTGGGGCGGCGAGGCGCTGCTCGACGGCGTCGAGTTCATCGACTACGGCACCGACCCGAACGCGATGGTCAACGCCTTCGAGTCCGGCGAAGTGGACATGAACAACGAAACCGGCTCGGAATACGTCGCTATCCTTGACGGGCTGAGCCTCAAGAAGACGGAAATCCAGACGGCGACGACGCTGGTGGCGCGCACCAACGTGACGCGCAAGCCTTATGACGACAAGCGCGTGCGCAATGCCCTCCAGATGGCGGTCGATAACAACGTCGTCCTCCAGCTCGGCTATGGCGGGCGCGGCATCGTGGCGGAGAACCACCACGTCGCCCCGATCCATCCCGAATATGCCGAACTGCCGAAGAAGACGCGCGACGTCGAAGGCGCCAAGAAGCTGATGACCGAAGCCGGCCAGATCGACTTCGAGCACGAGATCATCACGGTGGACGACGACTGGAACAAGAACACCGGCGACGCCATCGCCTCGCAGCTGCGCGACGCCGGCTTCAAGGTGAAGCGGACCGTGATGCCGGGCTCGACCTTCTGGAACGACTGGACGAAGTACCCGTACTCGCTGACGGTGTGGTACATGCGTCCGCTCGGCGTGCAGATCCTGGCGCTGGCCTACCGCACGGGCGAGGCGTGGAACGAGACGGCCTATTCCAACCCGGAGTTCGACGCCAAGCTGAAGGAGGCGCTGGCCATCGACGATCCCGACAAGCGCAAGGTGGCGATGAAGGACGTGGAGATGATCCTCCAGGACTCTGGCATCATTATCCAGCCCTACTGGCAGAAGCTCTACAACCACATGAGCGGGAAGGTGAAGAACTACTCCATCCACCCGACCTTCCAGATGGACCTGCCGACGGTCTGGCTGGAACAGGCCTGAGGCGCAAGCTGCCCACGCAGCTTCCATTCTGGGGCTGGCGGATCATTCGCCGGCCCCTCAAGAATCCTGCGTTGTGCAACCCCCGTATTTCCCGTGTATAGTACCCGCGCCTGCATTGACTGCCGGCGCGGACCGCACACGCTGGAAATCGGCCGATGGCAGGGATGAAGGGCGGGAAGACCGCCCTCTATGAAACCTTGAAGCGCCGGATATTGACGCTCGAACTTGCGCCGGACCATGACCTGGACGAGGCGGGCTTGAGCGGCGAGTTCGGCATTTCGCGCACGCCGGTGCGCGAGGTGCTGCGGCAGCTCGCCGGCGAAGGCTATGTCGATATCCGGGAGAACCGCGGCGCCCGCGTCATCCCGATGAACCACGCGACGCTGCGCGATTTCTTCCTCGTCGCGCCGATGATCTACGAGGCGGTCGGCCGGCTTGCCGTGCAGAATTTCCGCGCCGGCCCGATCGCCGAATTGAGGGCGTGCCAGGAGCGGTTTCGCGCGGCGGCCGCGCGCCGCGATCCGGAAACGATGGTCGTGGAGAACACCCGCTTCCACGCCCTGATCGGCGAGATGGCGGACAGCGCCTTCCTGAAGCCCTCCTTGAGCAAGCTGCTGATCGACCACGCCCGGATCGGCCATACCTTCTTTCGTCCGACAAGCGACGAGATGGAAGAAAGCCTCGCGCGCTCGTGCGAGCACCACGACCGGATGATCGACGCCATAGCGGAGCGCGATGAGGCCGCCATGGTCCGCCTCGTCTTCGAGCACTGGGAACTGTCCCGGGGAAACATGGAGATGTTCATCGCCCCGCCGGCCCTTGCCTCCGACTCGCTGAACAAGCTGGGGTCCGAAGGCGCGGCCAAGGCAAAGCCGCGAACGCGGCAAACGGCCAAAGCGGGTTAAAGTATCCGCGCGAGCGTGGAATCTGATGGTACCAAATCCGGAAGCGCCGGCAGCAGTGTTCCCGTTCCGGCATGGCTTCCCGGATCAAGGCCGAGAATGACGAAGGGATAAGTGCTTGCTGCCGATCTCCACCGTCGGCGATCTGCCGTAAACCTCTATGCCTTCGTCATTCCCGCCCTTGAGGCGGGAATCCATGCCAGGACGGTGAGGCTGCCGCCGGCTTCGCCGAACAAGACGGCTTTCAGCCCTGCCCGACTACAGCGCGGCCTGTTCTCGCTTCTCGCGTCAGCGTTCGGACACAAACCCGAAATCCGCCCGGAGGCGTTCGGGCCGCTGCGCCGAGAAGTCCGTGGCGCGCTCGAAGGCGTCGCCGATCCGGCAGATGCCGGCCTCGTCACCATGCTTGCCGGCGATCTGCATGCTTATCGGCAGCCCGTCGGCAAAGCCGGCCGGCAGCGCCAGCGCCGGGTGGCCCGTCACGTTGAAGGGGATGGTGCGCATCGGCGTCCACACCGCGGTCTTCCCGTCAAAGGCCGAGAAGGGGAGGGCGGTGGACAGTGTGTTGACGCAAAGCAGCGCGTCGAAGCGCCCGAATATCTTCTCGTCCAGCACCCCGCGCAGGAACCCGGCGACCCGGCGCGCGTCCGCCACCTCGCCGGGCGACAGGCAAAGGCCGGACGCCAGCGTTTGGAATGCCAGATGCCCGAAACCCTCCGGCCGCTCGCACAGCCTCTGCCGGTGCACCGCCAGTGCCTCCGCATGGAGGATAACAGCGCCCGCCGCTTCGAAGAGGGCATAGTCCGGCAACTCGACCTCCTCGATCCGGGCGCCCAAGAGCGAAAGCCGGGAAGCCGCGTCGTCCGCCGCCGCCACGATCTCCGGCATCGCGTCAGGGTCGCGGGCGAACCAGCCGCGGGGATAGGCCAGCCGCAGGCCCTCGACGCCCGCGCCGAGCAGGCTTGCGGCCGGTGCATGCGGCGAGGCGTCCGCAATCGCGTCGAGCGTCAGCGCGGCTTCCGCTACGGTCGCACTGACCGGGCCGACATGGTCGAGGCTTGGCGAAAGCGGAAAAACGCCCTCCGTCGAAACGCGACCGAAGGTGGGCTTCAGCCCGACCACGCCGCAATAGCCCGCCGGGCTGCGCACGGAGCCGCCGGTGTCTGTGCCCAAGCTGGTGCGCACCAGCCCCGCGCCGACCGACGCCGCGCAGCCGGAGGAGGAGCCGCCGGTGATGTGCGCGGGGTTCCAGGGGTTTGCCGCCGGCGGCCGTTCCCCATCGAAGCTTGGGCCGACCAGGGCGAACTCGTAGGTCGCGAGCTTGCCGAGAAGCACCGCGCCCTTCTCCCTGAGCCGCGACACGACCGGCGCATCCGCGGAAGCCATGTTGCCGGCCATCAGGCGCGAGCCGCAGGCGGTGGCCTGTCCCGCCACGTCGATCAGGTCCTTCAGGGCGACGGGGATGCCGTGCAGCGGGCCGCGGTCGATGCCGCCGGCCAGTTCCCGGTCCGCCGCTTCCGCTTGCGCCAGCGCTTCCCCAGCGAACACGGAAACAAAGGCGTGAACCGTGCCGTCCAGCCGTTCGATGCGCTCCAGGAACGCTCCGGCCAGCGCGACGGCGCTCAGCGAACCGTCGCGCAGCTTCTGCCCGGCATCGCCGATCGGGAGGTCGGCAGGGTTCACCGCTCTGGCTCCGCGGAGAAGGCTCGGAGGCGCAGCGCTGCTTCGCGCAAGCGCTGCGCGCCCGCAAGGACGCCGGCTAACTGATCCGCTGGGATCGTGACGCCGAACGCCTTCGCGCGGGCCGACAAGTCTTCGGATGAGAGGGAGCCAAGCGGCTCAGGCTTCGAACAGGTCATGAAGTCGCGGGCACAACGGGTCTCAAGTGTGCGCGGTCGAGCCGCGCAGGATCAGGCTTCCGTCGAGGACGACGCGGCGCGGCGCGCTCATCCCCGTCTCGATCGCCCCGGTCAGGATCGTCACGGTCTGCGCCACCATCGCGTCCACGTCCTGGCGCACGGTGGTCAGGTCGTAGGCCGGCCAGCGGGCGGGCGGCACGTCGTCGAAACCCGCTATCGCCACGTCGCCCGGCACGGACAGCTTCAATTCGAAGCGCAGCACGTCCATCACGGCAAAAGCCATGTGGTCGTTGCACACGAAAACCGCATCCGGCCGCGCGGCAGGGTCGGAAAACATGCGCCGCGCCGCGGCCTGTGCCTCCGCGTAGCGGAAGTCGCCGATTTCCCTTGCGCAGAGGTCCAACCCCGCCTCCGCCAAAACTTCCCGGAAACCCTGCTCGCGGTCGCGCTGCGTGGAAGCGCCCTCGAAGCCGGCGATGTAGCCGATGCGCCTGCGCCCCTGCGACAAAAAGAGTCCGGCGATCGCCCGCCCGCCCGCGCGGTTGTCGGTGGAGACGGCGGAAAGGGCGGGATTGTCCTGCGTGCGGTTGAACAGCACGACCGGCACGCCGAGCGCCTGGCAGCGCGCGGCAAGCTCGGACGACATGGAGGCGGAAGCGAGCACGATGCCGTCCACCTGGTAGTCCAGGATCTCGCGCGCGACCTGGTCGGAATCTTCCGCCGACATCGGCGTGATGAAGACAAGCACGTGGTAGCCTTCGCCCTGAAGGCTGCGGGACAGGCGCTCGACCACTTCGGGATAGAAATAGTTTTCGAGATACGCCACCACGAGGCCGATCATCCGGCTTTTGCCCGTGATCAGCGAGCGGGCCAGCACGTTCGGCCGGTAGCCGAGCTTTTCCGCCGCGGCCCGCACCTTCTCCGCCGTCTTGCGGGATACGGACGTGCCCGGCGTGAAGAAGCGCGACACGGCGGACTGGCTGACGCCGGCCAGCCGCGCCACGTCGAGCGAAGTGACCTTTTCCGGAGGCAGCATCAGCCGAACAGCGCCTCGGCGTTTGCTGCGCTGGTGTCTGAGTTTAGAGGCGCCATAAGCGGGAAAGCGGAACCATTGCGGGCGAGCGGGCGCAGCGCACGCCCGTTTTCAGGAATGAGGCTTAAGCGGCAAAACTGCAAGCGCTTGCAAACGGCAGCCCCATCGTCCGGGAAGCTTGCCATTCCCTTGAGCCTGCCCGATGCTGGGAAAGACCTCCCGGCAGCGCCAAACACCACTTGAAACGGAGCGGAATGCCTTCAAGGATTTTGCGTGCGGCCCATTTCACGGATGCGCAGGTGCTGGCGTTCTTCGAGGCCGTCATGACGCGCTGGACCACGAACGCGCCCCTGATGGCGGTCGGCGGCTTCTCCTATTCCTATCCCAGCGAGGAATGGCGCCGGGCAGTCGGCGGCTCGAACACGTTCTTCGTGTCGAGCGCGACGCTCAGCGCGCGGGATGCCGCCTTCAGCATCCACTTCCGGCGCAGCAGGGACGGCACCGGGCCGGACGAAATCAGCGTCTCGTGGAGCCAGCAGGACACCGACGGCCCAGACTTTCCCGCAGAGGACGCAGCCGCCTTGCAGGACCTCACCGAAAGGCTGGAGCGGCGGGAGCTGCCTCCGGCATCGCCGTTGCCGCTGGGCCTGCCAAGTCCCGGTTGAGCGCCGGCTTCCGCATTGCTGCGGGCAGGAATGCGGCCAGACGCGCGATCGTGTGCGGCCATGTCCACTGCCGCAGAACCGCCCCGCGCGGGTCGAGCGCCGGGGCACGGGCCAGCAGCATGGCGATGCCTTCGGCAAAGCTCCCGGCGGGCACGGCCAACCCCGTTTCCGGCGTGATGAACTGGAGGCCGCAGCGGAGCGCGCTGTTGGCGAGCACCGGCAGGCCGGCCAGCATGTACTCCGTCAGGATCGCCGGCGCGCCGTCGTCCACGCCGCAGACGACGCCGACCCGCGCCCGGTTCATCAGCCGGTTGACCTCGGCGAAGGGAACGCCGGGCGGGCCGACAAAGGTCACGTCCAAGCCGCGCCGGGCGGTTTCCTCTCGCAGGGCGTCTCCCATCTCGCCATAGCCGAATACGCAAAGCGCCCGCGTGCCCGGCCGCTTTTCCATCGCGTCGAACAGGATGTCGTGCCGCTTGTAGGCCTGCGCCGCCGCGACATAGACGAGATCGAACTCCTTGCGCACCTCGGAAAGCGGCCGGAAGGTTTCGGGATCGGCGAATTCCGGGCCGATCGGCATGACCGCGCAAGCGGTGCCGGGATGGCGGGCACGAATCTCCTCGCTCTGCCACTCGGCGCCGGTCAGCACGAGGTCGAAATGCCGGCCGACGGCGGGCGGCACCCGGATCGCCGGTGCGTCGATGGAGTTGTAGATCTTGAAGCTCGCGCCGCAGGCTTCCATCAGCGCCTCGTCCACGCCCAGCCCCCAAACGCAGAGGATGTGCGGCGCGCCGAAAGCTTCCACGAAGCCCAGCATGTCGGCCGAGCGGAAGGGCGCCTCCTCGCCATCCAGGTGAAAGGCGCGGCGCGCCAGCAGCCTGCCTTCGGGCTGGAAAGGCGGCGGCGTGCCCGGCCGCCAGAAATTCCAGATCTCGGCTTGGGTCGCCAAGCCGTGCTTGACCGCCGCCAGCGGCAGCCGTTCGAGATAGCCGCCCCGCACTTCCAGCGCCTTGCGGGCTGCGGCGAGTTCGGCAGGCGAAAGGGAGAGGGGCTGCGGGCCGCGCGCGCCGCTGCGCCAGGCATCCGCCGCCTGCTCGCCCGTCCAGCCGGGCGGCTCCGGCGGCCAGCCGTCGCGAAAATCACTGACGACAACGATCGTAGGCTGGGAGGACAAGGGAAAGGCAGGCATCGCGCCAGCTTCTAGAG
>CAXTCF010000047.1:0-24352 GCA_964242945.1 uncultured Rhizobiaceae bacterium | reverse complement strand
GTCGCATATGACGATGCGCAGCGCACATGCCCTCCCTCCCCCTTGTGGGGAGGGATAAAGGGTGGGGGTAAGCGCCCTCGACGATTCACTCATAGCTGTGCCCCGCCCTCAGTCCCTCCCGCACCCGGTGCGCGATCGCCAAAAACTCCGGCGTTTCGCGGATGTCGAGGGGGCGCTCATGCGGGAGCGTAGATTCAATCACATCCGTGACGCGCCCCGGCCGCGGGCTCATCACCACGATGCGCGTGGAGAGATAGACGGCCTCGGGGATCGAGTGCGTCACGAAGCAGATCGTCTTCTGCGTGCGCGCCCAGAGTTCGAGAAGCTGCGCGTTGAGGTGGTCGCGCACGATCTCGTCCAGCGCCCCAAAAGGTTCGTCCATCAGCAGGAGGTCGGCGTCGAAGGCGAGCGCGCGGGCGATCGAGGCGCGCTGCTGCATGCCGCCGGAAAGCTGCCAGGGAAATTTTTTCTCGAAGCCGGACAGGTTCACGAGGTCGAGCGTGCGCCGCACCCGTTCCGCCTGCTCGGCGTGGGAAAGACCGATGATCTCCAGGGGCAGCGCGACATTCTTTTCGATCGTACGCCAGGGATAGAGCGCGGCGGCTTGGAACACGTAGCCGTAGGCCCGCTTTTCCCGCGCTTGCGCCGCCGACATGCCGTTGACGGTGATGCTGCCTGCGGTCGGGCGCTCCAGGTCGGCGATCACGCGCAAAAACGTCGTCTTGCCGCAACCGGACGGGCCGATGAACGACACGAACTCGCCCTTTCCAATCGTCAGATCGACGTCGGTCAGCGCCTGCACCGGCCCGTCGTTGGTGTGGAAGGTCAGGCCGAGTTTCTGGGCCCCGACCACGGCCGGCGAAGTCATGAAAAGGCGATGCTCCGGTGGCGAACCTGCTCACGTCCTGCTTTGACGGACAGACCCGTTCTTGGCAAGGATTGGAAGCATCCGCCGCGCTCGCGCGCAAGAGGGTTCAACGCCATGTCCAGCACCGACAAGCCGACCTGCCGCATCGTGCGGCCCGACAGCACCTACGACGGCAAGCAGGGTTTCAGCTATTTTGCCGGCATCGCAGCGGAAACGGTCGGCTCGCAGGCACTGTGCATGCATGTGCTCAACATCCCGCCGGGCGGGAAAACAAAAGCTCACCTGCACCGCAGCCACGAAACCGCGGTGTATCTCATCTCCGGCGAGGCGAATGTCTGGTTCGGCGACCGCTTGGAACGGCACGCCGTGCAGAAGGCCGGCGAGATGATGTACATCCCGGCCGGCGTGCCGCATCTGCCTGCCAACCTCGGCGACGTGCTGTGCGTCGCCATCATCGCCCGCACGGACCCGAACGAGCAGGAAAGCGTGGAATTGCTGCCGGAACTCGATGCGCTGGTGAGTTGAGCGCGAACGGCCCCTCAGCCGCTCGGCAAGCCGGAACCTACCTGCACCGTGCGAGGTCTTCCGGGAAGGCGCTGCCGTCCCCGTCGAGGACCGTGATCTTCGTCTTGTCCTTCTTCGAGCGCCGGACGGTCAGGGTGTCCGACACCGGCTGCTCGTCCTCGCTTTGGCACGTGGTCGAGAGCGTCAGCGAGCCGTCCTTGTTCACGACGGTTTTCTTGATCTCGCAGGTGCCGAAGGACATGACGAAGGCGTCTTTCGTCAAAAGGAACATGTGTTCGGAATAGACCTCCTGCTGCACCCTGTTGATGCAGCCGTCCTTGTCGCCCCAAGGTTTGGACAGGTCGATCTTGTCGGCTGCGAGCGCTGGTGTGGCCGCCAGGATCAGGGCAGCGACTAGGGCAGCGCGACGCATGGGCATCACACCCCGCTCGCCGGAATGCCCGTCCGCTCCACCTTGCGCGGCGCGACCAGCTCCTTCCAGGTGGAAAGCGCGCGGCTTATGGGCGCGTTCGGCTCGCGGCCGACGAACTGGCCGTGGCCGGGCTTCGCCTGAACGGTGCCTTCGTTCACCATCAGTTCGCCGCGGGAGAAGACGTATTTCGGCAGGCCGGTGACTTCGAAGCCTTCGAACACGTTGTAGTCGATCACCGACTGCTGCTTGTCCGCGGTGATCGTCTTCTTGGCATCAGGATCCCAGACGATCAGATCCGCGTCCGAGCCCTCCGCCACCGCGCCCTTCTTCGGATACATGTTGAGGATCTTAGCGATATTGGTGGACGTCACCGCCACGAACTCGTTCGGGGTCAGCCGGCCGGTGACAACCCCCTTCGTCCAGAGCACGGGAAGCCGGTCTTCCAGCCCGCCGGTGCCGTTCGGAATCCTGGTGAAGTCGCCGACGCCCGTGCGCTTCTGCGCAGTGGTGAAGGCACAGTGGTCGGTGGCGACGACCTGGAGCGAACCGGCGGCGAGGCCCGCCCAAAGCGAATCCTGGTGGCTCTTGTCGCGAAAGGGCGGGCTCATCACGCGCTGCGCGGCGTGGTCCCAATCCTTGTCCTGGTATTCGCTCTCGTCCAGCGTCAGGTGCTGCACGAGAGGCTCGCCATAAACGCGCATGCCCTTCTGGCGCGCGCGGCGGATGGCTTCGTGCGCCTGCTCGCAGGAGGTGTGCACGACATAGAGCGGCACGCCGGCCATGTCGGCGATCATGATGGCGCGGTTGGTCGCCTCGCCCTCGACTTCCGGCGGGCGGGAATAGCTGTGCGCTTCCGGTCCGTTGTTGCCTTCTGCCATCAGCTTCTGCTGGAGCGAGGCCACCACGTCGCCGTTCTCGGCATGGACCAGCGGCAGCGCGCCAAGCTCGGCGCAGCGCCCGAACGACGCATACATCTCGTCGTCGTTGACCATCAGCGCGCCCTTGTAGGCCATGAAGTGCTTGAACGAGGTGATGCCCTTGTCCACCACTTGTTGCATCTCGTTGAACACCTGCTCGCCCCACCAGGTGATCGCCATGTGAAAGGAATAGTCGCAGGACGCTTTTGACGTCTTGTTGTCCCACATCTGGAGGGCTTCGAGCAGCGACTGGCCGGGCGCGGGCAGGCAGAAGTCCACGACCATCGTGGTGCCGCCGGAAAGGGCGGCGCGCGTGCCGGACTCGAAATCGTCGGCGGAATAGGTGCCCATGAACGGCATTTCGAGGTGGGTGTGCGGGTCGATGCCGCCCGGCATGACGTAGCAGCCGGAGGCGTCGAAGACCTCGTCACCCGACAGGTTCTGCCCAATCCGGGCGATCCTGCCGTCCTCGATCAGCACGTCGGCTTTATAGGAAAGGTCGGCCGTGACGACCGTGCCGTTCTTGATGAGCTTGGACATTTCCGTTCGTCTCTGTTCTTCTCTGGACTTTGCCTCACGGCACTCACGCGGAAAGGGGCGGGCCGGAATGTTGGTGCAAGCGCTTCTCGCCTTTGTCCTGGCCTATCTCTGGGTCGGCATCCTGGAGGCCATCGACCGTTTCGAGCAGCCGGCCGGGCCGGAATACGAAACAGCCGAGCCGGAGTTCCACACTGCGCCGAGTTTTTCCCGGACGCTGCGCATCATCCTGCTCTTCCCCTTTTCCGCGACGATCAATCGTTCACCGTTCCGCTCGCTCGTCAAGGTGCTGCTGCACGCGGCGCTCGTCTATGCCGGCGCCTTCGGGCTTTCCCTGCTGTTCGACCAGACCATGCTCGGCATCGCCGTGATCGGGCTGGCGCTCGTGATGATCGTGTTCTTCTATATCCTGACTTCCGCGACGCGGCTGGACTGACTCAGCCGACGATCTCCGCCGTTTCCACCACGGCGTGAAACAGCACGTCGCATCCCGCTCCCGCCCATTCTTTAGAAATCTCCTCGGCCTCGTTGTGGGAGAGTCCATCGACACAGGGGCAGAAGATCATGGCGGTGGGCGCCACGCGGTTGATCCAGCAGGCGTCGTGGCCGGCGCCTGAGACGATGTCGCGGTGGGAATAACCCAGCCGCTCCGCGGCGTCGCGGACGGCCCTCACGCAATCCTTGTCGAAGGCGACGGGATCGAAGTGGCCGACCTGCTCGATCTCGCAAGCGATATCCAACGCCTCGCAGACCCCGTCGATGCCGGCGCGGATGCGCCGGTCCATCTCGTCCAGCACGTCCTTTTCCGGCGAGCGGATGTCGATGGTGAACACCGTCCTGCCCGCAATGATGTTGCGCGAGTTGGGATAGACCTCCATGTGGCCGACCGCCCCGACAGCGTCCGGCTGAAAGTCCATCGCCGTCTCATGGACGAGTTCCGTCACCCGCGCCATGCCGAGCCCGGCGTTGCGGCGCTTTGGCATCGGCGTCGAGCCGGTGTGGCTTTCGCGGCCCGTCAGCGTCACCTGGAGCCATTTCAGGCCCTGGCCGTGCGTGACCACGCCGATGTCGATGCCTTCGTCCTCCAGGATCGGCCCCTGCTCGATGTGAAGCTCGAAGAAGGCGCGCATCTTGCGGGCGCCCACTTCCTCCTCGCCCTTCCAGCCGATGCGCGCCAGTTCGTCGCCGAATTTTTTGCCCTCTTTATCGCGGCGGTCGTAGGCCCAATCCTGCTTGTGAACACCCGCGAACACGCCCGATGCCAGCATAGCGGGGGCAAAGCGCGTGCCTTCCTCGTTGGTCCAATTGGTGACGACGATCGGGTGTTTTGTCCGGATGCCGAGGTCGTTCAGCGAGCGCATGACCTCCAGCCCGCCCAATACGCCGAGGACCCCGTCGTATTTGCCGCCGGTGGGCTGCGTGTCGAGGTGGGAGCCGACATAGACGGGCAGTGCTTCGGGGTCGGTGCCCTCACGCCGTGCGAACATCGTCCCCATCTGATCGACTCCGGTCGTCAGCCCGGCCTCTTCGCACCAGCGCTGAAAGAGATGACGTCCCTCCCCGTCTTCGTCGGTCAGCGTCTGCCGGTTGTTGCCGCCGGCGATGCCGGGACCGATGTTGGCCATCTCCATGAGGCTGTCCCAGAGGCGGTCCGGGTTGATGCGAAGGTTCTCGCCAGGAGCAGCCATCAATCCTTCAACTCCACTTCCACGAACGACATCAGATTCTCTCCCGCATTGACGACGTTGTGCTCCACACCCTCATCGCGGCGGTAGGCGATGCCGGCCGCGAACTCCACGCGCCGCGAACCGCTGCCCGGCTCTTCCAGCAGCATGGAACACGGCGTCAGGGTGGTGATCACGTAATCCAGCGCGTGCCGATGCCAGCCGGTTTCGGCGCCCGGCGGAAAATCCCAGCGGGTGACGCGCACCCGCGCATCATCCACCAAAACTTCGTGCGTCGCCTGCGGCCGGGCCGTAAAGGCCAAGTCACTCGACCTCGTTGAGAACCTCGCGGATCGTGTCGATCAATTCGTCAATCTGCCCCTTCTCGATGATCAGCGGCGGCGACAGCGCGATGATGTCACCCGTGGTGCGGATGAGGATGCCCTTCTCAAAAGCCTTGAGGAAGCAGGAGAAGGCGCGCTTGGTGGGCGAGCCGGCGATGGGCTGAAGCTCGATCGCGCCGACGAGGCCGATGTTGCGGATGTCGATGACGTTGGGCTCGCCCTTGAGCGAGTGCAGCGCGTCTTCCCAGTAGGGTGCGAGTTCGGCGCCGCGGGTGAGCAGCCCCTCTTCCTTATAGGTTTCCAGCGTGCCCAGGCCCGCCGCGGAGGCGATCGGGTTGCCGGAATAGGTGTAGCCGTGGAAGAACTCGATCAGGTGCTCCGGCCCGTTCATGAAGGCGTCGTGGATGGCCGACGTCACGAACACCGCGCCCATCGGGATCACGCCGTTGGTGACGCCTTTCGCCGTCACCATGATGTCCGGCGTCACGCCGAAATAATCCGCCGCGAAGGGCGTGCCGAGGCGGCCGTAGCCGGTGATGACCTCGTCGAAGATCAAGAGGATGCCGTGCTTGGTGCAGATGTCGCGCAGCTTCTGGAGGTAGCCTTTCGGCGGCACGAGGACGCCGGTAGAGCCCGCCACCGGCTCCACGATCACCGCAGCCACCGTGGAGGCGTCGTGCAGCGTGACGATGCGCTCAAGCTCGTCGGCGAGGTCGGCGCCGTGCTCCGGCTCGCCCCGCGTGAAGGCGTTCTTGGCGGGCAGGTGCGTGTGCGGCAGGTGGTCCACGCCGGTCAGCAGCGTGCCGAACATCTTTCGGTTGGCAACGATGCCGCCCACGGAAATGCCGCCGAAGTTGACGCCGTGGTAGCCGCGCTCGCGGCCGATCAGGCGGAAGCGCGAGCCTTCCCCGCGGACGCGGTGGTAGGCGATGGCGATCTTCAGCGCCGTTTCCACCGATTCCGAGCCGGAATTGGTGAAGAACACATGGTCCAAGCCTTCCGGCGCGATATCGACCAAACGGTTGGCGAACTCGAAAGCGAGCGGATGGCCCATCTGGAAGGCAGGGGCATAGTCGAGTTCGCCGGCCTGCTGACTGATGGCTTCCGTGATCTTCGGCCGGCAGTGCCCGGCGTTGACGCACCAGAGGCCGGCGGTGCCGTCGAGGATCTGGCGGCCGTCCGCCGCGGTGTAGTGCATGTCCTTGGCGGCGACCAGCATGCGCGGCGCCTGCTTGAACTGGCGGTTCGATGTGAACGGCATCCAGAAGGCGGACAGGTTGTTGGGCGTGATCCGGTTCAGCATGCTCAAGTCTCGCTTTGGCTTGTCGGCGCTTGGGGCTTGCCGCCGCCTGTGCTAGGCATTTCAATTGGGACGTTAGCACCGCAGAGGGTGCGGTCAAGGCGGCAGCCTTAAGCGAGGAGCGACCGGAATTGCACACGCCACACGCAAGCGCCTGCTGGTCCAGCGCCGTTGTGCCACCGTGTCACTTCTCCAGGCGCTGAGCCGCCTTGGACGCCATCGCTCCTCCCCCGCGCACCCGCATCCAGGCGGAAAAGCGCGAACGCATTCTCCAGGCCGCGCTGGACGTATTCTCGCTCCACGGCTTCCGCGGCGCGACGCTGGACGGCATCGCGGCGGAAGCCGGCATGTCGAAGCCGAACCTGCTCTACTACTTCCGGCGCAAGGACGACATCTACCAGGCGCTGATCGAACGGCAGTTGGCAACCTGGCTCGAACCCTTGCGCGCGCTTGACCCGGCTGGAGACCCCGTTTCGGAGATCTCCTCCTATATCCGCCGCAAGCTGGAAATGTCGCGCGATTTTCCGCGGGAAAGCCGTCTCTTCGCCAACGAGATTTTACAGGGCGCGCCCCGCATCTTGCCGCTTCTGGAAGGCGAATTGAAGCGCTTGGTGCATGAGAAGGCCGATGTGCTGCGCGGTTGGATGCGCGAGGGAAAAATCCGGCGTGCCGATCCCTGGCACATGATCTTCGCCATCTGGGCGACCACGCAGCACTATGCCGACTTCGACATCCAGGTGCGCGCGGTGCTTGGGGGCAACCGCGGCGGAGAGGGCCGCTTCGAGGACGCGGCGCGGTTTCTGGAGCGGCTGTTCGTGGATGGGCTCAAGCCTGCGTCCTGACATGCAGTTTCAAACCGCGTCGGCCATGATTAGGAGAAGACCACCCGCCAGCGTGACGTTCACCAGCACGAGGTAGATGTGCAGGTCGCGCTCGCCCCGCGGAAACATCAGCGCGTTGTGGAAGAGTGACGTGGCGAGCACAAGGAAGACAATCAGTGCGATCGCGGCAGGCGCGACCTGGACGTTCAGGATCAACGCCAGCCCGCCGAGAAGCTGGATCGCGAAGCCGAGCGCCAGCAGGGGGACGGGAAGCTTCCAGCCGTAGTTGGTCGCCGAGGTTTTCACACGCTCGCCAAAGCCTGCGAAGTTGCGGATGCCGGCAATGACGAAAAAGGCGCCGAAGATCACACGCCCGATCAGCGCGAGAGAGGCGGCAGTCTGCATCGTTTTCCTCTGGCGTGTTGACGGCCTAACCACGACCAGTGCGGCGGCGCGGTGCGCCCCTCTTCTGCCTGCTGGCACCTTCTCCCACAAGGGGAGAAGGAGGCTGTGTCGCGGCTTTCAGTCATCTTTCCCGTCTCACAAGAAGCAACGCGGCAACGTTCTGCCTTGTCCCCTTGTGGGAGAAGGAGCCGGCAGGCAGATGAGAGATAGGCGCCGCCGGCCCGGTGCAGCCCGGATGTCTATTCCGCCGGCTCCGGCACGTCCTGCGGCACCTGCACCGGGGTCGGCTTCTGGGACAGCGGGTTGTTCGGGTGCTGCGTCCAGTTGGCGTAGGTCGGCTGCACCACTCGCCCCGTGCGGCGGTCCATGTCGCCGGCGTGGAGCGGTTCCATGGTGATGCAGTCCTGAACGGGGCAGACGTTGACGCACAGGTTGCAGCCGACGCATTCCTCCTCGATCACTTCGAAATGCCTCTTGCCGTCCAGCATGTTGGTGATCGCCTGGTGCGAGGTGTCCTCGCAGGCGATGTGGCAGCGGCCGCACTTGATGCAGAGGTCCTGGTGGATCAGGGCCTTGGTGACGTAGTTGAGGTTGAGGAACTGCCAGTCCGTGACGTTGGGCGTGGCACGGCCGGTGAAGTCGTCCAGCGTGGCGTGACCCTTTTCGTCCATCCAGTTCTTCAGGCCGGCGATCATCTCCTGCACAATCTTGAAGCCGTAGGTCATGGCCGCCGTGCAGACCTGCACATTGCCCGCACCCAGCGCTAGGAACTCGGCCGCGTCGCGCCACGTCGTCACGCCGCCGATGCCGGAGATCGGCAGCCCGCGCGTTTCGGGGTCGCGCGCGATCTCGGCCACCATGTTGAGGGCGATCGGCTTCACCGCCGGCCCGCAATAGCCGCCGTGCGAGCCGCGCCCGTCGATGGTGGGAACGGGCGCGAAATTGTCGAGATCGACGGAAACGATGGAGGAGATCGTGTTGATCAGCGACACGGCATCCGCGCCGCCTTTTCTTGCCGCGCGGGCGGGATAGCGGATGTCGGTGATGTTGGGCGTCAGCTTCACGATGACGGGCATCCGCGTAAACTGCTTGCACCAGCGCGCGACCATCTCGATGTATTCGGGCACCTGACCGACGGCCGAGCCCATGCCGCGCTCGCTCATGCCGTGCGGGCAGCCGAAGTTCAGCTCGATGCCGTCAACCTCCGTCTCCTCGACGGCCGGCAGGATCGCCTTCCAGGCCTGCTCCTCGCAGGGCACCATGATGGAGGCGACCAGGGCGCGGTCGGGGAAGTCGCGCTTGACCTGCTTCATCTCCTGGAGGTTGACCTGAAGCTGGCGGTCGGTGATCAGTTCGATGTTGTTCAAGCCGAGCAGCCGGCGGTCCGCCCCCCAGATCGCGCCGTAGCGCGGGCCGTTGACGTTGACGACAGGCGGGCCTTCCTCCCCCAGCGTCTTCCACACCACTCCGCCCCAGCCGGCCTTGAAGGCGCGCACGACGTTGTAGGCCTTGTCGGTCGGCGGCGCGGACGCCAGCCAGAACGGGTTCGGCGACTTGATGCCCACGAAGTTGTTGCGGATGTCGGCCATGGGTTGAGTTTCCCTCAGGCTTGGATTGTCACGAGCTTGCACGTAGATTGGCGAGCAGCATTGGCCCCGCACTGGTGAGATCGACCATGCCCGAAGCACGCCGTTTCACTATCCATCTTCGTCCCGAACCGGAGGGCGGATACACGGTGCTGGTTCCGGCAATTCCCGAAGTCGTTACGTACGGCGAGACTTACGAGGAGGCGATGGCCAACGCGCAGGAGGCGAGCGAACTCGTCCTGGAAGTCTACCGGAACGAAGGTTGGGCGATCCCTGACGATGTGGAGGTGCGGGTCGATCATCTGACTATCGCCGCCTGACCATGAACCCGAGGAGCCTGCCGGCGATCCCCGGAAAGCAGGCCGTTCGCGCGCTGACCCGGCCCGGCTTCGCAATCGCCCGCGTTCGCGGAAGCCATCACGTGCTGCGCCACCCCGGTCCGCCCGTGCGTGCCGTCAGCATCCCCGTTCACGGCAACAAAACCCTGCCGATTGGCACCTTGCAGGACATCGTTCGACGATCCGGCTTCACGGTCGAGCAGTTCGTGGCGGAACTCTGAGTTCATCTCAGCTTCCGAGAGCTCGGTTGATGCTCTCCGCAGCATCCCTCCCCTGCGCCACTGCCGAAACCGTCAGGTCCTGGCCGGCGCGCACGCAATCGCCGCCGGCCCAAACCTTTGGCATGGATGTTTTGCCTTCCGCGTCCACGGCGATCTTGCCGCCGTCCATCGCAAGGCCAGCGCCGCTGCCGTTGAGGTGCCCGGCCTGGAAATTCTGGCCGATCGCCTTAAAAATCTGGTCGGCTTCGATGACGAAGGTTTCTCCGGTGCCCTGGAGGCGGCCGTCGAGGAAGGCGGTGTATTCCATTTCGATGCCGGCGACTTCGCCGTTCGCGGACGCCACGCGGCGCGGCTGGACCCAGTGGCGGATGGAAACGCCCTTGGCCGCGGCCAAGTCCTGCTCGAAGCCGGAAGCGTTCATGCTTTCCTTGCCGCGGCGGTAGCAGATCGTGACCTCTTCCGCGCCGAGCAGCTTGGACTGGATGGCGGCGTCCACGGCCGTCATGCCGCCGCCGATCACCACCACGCGCCGGCCGATCGGCAGCCGCGCGCGGTCGTCCACCTGGCGCAGCGCTGCGATGAAATCGACGGCGTTCTCGACGTTCTTGGCCTCCTCGCCCTCGGCCCTGAGCGCGTTGACGCCGGCCAGCCCCATGCCGAGGAATACCGCGTCGAAATCTTCGGCGAGGTCGTCTAGGTCGAGGTTCTTGCCCAGTGCCTTGTCGTTTTCGACCGTGATGCCGCCGATGCCGAGCACATAGTCCACCTCGGCCTGGGCGAAGTTTTCAGGCGTCTTGTAGGTCGCAATGCCGTATTCGTTGAGGCCGCCGGGCTTCGGCCTTGCATCGAACACCGTTACAGCGTGGCCGTGCATCGAGAGCCGGTGCGCGCAGGCCAGCCCCGCCGGGCCGGCGCCCACCACCGCGACGCGCTTGCCCGTGTCCGGCGCGCGGGAGAAAAACTGCTTGTTCTCGCGCATCGCCGCGTCGGTGGCATAGCGCTGGAGCAGGCCGATCCGCACCGGCTTGCCCTCCGCCGTTTCACGCACGCAGGCTTCCTCGCAGAGCTGCTCGGTCGGGCAGACGCGGGCGCACATGCCCCCAAAAATGTTCTGCTCGAAGATGGTCTTGGCCGCGCCTAGCGGGTTGCCCGTGCCGATCTCGCGGATGAAGAGTGGAATGTCGATCGTGGTCGGACACGCCTGCATGCAGGGCGCGTCGTAGCAGAAATAGCAGCGGTCGCTTTCCACCAGCGCTTCGTGCGGGTCGAAGGCGGGATGCAGGTCAGAGAAGTTGTCGGCATAGGCTTGCGGCGGCAAACGGTTGGCCGAGATGCCTTCGCGATAGATGCCTTCCGTCATGCCGTGCCACCTTTATCTGTCGGTGGAGGCTAACACAGGCAAGAATTTTATCAATCGGTCAAATTTCCAGCTAAACTACTGTTATCACTTCATAAAAATATGAGCTTCATAGTCAACTTATGCGGCTCAGATCAGCCGAAGACCCCATGCCGTCAGCAGCGTGACGGCAAACAGCACGATCGATGGCGGCAGGTGACGAAAATCCCGGTGGCGGACCAGCGTGATCCAGACCGCAACGCAAAGCAGGACGCTGAGAAACAGGCCCAAGATGCGTGTCGGGTACCAGAGGATCGCCAAGCCTATCAAAACGTTCAGCGCGCCGTTGATGAGGTGGAACCAGCGCGGGTATCCCCATTGGGCAAATCCCTCCTTCATCGCCTTCAGCCCGGCGAGGTTCAGCACCCCATTTACCAGGAAGAAGGCGCCGAGCAGCCAAGCCAGCCATACGGCCCAGGAATAGTTCAGAATATACATGCGACCGCCGTGGAGTGCCGGGATGGAGCAGTCGCCCAATGGTTGGGCGGCTTACGCCACTCTTAGCGAGCACAGGCTGGGCTGCGCTACTGCCTTGCGGCCGTCACGGGCAGCGATTTCGCCGCCGGCACCTTGCTCTCCTTGGCGTAGTGGTCGAGCGGGATCAGCGGGTTGCATTCGGGATAGTAGCCGGCGATCGAACCCTTGGGGATGTTGTAGCGGACGACCTTGAGGTTGCCGACGCTGCGGGGCACGTTGTCTTGCGAGACCGCGTGGAGCGCGATCGCGTCGCCCTCGGAAAAACCTTTCTCGGTCATGTCGGCCTCGTTCATCAGCACAACATGCCGCGAGCCTTGAATGCCGCGGAAGCGGTCGTCGAAGCCGTAGATCGTGGTGTTGAACTGGTCGTTGGAGCGGATGGTGACGAGGCGCAGCACGCCTTCCCCGTCCGCTTCGCGGCCGTCGGCAGTCAGCGCTTCGGGCAGCAGGAAGTTGGCCTTCTTCGTCGGCGTGTTCCACTTGCGCTCGCGCGCCGGCACCGGGCGCGGGAAGCCGCCGGGCTGCCACAGGCGCTTGTTGAAGTCCTTGAACGGTTCGGGATAAACGGCCTCGATCGCGTCGCGCACGGAAGCGTAGTCTCCGGCCCACTTATCCCACGTCAGCTTCGGATTGGCCGGCAGCGTTGCCTTCGCCATTTCCGCTACGATGCGCGGCTCCGACATCAGGTGCCTGGAGATCGGCTCGACCTGGCCCCAGGAGCCGTGGATGCAGGTGGTGCTGTCCTCCATCGAGACGGCCTGCGGATCGCCGTTCTGGCGGTCGATCTCGCTGCGCGCAATGCAGGGCAGAAGATAGGCCGCCACCCCGTTGACGAGGTGGCTGCGGTTCAGCTTGGTGGCGACCTGCACGGTCAGGTCCATGCTCGTCCAGGCCGCCTCCATCCGGTCCGTATCAGGAATGGCGCGGACGAAGTTGCCGCCGAGCCCGATGAAGGCATCGACGCGGCCGGCGAGGATTGCCTCGCAGGCCTCGACGGTGTTGTGGCCCTTCCTCATCGGCGGCTCGAAGCCGAACCGCTCCTTCAGCTTCCCGTTCGGCACGAGTTCCGGCTTTTCCGTGATGCCGACGGTGCGCTGGCCCTGCACGTTGGAATGGCCGCGCACCGGGCAGATGCCGGAGCCGGGCCGCCCGATATTGCCGCGCATGAGCAGCAGGTTCACGATCATGCTTAAGGCATCCATGCCGTGCACGTGCTGGGTGATGCCCATGCCGTAGATGATGAAGCAGCGCTTGGCGCTGGCGTAGGTCGTGCCGGCCTCTTCCAGCGCGGCCCGGGAAAGGCCGGAATATTTTTCGATATCCTCCCAGGACTTCTCGCGCACCGCCTGCTCGAACTCCGCGAAGCCGTGCGTGTGGGTGGCGATGAAGTCGGCGTCGAGCACGCGGGGCCGGCCCGACTCCTTCGCCTCGTCGTCCAGGCGGAACACGGTCTTGGCGATGCCGAAGCAGGCCGCGATGTCGCCGCCGGGGTTCACCTGGTGGTACTGCGTCGAGATCTTCGTTTCGCTCGGCCCCAGCATCTGCTTGGGCTCCTGCGGGTTCTTGAAGCGCTCCCAGCCGCGCTCGCGCAAGGGGTTGAAGGTGACGATGCCGATGCCGCGCCGGCGCGCCCTTTGCAGTTCGTGCAGCATGCGCGGGCTGTTGGTGCCGACGTTCTGCCCGAAGGTGAGGATCAGGTCGGTTTCCTCGAAGTCTTTTAGCAGCACGGTGCCGACCGGCGAGCCGATCGACTTCGGCAGGCCGACCGAGGTCGTCTCGTGGCACATGTTGGAACTGTCGGGCAGGTTGTTGTTGCCGTAAACGCGGGCAAAGAGGGAATAAAGGAAGCTGGTTTCCAGCGAAGCGCGCCCCGACGCATAGAAGACGACGCGCTGCGGATCGCGGGCGCGGATTTGCCCCAGCTTCTCCCCAATCTCGCGGAAGGCATCGGCCCAGGGGATCGCCACATACTTGTCGGTGCCTGCGTCGTAGCGCATCGGCTCGGTCAGGCGGCCCTCGTTCTCCAAGAGGAAGTCGCTCCAGCCGCGCAGTTCGCTTACCGTATGCTCGGCGAAGAATTTTGGCGTGCAGGTCTTCGTCGTCAGTTCCCAGGCGGTGGCCTTGGCGCCGTTCTCGCAGAACTCCGCGATGTGGTAGTTGGCAGGCTTGGCCCAGGCGCAGGACACGCACATAAAGCCTTCCGGCTTGTTCTGCTTCCAAAGTGCGGGCAGCGAGCGCGTGGTTGCGTCCGCGCGGTCGAGGATGGCGCGGACGCCCTTCATCGAGCCCCAGCCGCCGGCCGGCGCGGTGTAGGGTTCCACCTGGGGTTCTGGTGTTTCCGGATTGTCCATGAAGCGCCTCGCACACACGCCCGATCGTCGCGCGATATCGAACCCGGATCGCCGCACTCAGTTCCCGCAATGCCGCGCATGCACCGCTTTGCCGCACGGGCGCGGCAGGGATGGCAATCGCGGAAGAAGACATTACACTTCAAGCAACAGAGTTTCCGGAGTTCCGCGTCCGCTTGCGCCTGATCGTCTTCTCGCCTCCGCTGGCCAGTCATGTCGCCGTCTATAGCGCGCTGGCGGAGGCGTTGGCTGCGCGCGGCCACGAGTGTTTTCTCCTCCATCATCCCGGCACCGCGCCGCTGATCCGGTCGCCGGCCCTTAAACTCCTGCCGCTCGATGCCGCGGCCTGCGCCTGGTCGCCGCAAAGCGCGCTTGCCCATGCGCGGAAACCCGCCCTCCCCTTTGGAGTCCTGCGCCTCGTGCGCGACATGGCGGCGATGACGGAAACGCTTTGCCGCCAGGCGCCGGCCCTGGTGAAGCGCCTGGGCGCCGACGGCATCGTTTCCGACCAGATGGAAAGCGCGGGCGCGCTCGTCGCGGAAGCCTGCGGCCTGCCCTTCGTGACGGTCGCCGCGGCGCTGCCGATCAACCGCGAGCCGCTCGTTCCGCTCAACGTGCTGCCCTGGCCTTATGAAGAGGGCGGAAGGGCGGAAAAGCGCAACCGCGGCGGAGCGCGTGTCGCCGATCTTCTCACCGCGCCGCTCGACCGCACAATCGCGCGCGAAGCTGAGCGGCTGGGCGTCGCCGCCAAGCAGCGGCAAAGCGACTGCCTGTCGCCGCTGGCGGAAATCTGCCAGTGCGTGCCGGGCTTCGACTTTCCCCGGCATACGCTGCCGCCGACCTTCCACTATGTCGGGACGATCCGCAGCCCCGGTGCGCGAGGCGGATCACTTTCCATAGCGCCGCGGCGGGACAAGCCCTTCGTGTTCGCCTCGCTCGGCACCTTGCAGGGGCACAGGCTCAGAATTTTCCGGAGGATCGCGCAGGCCTGCGGCCAGGCGGGCGCGCAGTGTCTCGTCGCCCATTGCGGCGGGCTCACACCGGACCAGGCGAAGACGATCGACGCCGACTGGGTGGTGGACCGCGTCAGCCAAGAGGCGGCGATCGCGCGGGCCGACGTCGTGGTGACGCATGGCGGGCTGAACACGGCGCTGGACGCGCTGGAAGCAGGCAAGCCCACGCTCTGCCTTCCGCTCGCCTTCGACCAGCCGGGCGTCGGCGCGCGGATCAAGCGGCTTGGGGCCGGCGAAGTGCTTTCCCCGCGCGCCGGTGCAAGCAGGATGGCGGAAGCGCTCCGCGCTCTCCTCCGGGACAGCCGGTTCCGCGAGAATGCCGGCAGCCTGCGCGCCGAGTTCGCCAACGCAGGCGGGGCCGAACGCGCCGCAGACATTATCGAACAAGCGGTTCGGACGAGGCGGCCCGTGGCGGCGGCGCCCGAACAGGCAGCCGCATGAGCGGCCTCCGCCTGATCCTGGTCGGCGGCGGCTTGGCCAACGGCCTGCTCGCGCTGAAACTTCTGCAAACGCGGCCCGACGTGGAGTTCGTCGTCCTGGAAGGCGGGCCGGCGCTCGGCGGGGTGCACACCTGGTCGTTCCACGATGCCGACCTGTCGCCAACTGGACACAAGCTGGTTGCGCCGCTGGTCGTGAAGCACTGGGACGGTCAGCAGGTGCTCTTCCCCGCTTTGCGCCGGCGCTTTCCCGCCGGCTACAACTCCGTCTCGGCTGAGCGCTTTGCGGAACACATCACCCCGCTTCTGGGGGACCGCCTGCGCTGCAACGCACGCGTGGCCGAGATCCTGCCGACCCAAGTGCGGCTTGAGAACGGCGAAACGCTGATTGCCGATGCGGTCATCGACGGGCGCGGCTTTCGCGCCAGCCCCCATGCGGTGATCCGCTTCCAGTCCTTCGTCGGCCGCGAGATGCGCTTTGCCGCGCCGCACGGCGTGGACGTGCCGATCATCATGGACGCCACCACGCCGCAGGACCGCGGCTACCGCTTCACCTATGTGCTGCCCTTCTCCGCCGACACGGCGCTGGTGGAGGACACGGGCTATCTCGACGAGGGCGAACTGGACGAGGCGGAGATGGACCGCCGCATCGACGATTATTGCCAGGCAAAGGGCTGGTGCGAGGCAGAAACGCTGCGCCGCGAAACCGGCGTTCTGCCGATCACGCTTTCCGGCGACGTGGCAAAATTCTGGGCGGAAACGAGAGGCGTGCCCGCGGTCGGCCTGGCCGGCGGCTTCTTCCACCCGACCACCGGCTACTCGCTGCCCGACGCGGTCCGCGTGGCGGAGTTGCTGAGCGCCCTGCCCTTGTTCGAGCACGCCCGCGTCCATGCGGCACTGCGCAGCCATGCGACAAAGCTCTGGAAGGAGCGCGCGCTTTACCGCGGCCTCAACCGCATGCTCTTCCTGGCGGGGCACCCGGAAAAGCGCTGGCGCGTCATGCAGCGGTTCTACGGCTTGTCCGAGAACCTCATCGTGCGCTTCTACGCCGATCGCCTGACGAAGGCCGACAAGCTGCGCATTCTCGTGGGCAAGCCGCCTGTTTCGATGATCGAGGCCGTCGCGGCGCTGCTGTCCGACGGGCGTGAAAGGAAGGTCGTTTGACCGAGACAAGAAAAAGCGCGGCAGTGATCGGCGCCGGCTTCGGCGGGCTGGCGCTTGCCATCCGTCTCCAGTCGGCCGGCATTGGGACGACCGTGTTCGAGAAGCGGGACAAGCCGGGCGGCCGCGCCTACGTCTACGAGGACGAGGGCTTCACCTTCGATGCCGGCCCGACCGTCATCACCGATCCCGCCTGCCTGCGCGAGCTCTGGGCCCTGTCCGGGCAGGACATGGCGGACGACGTCGAACTCCTGCCCGTCTCCCCCTTCTACCGGCTGGCTTGGGAAGACGGCGACACGTTCGACTATGGCAACGACCAGGCCGAGCTGGACCGGCAGATCGCGGCACGCTCGCCGGCCGATCTGGAGGGCTACCAGCGCTTCCTCGCCTATTCCAAGGCGGTGTATGACGAAGGCTATGTGCGGCTGGGCGCCGTGCCGTTCCTGCACTTCCGCAACATGGTGGCCGTGGCGCCGCAGCTTGCCAAGCTGGAGGCTTGGCGCAGCGTCTATGCCATGGTCTCGCGCTTCATCAAGGACGAGCACCTGCGGCAGGCCTTTTCGTTCCACTCGCTGCTGGTCGGCGGCAACCCGTTCTCCACCTCCGCCATCTACACGCTGATCCACGCGCTGGAGCGCAGCGGCGGCGTGTGGTTCCCGCGCGGCGGCACCGGGGCGCTGATCGCCGGCATGGTGCGGCTGTTCGAGCGGCTGGGCGGGCAGCTGCGCCTGGACTCTCCCGTTGACGAGATCCGGACCGAAGGCGACCGCGTCTCGGCTGTGGTTTCGCGCGGAAGAACCTTGCCCGTGGACATGGTCGCCTCCAACGGCGACGTGGTGCACACCTATCGCGATCTGCTTGCCAGCCATCCGCGCGGACCGAGCGAAGCGCGCAGGCTCGCCGCCAAGCGCCACAGCATGTCCCTCTTCGTGATCTATTTCGGGCTGAACAAGCTGCACACCCAGCTTGCCCACCACACCGTCTGCTTCGGGCCGCGCTACAAAAGCCTGATCTCCGAAATCTTCGGCGGGCGAGAACTGGCGGCGGACTTTTCGCTCTACCTCCACTCGCCCTGCGTCACCGACCCCTCGCTCGCGCCGGCAGGCGGCGGCGCCTACTACGTGCTCGCCCCCGTGCCGCACCTCGGCAGCGCCCCGATCGACTGGGAAGCGGAAGGGCCGCGCTACCGCGACCGCATTCTCGACTATCTCGAAGCCCGCTACATGCCCGGCCTGCGCTCGCAGCTCGTCACCGTGCGCCACTTCACGCCGCACGATTTCCGCGACCAGTTGAATGCGCATTTCGGCTCGGCTTTCTCCCTGGAGCCGATCCTGACCCAGAGCGCGTGGTTCCGCCCGCACAACCGCGACCGCGCCATCGCCAACCTCTACCTCGTCGGCGCCGGCACGCATCCCGGCGCCGGCGTGCCAGGCGTGGTCGGCTCCGCCAAGGCGACGGCCGGGCTGATGATAGCGGATGCCTGATGCCGTCCGCCACCGACGTCTATGCCGAGCAGACCATCGCCGCCGGGTCGCAGAGCTTTGCGGCCGCCGCCAGGCTGTTCCCGAAGGCCATGCGCCGCGATGCCACCGCGCTTTACGCCTGGTGCCGCCACTGCGATGACGTCGTGGACGGGCAGGTGCTCGGTCACGGCCGCATCGCGCAAGAGGGCACGCCGGCCGAGCGCCTCGTCCTGCTGGAAGCGCAGACGCGCGACGCGCTGGACGGCGGCCCGATCGAGCACCCGGCTTTTGCCGCCCTGCGGGACGTCGTGCAGCGCAATGATATCTCGCACGCGCTGCCTTTCGCCCACCTGAACGGGTTCTGCATGGACATCGAAGGCCGGCGCTACGCCACGCTCACCGACCTGCTGGGCTACTGCTACGGCGTGGCAGGCGTGGTCGGCGTGATGATGGCGCACCTGATGGGCGCGCGGGCGGAAACAACGCTGGATCGCGCCTGCGACCTCGGCCTCGCCTTCCAGATGACCAATATCGCACGCGATGCGGTGGAGGATGCGGAGAACGGCCGGGTCTATCTGCCGCTCGATTGGCTGAGCGAGGCCGGCATTCCGCCGGAGCGCGTGGCCGACCCGCGCTTCCGCGCGCCGCTCGCGGGCGTCGCCGCGCGGTTGGTGGCCGCGGCGGAGCCCTACTACGACTCGGCCGAGATCGGTTTACGGGACCTGCCCTGGCGTGCGGCCTGGACCATCGGCATGGCAAAGAACGTCTATCGCGCGATCGGCATCAAGGTGCTGGCTCGCGGCGCCTCCGCCTGGAACGGGCGCACGAGCACGACCAAAGCGGAGAAGCTTGCTCATGCCGCAAGCGGCGGCTGGGATGCTCTGCGCTCTCGCGCCCGCCCGAAAGGGGAGCGGCCAGAAGGGCTGTGGACCCGGCCGAGATAGGGTGCGGCTCTATCGCGCCAGGAGGCTTGCCATCACCGCGCCGTTGGCATTGGACACGCGCGAAGGCGCGGCGTCGCCTTCGTTGCCGAAGATATGGTCGGTCAGCGCGTGCAGGCCGCCGGCGCGCGTCGGCAGCCCGGCGAGCGAAAGGCGCGCGGCCGTCACATGGCTGTTGATCAGGTCGAGCGTGGCCGCGCGGCCCAGCCTGCGCGGCGCGAGCGCCTTGTGCGCGTCCTGGTTGGTGCTCTTGCCCATCAGCCCGGCGTCGCCGTCCATGTCCAGGAGGTCGTCGAAAAGCTGGAACGCCCGGCCGATCTCGCGGCCATAGGCGCGCAGGCAGCGC
This sequence comes from uncultured Rhizobiaceae bacterium, assembly GCA_964242945.1. Classification (GTDB taxonomy): domain Bacteria; phylum Pseudomonadota; class Alphaproteobacteria; order Rhizobiales; family Rhizobiaceae; genus Mesorhizobium_B. The sequence continues at coordinate 4,832 of CAXTCF010000047.1, read as the reverse complement.
CCCGCGTCGCTGTCGGCACTGGCGAGCGTCGCGGCCATGTCGAGGCAGGTCAGGAACAGCGATCCCGTCTTCTCGTCGTTGACGGTGTTGGCGTCGTGGGCGCGGCCCCCGCCGCCCGCGTGCAGGTCCTTGTACTGCCCGGCCACCAGCCCTTTCAGGCCGATCGCTTCGGACAGCGAAGCCACCAGCCGCGCCGCGGTGTCGCCGGGAATGCCGGGCAGCGTCGCCACCATCGCGTAGGCGTCGCTCAAGAGCGCGATCGCCGCGAGGATCGCCACGTCCTCGCCGAAGCGGATATGGGCCGCCGGCCTGCCGCGGCGCGTTGCCGCATCATCCATGCAAGGCAGGTCATCGAGGAGCAGGGAGGCCGTGTGGACGAGTTCCACCGCGCAGCCGGCGCGGAGCGCGGCCGGGCTGCGGCAGCCCAGATCCTGCGCCGCCACCACCGTCATGATCGGCCGCAGCCTTTTGCCGCTGGCCAGCACGCTGTCGCGCATGGCAAGCCGCACCTGGTCGCGGATCACCCCGTTTCCCGCCTCCACAGCATTGAAATGGTTGGATAATTCCTGCTCCACGTCGCGGCGCAGCCAGTCAAAGGCCTGGAAAGAACTTTCCGCCGTCATCACCCGCTGCCGAACTCCAACTTCCCCGTCACGCACGTTCCGCGAGAACACCCTCTCTACGCTGGCATGAAGCTTCGCGCCGTGCAAATCATAAAGCGGCCAATGGTTGCGGCACGGAGACTTGATGCACGGGAATCACCGGAAGGAACAGGCGGGCGATGTGCTCAGCGCGCGCAAGGAGGATCATCTCGATCTGGTTCTTGCCGGCGCAGGCTTGGCCTCCGGCGTTTCCACCGGATTTGAGCGCATCCGCTTCGAGCACTGCGCCCTGCCGGAACTTGATCTCCGCGCCATCGACCTCTCCTGTTCCTTCCTGGGGAAGACGCTGCGGGCGCCCCTGCTGATCAGCTCGATGACCGGCGGGCCGGACCGGGCGGAGGGCATCAACCGGAACCTTGCGCAAGCGGCCGAAGCTTTAGGCATTGCGCTGGCCGTCGGATCGCAGCGCGTGGCGCTGGAGGGCGGGCAGGACAGCGGCTTGGGAAAGTCCCTGCGGCGGGATGCGCCTTCCGTACCGCTGCTGTCCAACCTCGGCGGGGCGCAGATCGTCGGCGGGCGCGGCGAGGCGCTGGCACGCCGCGCGGTGGACGAACTGGAGGCCGACGCGCTCATCGTCCACCTCAACCCGCTCCAGGAGGCGCTTCAGCCCGAAGGCGACACGGACTGGCGCGGCGTGCTCGCCGCAATCGGCAGGCTGGCGGAAAAGCTGCCGGTGCCGGTGGTTGTGAAGGAAGTCGGCGCGGGCATCGGCCCCGCCACGGCGAAGCGGCTCTGGGGTGCCGGCGTGCGGCACATCGACGTAGCCGGGGCCGGCGGCACCAGCTGGGCGGCGATCGAAGCAGGACGGGCGCGAAGCGGGCACGAGCGCACTGTCGCGGCTGCCTTCCACGGCTGGGGCATACCGACCGCGCAAGCGCTGTGCGGCGTGCGCAGCGCCTTGCCGGAAGCCTTCGTCATCGCCTCAGGCGGCATCCGCGACGGCATCGACGCGGCCAAAGCGATCCGGCTCGGCGCAGGCCTCGTCGGCCAGGCGGCGGGCGCGCTGAAGGAAGCGCTCGTCTCGGCGGAGATGGTGGAAGCGCATTTCGCCGCCATGATCGCGCAGCTTCGGGTCGCCTGCTTGTGCACGGGCTCGGCCAACCTCGCCGAATTGCGCAAGGCGCGGCTCTTGCCCGATCCGGCCGTGCTTCCAGTTTCGGCGGAAACCCTTACATTGTGAGGCATCGCCCAAGCCGGCGCCGCCTGGAATCCAATCCATGTCCGTTCTTGTTCCCGCCCTGATCGTCGTCGCCACCGTTTTGCTGATGGAGCTTGGCGCCTATGCCATCCACCGCTGGGTGATGCACGGCTGGGGCTGGGGGTGGCACCAGTCGCACCACGAGGAGCGCGAGGGCGTGTTCGAGAAGAACGACCTCTACGCCGTCTGCTTCGCCGGCCTGTCCATCGCGCTGTTCATGCTCGGCAGCCTTTACCTGCCGTTCCTCTTCTGGATCGCCGTGGGCATGACGACCTACGGGGCGTTCTACTTCATCTTCCACGACGGGCTGGTGCACCACCGCTGGCTGTTCAAGAAGCCGCCGCGCAACGGCTACATGAAGCGCCTCTACCAGGCCCACAAGCTGCACCACGCGGTGGAAGGCAAGGACGGCGCCGTGTCGTTCGGCTTCCTTTACGCCCCACCCGTGCCCAAACTGAAGAAGCGCTTGCGCGAGAACGAGGCGCAGCGGCCGCGCGCGCCTTCCGACACCCTGCACTGAACCGCGCAGCATGAGCGAGGCTGCTTCCCCGGACGGGCGCCTGGCCGCGCTGCCGCTCGACCCGCGCACGGCCGCGAAAGGCAGCCGGCGGTCTGCATCGCCCTGGCCCGCCTGGGCGGCGGTGCTTGGCATGGAAGCCGTCATGCTGGCGCGTTTTCTGCCGTTGCTCCTCCACCATCAGTGGGGGCTGGCGGCGCTGACCGGCGTGGTGATGTTCTCGGTGCTGGCTCCCACCGCCGGGCGGCCCTGGATGCCGCTCCAGCTTCCGGTCGGACTGGAAGTGGCGATCGCCGCTTTCGTGTTCGCGACGCTTTTCCTCGGCGAAGTCGCGGACTTCTACAATCGCTTTTCCTGGTGGGACATGGTGCTGCACGGCAGTTCCGGCGTGCTGTTCAGCGTGGTCGGCCTGCCGGTCGCCTATGCGCTGCAACGCGGCCACGGGGAGGCGGAACTCGCGCCGCGCGTCGCCTTCCTGTTCGCCGTGATGTTCGCGATGAGCATCGGCACGTTCTGGGAGATCTTCGAGTTCGCGCTCCAGAACATCTCCGGCCTGCCGGTCCAGGTGCCGCGCCTGAGCGACAGTTCCGCCCTTCCCGATACGATGGGCGACCTGATCCTCAACGCCGTCGGCGCGATCCTCGTCGCAGCCTATGGATGGCACGCCTCGCGGCCGGGCAAGCAGGCCGGCATGCCCCAGTGGGTCGGGCGTTTCCTCCGGCGCAATCCCGGCTTCTTCAACAGGGACAGGCGCCCGGCAAAGGCTTGACGGCAGAGAACACATGCTGGCTCTCTCCTGGGGTAACGGGAGGAGCGGCATGATCATCGACACCCACCTGCACCTGATCGACCGGAGCCGGCTGCGCTATCCCTGGCTGGCGAACGTGCCGGCCCTAAACCGGGATTTTTCCCATAACACTTATGCCCGCGAGGCTGCCCAGGCCGGCATCGCAGCAGCGCTGCACATGGAAGTGGATGTCGATCCGGCGGACATCGAGGCGGAGAGCGAAGTCGTCCGCGAGCTTTCGCAGGCGCCTGAAACCCTCATCCGGGGCGCCATCGCCGCCTGCCGCCCGGAAGAGCCCGGCTTTCCCGATTATCTGGAACGTGTCCGCGCGGACGGGTTGGTGAAGGGCTTGCGCCGTGTGCTGCATGTGGTGCCGGACGATGTTTCCGAGAGCCTCCTCTTCCGCGAAAACATCCGGCTTTTGTCCGGCACCGGCCTGCCCTTCGACCTTTGCCTGCGCGCTGACCAATTGGACAAAGGCATCGCCCTGGCCGACGCCGCGCCGAACGGGCAGTTCGTTCTCGACCACTGCGGCAACCCGGACATCCGCGCAAAGGCGGAGCATCCCTGGCAGGAAAGCATCGCGGAACTTGCGCGCCGCCCGAACGTCGCGGCGAAGATTTCGGGCATCATCACCAACGCCGATCCGGCACGTTGGACGGCCACCGACCTGCGCCCAACCGTCGAACACGTGATCGGCTGTTTTGGCTGGGACCGCGTGGTCTGGGGCAGCGACTGGCCGGTCTGCACGCTGGCCGGAGCCCTTACGGCCTGGGTCGCCGCGACGCATGCCGTGCTGGAAGGCGCCAGCCTGGACGAGCGGCGCAAGCTCCTTTCCGGCAATGCGAACCGGCTTTGGAAACTCGGCATCTCCGATGCCTGAGCAGGTCAGAGCGTCAGGTGGCGGCGCACCTCCGGCCGGTCGAGGTCTTCGGCGGCGCCCGCGAACACCACCTCGCCGCGGTCCATGATCGCCACCGAATCGGCCAGCCCGCGCGCGAAGTCCAGATACTGCTCGACCAGCAGGATCGTCAGGCCGAACGTGTCGCGCAGGAATGTGATGGCCCGGCCGATGTCCTTGATGATGGAGGGCTGGATGCCTTCGGTCGGCTCGTCCAGCACGAGCAGCTTCGGGCGCATCACCAGCGCGCGGCCGATCGCCAGCTGCTGCTGCTGCCCGCCGGACAGGTCGCCGCCGCGCCGGTTGAGCATGGTCTTCAGCACCGGGAACAGCTCGAACACGTGGCCGGGGATGGTGCGCTCGGCCCGCTTCAGCGGGGCATAGCCGGTTTCCAGGTTCTCGCGCACGGACAGCAGCGGGAAGATCTCCCGGCCCTGCGGCACGAAGCCGATGCCGGAGCGCGCCCGGTCGGAGGCCGAGCGGCCGTCGAGCGGCTTGTCCTCGAAGGTGATGCTTCCCGCCGAAAGCCTCTGCTGTCCGACGATGGCGCGCATCAGGCTGGTCTTGCCCACCCCGTTGCGGCCGAGCACGCAGGTGATTTTTCCCGTGGGCACGGTGAGCGAGACGCCGCGCAGGGCGCGCGCGGCGCCGTAGTGGAGGGTGGCGTCGGAAACGGTCAGCATGATCCTAGCTCTCGCCTGCTTGCAAGGTCGCGCTCCGTCCAGCACCCCTTGTATCTACGATTTTTGGATTGTGGGATGGGAGCG
>CAXTCF010000046.1:0-24695 GCA_964242945.1 uncultured Rhizobiaceae bacterium | reverse complement strand
TTGGCACCCGCCCCCGGCCGGCAGACTGCGTGCGATCAACCGTCCGATGCTCTAGTCCGAGGCTTTATCGCAGCGGCTGCACCTCAGCGCAGCCCCTTTGGCGTGACCTCGATTCCGAGACAAAGATCCCGGCGCCGAGCGGCGCGGCTCGTCCTTACTTCGCCATGCGCGATTTGATCTCGCGCAGGACAAGGCGGGCGAAGAGTTCTTTGCCTGGCGGCGCGTAGCGCTCGGCCCAAGCAACGGCATCCTCGCCGTAGAGCTTCATGACCAGATCAGCAGCTTTGGCTATGTCTTCGCGGCTGTAAGACTGTTCGTCCGGTTCAGTCGAGGAAGTCTCAGCTGCCATCGCTTGAGCCAAGCCGGCCGCTTCTTTCAGCCGATCATCATCTTCCGTAAACGGCAACCCTTCCAAGATCGCCGCCATGGCCGCTTTAAGCATTGGGCAGCTCCCTCACGCGTTCCGTTTATAGAGCGAGTTGAAGCGCCGATCAATTGACGTGCGTAAAAATTGTGAGTTAAGCGGCGACCCCAGCCTGCTCGCCGACCTGCGGCATCTCCATCTTGCGCAACCTGTCGCTCGCTTCGATGTAGGCCATTTCGATCAGGTAAGCGAGGAAAGCGTCGCCATCGCCTTCCGCCATCTCGCGCACTTCGCGCAGCATGCTGCGGATGAAATCCAGCCTTTCGCGTTTCATCCTGCGACTCAATTCCCGAACCGCCGACATGCTGCCTCCCAGTTTTGTTGTTTTTCGCTCGCGCGTTTACCGGCGACGCAAGGAGAGGATGCAGCAATTATGGTTACCAAAACCTTAAGGCTTAACCTAGGCTAAACCGGCCTCGGTCTTCCCCGCTCCGGCACGCCCTCAAGCCCACGCGCCGCAAGTTCCTCCATCGCCATCTCCAGGATGTACGCCAGCACCGCGTTGCGGCCGTTCTTTGCGATCTCCCTTGCAATCTGCAGGTGATACTGCACGAGGTCTTTCGGGTCGGAGTCGCCGTCAAACATGGAACCCTCTTGGGTTATCTATGTGATAGGGCGGGCGGGGTTGCCGGCTAGGCCAAGCGGCCAGGCTTCGGCCATAATATGATTGACGAGAGCGCCGGTCTGTCACGCCGTCATGCTGATTGCGCGGCAGGCGCACGCCTTATGCCAGCCAAACCGATGCCGACCGCTTTGTATCGCTATGTTGCGGACGATCACGCCACGCCGACATAGCGCCGGATGAGATCCGGCTCGGCGCGCAGGCGTGACACCGGCACGGTTTCGCGGCTGCGCCCGTTCTCGATAAACGACACGCGGTCCGCTACCGGCAGCACGGCGTCCACCCGCTGCTCGATCAGCAGCACCGCCACGCCCCGCGCCTTCAACTCCGCGACGACCGCGCGGATGGCGGCCACCGCCGACGGCATCAGGCCTTCCGTCGGCTCGTCCAGAAGCAGCACGGCAGGCTCCAGGCAAAGCGCGCGTGCCGTGGCGAGCATCTGCTGCTCGCCGCCGGACAGCGTGGCCGAGCGCTGAGCGAGCCGCTCGCGCAGCACCGGAAACAGGTCCAGGACGGTTTCCCGCGTCGCGTCGCCCTTGCCCCGCGCCATGAGGCCGACCGCAAGGTTCTCCGCCACGGACAGGTCGCCGAACAGGCGCCGGCCCTGCGGCACATAGGCGATGCCAGCCTTCGGCACCTCATGCGCCGGCAGCGCCGTCAGTTCCCTGCCCGCAAGCCGGATCGAACCGGCGGAGGCTCGCACGAGGCCCATCACCGTTTTCAGGAGCGTGGTCTTGCCCGCGCCGTTGCGGCCGAGCAGGCAGTGCACCTCGCCGGCTTCCAGGTCGAGGGAGATGCCGTGCAGCACAGGGGTCTGGCCGTAGCCGGCCTCCACATCGGAAAGGCTAAGCAGCGGCTCAGGCATTTTCGGCCTGCCCGACCGATTGTCCCGCCGGCACGCCGAGATAGGCGCGCTGCACGGCTTCGCTCGCGCGGATTTCCGCAGGCGTGCCCTCGGCCAGAATCTTGCCGCGCTCGAACACCGTGATGCGGGAGGCCAGCGCCATCACCACGTCCATGTTGTGCTCGATAAGGAGCAGCGTCGCCGTCTTGGCGATGTCGCGCGCGAGTTCGAGGAAGTTGGCGACCTCCGCATCGGAAAGCCCCTGCGTCGGCTCGTCCAGGATCAGCAGGCGCGGCCGCAGCGCCATCCCCATCGCGACTTCAAGCAGCCGCTGGTGGCCGTAGGAAAGGTTCTCCGCGGGGAGCCCGGCATAGCGCTCCAGCCCGACGCGCGCGAGCAGGCCGAGCGACCCCAACCGGGCGTCGCCCGGCTCCAGGCGCGCGAGCGCCAAGGCGACATTCTCGAAAGCAGACAATCGCGGAAAGATGCTGGTGATCTGGAACGTGTAGGCGAGCCCAAGGCGCACGCGGCGGAAGGCGGGCAGCTTCGTGATGTTCCGACCGTCGAACCGGACGGTGCCGGAAGACGGCGCGAGGCGGCCGGAAAGCAGCGAAACGAACGTGGTCTTGCCCGCGCCGTTCGGGCCGATCAGGGCGCGGATCTCGCCCGGCATCAGGGTGAAATCCACGCCGTCCACGGCGCGCAAGCCGCCGAACTCACGCGACAGGCTTTTTGTCGCGATCAGCGGGGTCACGGCAGGCTCCGCCAGAAACGGTCGCGCGCAAAGCCGAGCAGCCCCTTGGGGAAGAACAGCACGAGAAGCACAAGCGCCAAGCCGATCACGCCGATCACGCCGATCGTCGAAAAGTTCCAGCCGGGCGCCAGGGCTTTCAGGAAGTCGCCGGCGCCGTCCACAAGGTATTGCATCAGGATCGTGCCGAAGAGCGGCCCGAGCACGGTCGCGGCACCGCCGAGCAGCACCCAGAGCAGCGGCAGAATCGAATATTGGACAGTGGCGAAACCTGCCCCGACATAGCCGAACAGCAGCGCATAGGCGCCGCCCGCCAGCCCGCTCAAAGCCCCGGAAAGCGCCAGCGCGCCGAGCTTGGCGGCAAACGTGTCGTAGCCCAGCATCCCCGTCCGCTCTTCGTTCTCGCGCACCGCGACGAGAACGCGGCCCCGGTTCGAGCGCACGAAGGAGAGGGCAAGCAGGAGGGAGGCGGAAAACAGCGCCCAGGCTACACGATAGCGCGTGCCGGCGTCGGTCAGGTCGAGTTCCGCGAAGCCTAAGTGCAGCACGCGCGACGTTTGCGGCAGTGTAAAACCCTCGTCTCCGCCGGTAACACCGCTCCAGTAGATCAGCGCGAGATAGAAGACCTGGGAGAACATCAGCGTCACGATCATGAAGGCGACACCCGATGTGCGCAACGCCAGCACGCCGACCACGGCGGCGATCGCCGCACCGGCAAGCGGCGCGAGCAGGAGCGCGGGCAGGCCCGGCCAGCCAGCGGAGGCGGTCAGCCCCGCTGCATACAGTCCGGCAGCGAAGAACATGGCATGGCCGAGGCTGAGCAGGCCGCCATAGCCGAAGGAAAGCCCAAAGCCCGCCGCAAACACGGCCAGCACCATCGCGCGCGCGACCTGAAGCTGATGGTAGGCCGGCAAAACCCAGTTGAGGGCAAGCAAGACCGCAAGCACCGCGAGGTGCAGCAGAAGCACGGTGCGCGAAGGCGAAACAATCATCGCGCCGGCGTCCCGAACAGGCCCTGCGGCCGGAACACCAGCACGAGTGCCACCAGGAGCGTCGCCAGCATCTTGGCAAGCGTCGGCGAGAAGAAGACGGAGACGATGCCCTCGCCGACGCCGATCAGCAGCGCCGCGACCACCGTGCCGCGCAGCGAGCCCAGGCCGCCGATGATCACCACGATAAAGGAGAGCAGCAGCGGGTCGCCGCCCATCAGGTAGTGCGCCTGGGAGATCGGCACGGTCAGCACCGCGGCGAGCGCCGCCAGCATGGCGCCGGCCGCGAATGTTCCGGCATAGACGCGGTTGACGGCGATGCCGAAGGCTTGCGCGGTTTCCCTGTCGATCTGCGTGGCGCGCATCACGAGGCCGGCGCGCGTGCGCGTCAGCACGAACCAGACCAGCAGGAGCAGGCAGAGGCACGCGGCGATCACGGCAAGCTTGTAGCCGGAATAGCCGAACCAGGGCAGCTGAATGCGGATGTTGAACGGCGGCGCCACCGGCCGCGCTTCCGGCCCGTAAAGCGACAAAGCTGCCTGCTGGAGCAGGTAGGAGATGCCGATGGTCGCCACGATCGTGGCTTCCGGCTCGTAGTCGAGCGACCGCAGCACCAGCCGCTCGGAAAGCAGGGCCACCAGCCCGACGCAAAGCGGCGCCACCACCAGCGCCGCCGCGAAGCCCCAGGCCGGGTGCCCGCTCAAGGTGCCGGCGACGGCCCAGGCGATGACCGCGCCGGCCATGAAAAATTCGCCATGCGCGACGTTGACGACGCGCATCACGCCGAACACCAGGGAAAGGCCGAGCGCCGTCAGCGTCAGGGTCGCGGCGGTGACAAGGCCTTCCAGCGTGGCGAGCAGGAAATAGGGGCCGAAGGACATAGGTGCAAAACCTACCCCAAAGCAGCGGACGTTCTAAAGCGCCTGCGTCGTGTAATCCGCTTCCGGCGGGTACAGCCCGTCCTCGATCGACGTGCGGTGCACCACGTTGAGCCGGCCGCCTTCCACCTTGGAGATGTTCTGGTGCCCGAAACACTGGTGCAGCCTGCCGTTGAAGGTCTTATCGCCCTGCGGGTGCTCGACGCCTTCGGGGAACGTGGTGATGGCCTCCGTCGCTTCGATCAGCTTGTTCCGGTCCTGCGGCCCCTGGTAGCCGGAAAACTCCATCGCCTTCTTGATGGCGAACACCGTTTCCCAGCAGCCGAACATATGCGAAGCGGTGGAGACGTCCTTCGGATCGTCCACCGAGGCGCCGTTGGCATCGATGCCGACCGCGTCGCGATAGGCTTTTTCGACGTCCGTCGCATTCGCCTGGAGATAGCGCGGCATGCCCTCCCAGAAGAAGCTGCCGTCCAGGAACTCCAGGCCGGGGCTGTTGATATCAACTGCTTCCAGGCTGTCGAGAAAGCCGAACAGCTGCGGACGGCTTGAGCCGTAGAATTCGCCGAGTTCCTTGACGAAGGTGAGCACCGCCGGCCCGACCATCACGTGGTAGATCACTTCCGTCGCGGCCGGAATCTGCGGGAAATAGCGGGTGAACGAGCTTTCGGTCGGCGGGATCGCGATCTGCGCGATCACCTCGCCGCCCTGCGCTGCGATGGCCGGCGTGAAGTAGTCGCGATGGTCGTGCCCAAAGGCATAGTCGGGGAAGATCATCGTGACTCGTTTGCCGATGTTGGCGGCAACCCACGGCGCCATCGCGGTCACCTGGGAGCGCACGTCGGTGATGCCGGGCTGGAAGCAGTAGCGGTTCAGCTTGCCGGCGGCGACGTGATAGCCTTCCGACACGACATAATAGGGTATCTTCAACTCGCCCGCGGTTGGTGCGGAGCCGAGCACGACGTTGGAAAACAGCGTGCCATACACCACGTCCGCTCTGGCCTGCGTGGCCAGCTTGGCGACCACTTCGGCACCGCGCCGGGGGTCGGTGCCGTCATCCTCCGTGATGATTTCCAGCGGGCGGCCGTTGATGCCGCCGGCATCGTTGATCCGCTTGGCGGCAGCATTCGTTACCTTCTCGTACCAGCGGCCATAGGCAGCACCGATGCCGGTCTTGTGGCACTGGAAGCCGATGCGGATCGGCGCGGAGGACTGCGCCTGCGAATAGCGCACGAAGCCCGGCGCCGCAGCGATGCCGGCAGCCAGCCCGATCCCCTTCAGCGCCGTGCGCCGCGTGACCGCTTCTCCCGCCGCATCGGCCGGCTTGCCCTTGTCCATCGAAGATCCCGTATTCCCAACGTTTCAAAAGTGGTGCCCGCAGACGCGGCGGCTAGGGCGCATACAGGAAATCCATGCGCGTTTGCATCCAACGGTTCGAGCGAACCGGGCCTCGCCGCCCAGTGCATCAGCCGGCAGTCCGCTTAGCCCTGCGATAGAGCAGAAAAAGTGCCGCCGCGCGGCCGGAAAAGAAGCCGGTCATCAGCGCGCCGCCGAAGGGCGCGATCAGGCGGTAGGGCAGCATCTCGACAAGGCCGGGCTCCGTTGCGCGCAGAAAGCCGAACCAGAACTGGAGCGCGAAGAAGGCGAGCGGCACGAACAGCACCGCCCAGGAGCCGGGCACCGAGACGCCCTCCCCTTCCGGATAGACGGTGGAGCGTATGCTGCCCGCCCAACCCAGCGCCGCGCCGAGCAGGAAGCCGCCGATCCAGGAAACCAGAACGTCCGCGTGGTGGATGTTGCGCCCGAAAGTCACGCCCAGCGACACCAAGGCGAAGGCGCCGGGCAAAAGCACCAGAAACAGCGGATTGAGCAGCCTGCGCCGTGTCGCGCGCAGGCCCAGCGCCACGATCATGAGAAAAATCGGCCACACCCACCATGGGGCGTTCAGCACGATGTCCTTCAAACCGGGCTGCGGCATGGCCGGACTGCCGCCGTCAGACGTCCAGATTCGCCACGGAGAGCGCGTTTTCCTGGATGAAGTCGCGGCGCGGCTCCACCTCGTCGCCCATCAGGCGCGAGAACAGAGAGTCGGCGTCGGTCGCATCGTTGACCTTGACCTGAAGCAGCGAGCGCACGTTCGGGTCGAGCGTGGTTTCCCAGAGCTGCTCCGCGTTCATCTCGCCGAGCCCCTTGTAGCGCTGCATGGTCAGACCCTTGCGGCCCGCGGCGAAGACGAGGTCGAGAAGCTGGAGGGGACCGGACACCGCGAAGGACTCTTCGCGGCGGCGCAATGTCGGCGGCTCGGCATACACGTCGCCCAAGCGGCGGGCGAAGCGGGACAGCGCCCGCGCATCGGCCGAGTTGATCAGCGCCATGTCGAGAACCGCCGTTTCCTTGACGCTGCGAAGCTCGCGCTCGAAGACGAAGCCGCCCGGCCCCTCGTTGGAGGTCGCGGTCCGCCCCGTCCAGCCGCGCTCGATGTCCTCGGAGATCGCGTCGAGGCGCGCGGCAATCGTTTCAGCCATGGCCGAGGCGCGGCCGAGATCGTCAGTCAAGTCAGGCACGAGCGCGCCGGCGATCGCCGCCTGCTCCACGACAGCCCGGTTGTAGCGGGAATGGATGCCGTTGAGCAGCGAGCGCACCTGGATCGCGTCCTCCACCGTGTCGTGCAGGTCGCTGCCCGCGCGCACCTCGCCGCTGCTCAAGCTCAGCGAGGCATCGTCGAGGCCCGACGTGATCAGGAATTCCTCGAAGGCGCTTTCGTTCTTGATGTATTGCGAGCTCTTGCCCCGCGTCACCTTGTAGAGCGGCGGCTGCGCGATGAAGAGGTGGCCGCGCTCGATCAGGTCCGGCATCTGCCGGAAGAAGAAGGTGAGCAGCAGGGTGCGGATGTGCGCGCCGTCCACGTCGGCATCCGACATGATGATGACCTTGTGGTAGCGCAGCTTGTCCGCGTTGAAGGGCATCGGGCTCTTGCCTTCCGAGCCGATGCCGGCGCCGAGCGCCGTGATCAGCGTGCCGATCATCTCGGAGGACAGCATCCGGTCCATGCGCACACGCTCGACGTTGAGCACCTTGCCGCGCAGCGGCAGGATCGCCTGGTTCTGGCGCGAGCGGCCGCTTTTGGCCGAGCCGCCGGCGGAGTCGCCCTCGACGATGAAGAGTTCGGACTTCGCCGGGTCCTTTTCCTGGCAGTCCGCAAGCTTGCCGGGCAGCGTGGAAACGCTCATCACGTCCTTGCGGATCGTTTCGCGCGCCTTGCGCGCCGCCTCGCGGGCGGCTGCGGCCTGGATCACCTTGCCGACGATCACCTTGCCTTCGCCGGCATGCTCTTCCAGCCAGACGCCGAGCGCCTCGTTGACGAGGTTCTCCACAGCCGGACGGACTTCCGAAGAAACCAGCTTGTCCTTGGTCTGGGAGGAGAATTTCGGGTCGGGCACCTTGACCGACAGAACGGCGGTCAGGCCCTCGCGGCAGTCCTCGCCGGTGAGCGAGACCTTTTCCTTCTTGGTCAGGCCGGACTTTTCGGCATAGCCCGTCACCTGGCGCGTCAGGGCGCCGCGGAAGCCGGCCAGATGCGTGCCGCCGTCGCGCTGCGGGATGTTGTTGGTGAAGCAGAGCACGTTCTCGTGGTAGGAATCGTTCCACCACATCGCGACCTCGACCGAGATGCCGTCGCGCTCGGCACGGATGGCGATGGGTGCCGGGATCAGCGGCTTCTTGGCCCGGTCGAGATACTTGACGAACTCTTCCAGCCCGCCCTCGTACATCAGCTCGATCTGCTTGACGTCGGCATGCCGCTTGTCCGTCAGCACGATGCGCACGCCGGAGTTCAGGAAGGCGAGTTCGCGCAGCCGGTGCTCCAGCGTGCCGTAGTCGAACTCCGTCATGGTGAAGGTGTCGGCGGACGGCATGAAGGTGATGGTGCTGCCGGAGCGCCCCTCATTGGTGCCGGGCTGCCGGTCCTCGGTGTAGGTACCGGTCTGCTCCAGCGGCGCCACCGCGTCGCCATGCGCGAACGTCATCTCGAAGATCTTGCCGACCCGGCGGATCTTGAGCTTGAGCCACACAGAAAGCGCGTTGACCACCGACACGCCGACGCCGTGCAGGCCGCCCGAAACCTTGTAGGAGTTCTGGTCGAACTTCCCGCCGGCGTGCAGCTGGGTCATGATGACCTCAGCCGCCGATACGCCCTCGGAAGAGTGGATGTCGGTCGGGATGCCGCGGCCGTTGTCGGTCACGGTGCAGGAGCCGTCCGCGTTCAGCGTCACGGTGACGAGGTCGGCATGGCCCGCCAGGGCCTCGTCGATGGCGTTGTCCACCACCTCATAGACCATGTGGTGCAGGCCGGAGCCGTCGTCGGTGTCGCCGATATACATGCCCGGGCGCTTGCGCACCGCATCCAGGCCTTTGAGAACCTTGATGGAATCGGCGCCGTATTCAGCCGGCTGGCCGGCGGGCATGGAAAGCTGGTCGCTCATGAAAACCTTGGGATCAAACGGATCGCACGGAAGGCGGATAAACCGCCGACTCACGCATGGGGAAGAACTACAGCAAATATAAGGATTCTAAGGAAAATTGCCAGTTTTCCCACGCGCCGAGGCCAAGCCGCACCGCCATCCGAGCGAAGCAGGAAATGAGCCGGAAAAGGGCAACCGGCGTCCTGCGAGGCAAGCAGTTGCAGGCCCTGCCCGCCGCCATCCCGGCGGTGCTGCCTCCCTCGTGAGACCGGCACGAGGGGTGAGGCTTTTCAAAGGCTTCCGGATCGCAGGCCGGGAGGCACAAGGGGAACGGAAAGCGGCCTGCCGCCGTTGCGAGGTGCAGATTGCCCCAACATCGGATGCTCCTCGCGCCAGCCCTTAGGACTTTATGCCGGAATCAAACCCATTCCCATCCGCATCGCCGCCCCGCTCGGCCGCTTCGGCAAGCCCGGAGATGGCGGCTCACATCGAAGCCTTCGACTGGGCCGCTACCCCGCTTGGAAGCCGCGACGGCTGGTCGGAAACGCTGCGGGTCGCCGTGCGCCTGATGCTTGCCTCCGCCACGCCGATGGTGATCCTGGCGGGACGCAAAGGCGTGCTGATCTACAACGACTCCTATGCAGCGTTTGCAGGCGGCAGGCATCCCGCGATCTTCGGCCTGCCCCACGCGGAAGCGTGGCCGGAGATCGCCGACTTCAACAACCGCATCGTGGAGATGGGATTTCGCGGCGAAACGCTTTCGCTGGAAAGCCAGGAACTGACGCTGCAACGGCACGGCGCGCCGGAGCCCGTCTGGATGGACCTGGAACACAGCCCTTTGCTGGACGCGGACGGCTCGCCGGAAGGCGTGCTGGTGATCGTGTTCGAAACGACCGCGCGCGTCCAAACGGAACGCGCACTGCGCCGCAGCGAAGAGCGCCTAACGGTGGCGCTCGACGCGGCGGGCGTCGTCGGAACCTGGGAATGGGACATCGGCTCGAACCGGATCACGGGCGACACGCGGTTTGCCTCCATGTACGGATTGACGGACGCCCAGGCGAAAGACGGCGTCGCGATCGCTTCCCTTGAGCACGTCATTCACGGGGATGATCTCGCGCTGGTCTACGCCAAGCTCGAAGATGCCGTGGCGGCGCGCATTCCCTTCCGCGCGGAGTACAGGCTCAAGCGGGAAGATGGATCGAGCCGCTGGGTGCTGGCCCTCGGCCGCGTGGACGCGCAGGCCGAAGACAAGCCCCCTCGCATGTCGGGCATCGCGCTCGACATCTCCGATCGCAAGGCTCAGGAAGCGGCGCTTGTCACCAGCGAGGCAAAGTTCCGCGCACTTGCCGACACCATGCCCCAGATGGTGTGGTCAACCCTGCCCGACGGCTTTCACGACTACTACAACGCCCGTTGGTACGAGTTCACGGGGGTGCCGATCGGCTCCACGGACGGCGAGGAGTGGAACGGCATGTTCCACCCTGAGGACCAGGAGAGGGCCTGGGACCGCTGGCGCCACAGCCTCGCCACCGGCGAACCCTACGAGATCGAGTACCGCCTGCGCCACCGCTCCGGGCAATACCGCTGGACGCTCGGCCGCGCGTTGCCCATCACCGATGCAAAAGGGCGCATCGTCCGCTGGTTCGGCACCTGCACGGACATCCACGATTCCAAAATCGCGGCGGAAGAGCGGGAGGTGGTGGCCCAGGAACTTTCCCATCGTATCAAGAACATCTTTTCCGTGCTGAACGGCATCATCGCGCTTTCCGCGCGCTCCTCGCCTGCCGCAAAACCCTTTGCCGACCAGTTGAAGCAGCGCATCTTCGCCATGGGCCAAGCCCACGATTTCGTGCGGCCGCATTCCACCGCTTCAAAGCCGAAGGCGGCGCAGACCTCGCTCAAGGCGCTGGCCGAAAAGCTGCTCAGCCCCTTTGCCGAGCCGAGCCGGCATAACATCCGCTTCGAAGGCGAGGACGCCGTGATCGACGAGGCCGCGGCGACTCCGCTGGCGCTGATCTTTCACGAGCTTGCCACCAACGCCGCGAAATACGGGAGCTTAAGCACGGGGCGCGGCACGGTCACCCTGACCGGATACAACAGCGGCGACGACTACCTTCTGGATTGGAAGGAAGCAGGCGCCCGTGACAGCGTGTCAGCGCCGCAGCGCGAAGGCTTCGGCACGCGGCTGATGGGCTTGAGCGTCGAGGGGCAGCTAGGCGGCACGGTGCGGCGCTTCTGGGAGCCGGACGGGCTTCATGTAGCCATCGTAATACCGCGCGCTGCGCTTCGCCGTCCGGCAAGGCTCTACCAAACGCCGGAAGCCCATATACCGCTGCGCCAATCGGCGTAACTGCTTCCCCCCACTCTGACTGAGCGGGTTTAGTGGAAGAGTTGCAGCCCGGCGGGCGGCACTGCCGCGCGCTGATGGTGGCAATCCACCGCAAACTGCACAGCCTCCCGCAACTCCTCGTCCATCACCGGCTTCGCCATCACGCCTATCGTGCCGGGAACGCCGTCGCCCAACTGCGCGGGGTTGGCGGTCATGAACACTACGGTCACGCCGTGCCGCTCGGCAAGGAGACGCCCGATCGAGGAGCCGGTCGGACCATCTCGCAGATTGAGATCGACGATCGCGACCTCGGCATCGCAACCCAGCCCAAGCGCCGTCTGCTTGTCGGCCGCGATGCCGATCGGCTCGAAACCCAGTTCAAACACTACGTTCTCGATCTCGACCGCGACGAAAATCTCGTCTTCGACCACCAGTATCCTGCACATGGAGCCCCGCCGCCCTGATTTTCTTGCTTTTTGATAAGGGGTTTGCGCGGCCTAACTCGCCCGTGAACATTAGGTTGCAGCATAGAGCATATTTTTCAGCCGGCAAAAGCCGCGCTTGCCGACCGTTGCAGCAATGACACAGAGGGCACCGCCCCCGCGCGCGATAGGCCGCCCTCCGTCCACGACGGAACCGCGACACCATCGCGCCTGGAAAGCTCCGGTTCCGGAACCCAGATCCTGTACATCTTCAAGGCCGGCACCTTGCTGCCTACGCCCATCCGGCCGGTCATCCTGTTTCCCGCACGCGGACAACTGAATGCCTCTCTTTCCCTTCAAGGCAGCAGAGGCGCAGGGCTCTGAATCTTTTGTGCCGCCTGCGCCGCAGCCGCGGCGCAAGCCCCCGTCCCGGCTGCAAACGATCCGCATCGTTGCGCGCAACCCCCTGGAATTGTGGAGCGAGGCCGCCTTTTCCGAGCCCTGGGTGACGGCAATGGGCGCCCGCGTGCCGGTGGTGATCGCCAACGATCCCGGCTTGATCCGCCACGTGCTGGTGGACAATGCCCAGAACTACAAGCTCGCGACGCTGCGCCAGAAGGTGCTCAAGCCGATGCTGCGCGACGGGCTGCTGACGGCCGAAGGCGACACGTGGAAGCGCTCGCGCAAGGCCATGGCGCCCGTGTTCACGCCGCGCCACATCTTCGGCTTCGCGCCGGCCATGCGAGCCCGCGCGGAAACTTTCGCCGCCCGTTTCGACCAAGCTGGGTCGCGCGACATCGCGCAGGACATGACCGCGCTCACCTACGAGATCCTCGCCGACACGCTGTTTTCCGGCGAGATCGCAGGACAGCCCGGCCGCTTCGCCGCGCAGACGAACCGCTTGTTCGAGACCATGGGGCGCATCGATCCGCTGGACATCCTGCGCGCGCCGGAATGGCTGCCGCGCCTGACCCGGCTGCGCGGCCGGCGCGTGATGAACTTCTTCCGCGGGATCGTGTCCGAGACGATCGCGATGCGCGAACGGGCGATGCGGCGCGGCGACAGGCCCGTTCCGGAAGATTTCCTGTCCCTGCTCCTGCGCGCCAGGAGCGGGCCGGCAGGGCTGACCCGCGACGAGGTCGAGGACAACCTCATCACCTTTATCGGCGCCGGCCACGAGACCACGGCCCGCGCGCTTGGCTGGACGCTCTACTGCCTTTCGCAAGCCCCCGGAGAGCGCGAGCGCGTCGAAGCCGAAGTGGATCGCTTGGCGGCGGCGGAACCGGACCCGGCAAAATGGCTGGAAGCGATGCCTTTCACGCGCGCCGCCTTCGAGGAAGCCCTGCGCCTGTATCCGCCGGCGCCCTCGATCAACCGCGAGCCGGTCGCAACCGACACCTACAAATCCCTGACCCTGCCGAAGGGCGCCGCGGTGCTGGTGATGCCCTGGACGGTGCATCGGCACCGCGGGCTCTGGCAAAACCCGGATGCCTACCTTCCCGAACGCTTCCACCCCGGAAACCGCGAAACGATCGACAAGCACCAGTTCCTGCCCTTCGGCGCGGGACCGCGTGTCTGCATCGGCGCCTCCTTCGCCATGCAGGAGGCCGTCATCGTACTGGCCGTCCTGCTGCGGCGCTTCCGCTTCGACATGACGCCCGGCGCCCCGCACCCCTGGCCCGTGCAGAAGCTGACCACCCAACCGCAGGGCGGTATCTGGATGCGCGTTTTGGCGCGGGCTTAAGCGAACTCGAACAATGCGGTGCCGAAGCCGACGCCGCTGCCTTCCGCAACCAGTTGCTTTCCTAGATGTCCAGCGCGGGACGCCGTGACGGGCTGAAGCAGCGGCCCGGCCTGGATCAGCGCCACTACCGTACCCGGCCCGACCGCATCGCCCTCGCAGGGAAACTTCGTCCCGGCCGGATGGGAAGAGCGCAAGAAGCCGACACCGGGCGAAGCAATGCTGGCAGCATCCGCGGAATTTGCTGCGGGCGCAGGAGCCTTGGCGCTCTCCCCAGCCTCCGCTTCCCCGTTCACGTTGGTTTCGAAGGCGACGCGCAGTTGCAGCGAGCCTTCGGCATATTCCAGCAGGCGGAAGCCGCGGCTCTCCGCGGCGCGCAGCAGCGCTTCGACTTTTTCGAGCAGAACGGCATCAGCCATGCGGTTCTATCTCGAACAGCAGGTCGCCCGCTTCCAACGCCTGAGCGTCCTCGGCTGCGATCCGCCGGATGGCGCCGGCAATATCCGCCTCGACGGGGTTCATGGTCTTCATGGCTTCCACGATCGCCAGCTGCCTGCCGTCCTCTACAGCTTCGCCAACCGAAACGAACGGGGCGGCACCGGGCGCCGGCGCGCGGTAGAACGTGCCGGGAAAGCCGGCTTTGATCGCATGCAGTCTCTTACCTGCTTGGGGCGCTGGCGCAGCGGCGGCTGGCCGGGAGGCGGCAGACGGCTGCTGAGGGGTTGCATCGGGGGGCGTCTGCGCCGAGGCGGGCAAGCCGTGCGCTTTCACGACCCGCAGCCGCGCGCCGTCCAGCGTCAGGTCCAGTTCGGCGACCTTCGAGCGATCTACGAGGTCGAGCAGGCGGGCGATGAAATCAAGGTCCATGCCGCTCACGCAAACGGGCGGATGGCGATGCCGGCCGCTTCGAGCGCGGCGCGAACCTTAGCCGCGAGGATCACGGCATCCGGCGTGTCGGAATGAACGCAGATGGAGTCGATCGGCACGTCGATCCGCTTGCCCCCGACCGTCTCGATCGCCCCTTGCCCGATCATGCGCACGGCGCGGCTTGCCGCCGCTTCCGCGTCGTGGATCACCGCGCCCGGCAGTTTTCGCGACACGAGAAACCCTTCGTCGGTGTAGGCGCGGTCGGCAAAGATCTCGGCGAAGACGTGCATGCCCATTGCGCGGGCGATGCGGTCCTGGTGGCCGAGCGCGATGGCCAGCACGCCGAGGTTTCTGTCCACGGCATGAATGCCGCGCGTCACGGCCGCTGCGACTTCCGCATCCGACTGCGTGAGGTTGCCCAGCGCGCCATGCGCCTTGACGTAAGTGATCTTGTGGCCGGCATAGACGGCCATCGCCTGCGCGGCGCCGATCTGGTAGGCGACGAAGCGCTCGATCTCGCCTGCCGAGTGCGGGATGATGCGCCGGCCGAACCCCCAGAGGTCAAGGTAGCCGGGATGTGCGCCGACGGAAACGCCGCGCGCCTTCGCCAATCTGAAAGCGTTCGCCATCACTTCCGGATCGCCGCCGTGGAACCCGCAGGCGATGTTGGCGGAAGACACGATCTTCAGCATCGCGTCGTCGTCGCCCATCTTGAAGGCGCCGAAGGTTTCGCCCATGTCGGAGTTCAGATCGACCGTCGGCATCGCATTCCTTTCAGACAGTCAACGTCTGGAGCCTGGCAGCCAGCCACGCGGCAAGCTTTTGCGCCACGCCGTCCTTTCCCATCTCCGGCCACGTCTCCACGCCGGCCGTCGAAACGAGGTGGACTTGATTGGTGTCGCCGCCCATCACGCCGCCGGATACATCGTTGGCGACGATCAGGTCGGCGCCCTTTCTTTGCAGTTTTGCCCCAGCGTTTTCCAGCATATTTTCGGTCTCGGCGGCGAAGCCGACGACAAGCCGCGGCCGCATCGCCGGATGGTGCCCGACGTCGGCCAGGATGTCCGGATTTTCCACGAGCCGCAGCGCAGGCGGCGCCTTGTCCGCACCCTTCTTGATCTTCTGCCCAGCCTTTTCCACCCGCCAGTCCGCCACGGCAGCCACCATCACCGCGGCATCAGCCGGCAGAAACCCCTCCACGGCATCGCGCATCTGCAAGGCCGTTTCCACGTGAACGGTCTGGACGCCTTTCGGATCAGGCAGAGACACCGGCCCGGAAACGAGGAACACATCCGCTCCCAGCTGCGCCAGCGCCGACGCGATCGCATGGCCCTGGCGGCCCGAAGAGCGGTTGGCAAGAAAGCGAACGGGGTCGATCGGCTCATGCGTCGGGCCGGAAGTCACGATGACCTTCACGCCTGCCAACGGTTTTGGTCCGGGGTCGAGAAGCTTTTCCAGCGCCGCCACGATTTCGAGCGCCTCGGCCATGCGCCCCTCACCCGCCTCGTTCCGTTCCGCCATTGCACCGCGGTTCGGACCGACGAAGCGTACCCCATCCTCTTCCAACGCTGCACGGTTGCGCCGCGTCGCCGGATGCGCCCACATCGCCGGGTTCATGGCAGGCGCCATCAAAACCGGCACCTTCGCCGCAAGCAGCACGGCGGAAGCGAGGTCGTCGGCCAAGCCCAACGCCAGCTTCGCCATGCCGTTCGCGGTGGCCGGCGCCACGACGATCGCATCCGCCTCCCGCCCCAGGCGGATGTGACCGACATCGTGCTCATCCGCGCGGTCCCACAAGTCGGTGAAGATGTGCCCGCCCGCGAGCGCGCCCGCCGCCAGCGGCGTCACGAATTTTTGGGCCGCTTCCGTCATCACCACGCGCACGCCAGCACCGCGTTCCTGAAGCCGCCGGATCAGGTCGAGGCTCTTATAGGCCGCGATCCCGCCGCCGATGATCAGAAGGACATGCTTGCCCGAAAGCGTCATGAGGCGGATGGGGCCTGGTCCGGACGGGGAAGCGCCGGCTTCACATCGGTATGGGGAAAGCCGTCTCCCTTGAACAGCAGCGGAAGGTCTCTTGTCCTCGCAAGCGCATAGGAGAAGCAGTCGCCCATGTTGAGGTTGGCCGCGTGGCCGGTGCCGCGGCCGTATCTGTCGTAAGCGTCCCGCGCTGCGGAGATTTGTCCCTCGTCGAATGGGAAGATGCGCGTTTCCGCCAAGTCGATGAGCCGTTGCAGCCGCTGCCTGCCGTTCGCCAAGCCGGAACGCCTTGCGACACAAAAGGCTTCATGCAGCGTCGCCGCGCTGACTTCCGAAGGCTGCGCGTCGAGAACTTGCATGAAGGGCTCTGCTTCCGGTTCTGCGACGAGGATTGCAATCAGCGCCGACGTATCGACAACGACGCTAACCAAGGCTTTCGTCCCACATCTCGCCGCTAAGCCGTTTGAAGTCGATCGGCTTGTCCGGCTTGATCGAGAGCTTCCGCAATTCTTCCATGATGGATTTTGCACGCGGAGGCGGGGCAAGCGCGCGGCTGAGTTGTTCGCGGATCTCCTTGCTCCACCGAGACGCCGCGCGCGGCAGCCCGCTCCCGCAGCCTGCTCCGGACAGCTTCGTCCAAGCGGCGGATGGTCAAGGTAGCCAAATCATGCTCCGGCCAAGCCAACGTCAGCGCTGCGGCCGTTTCCCGGCAGGCTCAGGCCTTTGCGGTCGAACCCCTCGCTTGTCGGCAGTCCAAGCGAAGCCGCAACCACGTCCCGCGCTTCCTGCTCCATCGAAACGCCGCGCGCCGCGCCGCGTTCGCGAAGGCTTTGCAGCACCCAGCCATCGAGTTTTCGAACCGTCAGTGTAGTCACGCCAGCCTCCGGCAACGGCAATAGCGTAGCGCGAGTCTGCTTGCAATGACAGCAACACTGCCGTCGCGGACTCACGAGATTCCTTCCTCGTTCCTCGACAAGGCGCGCCTTGCGCCGCTTAAACCAAGTGCCATCCGATCCACACCAGCGCCGCGGCTATCACCCAGAGCGCCATGCGGCCGGAGCGCGTGTGGCGGGCCTCGGCGCGGCCGATCGCCTCCGCCGTAGCGGCATCGAAGCGCAGGCCGTGGGTCGCGGCGGCATCCAGCGCCAGGGACAGACGCTCCGCGCGGGCGGCGAGTTCCGGCGCCTGGCGTGCCAGGGTCAGCGCGGCGAGTGCGCCGTCGCGGAAGTCAGATGTTATGCCGCGCGGGCCCAGATTGCCGCGGATCCAGTCGCCCACCACGGGCTCGGAAGCCTTCCACATGTTGAAGGCCGGGTCGAGGGAGCGCGCCACACCCTCCACCACCACCATCGTCTTTTGCAGCAGCACGAGTTCGGGCCGCGCTTCCATCTCGAAGAGCTCGGTCACTTCGAAGAGCAGCGTCAGCAGGCGCGCCATCGAGATCGTCTCGGCGGACTGCCCGTGGATCGGCTCGCCGATGGCGCGGATCGCCTGCGCGAAGGAGGCGACGGGGTAGCGGTGCGGCACGTAGCCCGCCTCGAAATGTACCTCGGCGACGCGAAAATAGTCGCGCCGGATGAAGCCGAAGAGGATCTCGGCGAGGAAGCGCCGCTCCTTCTTGCCCAGCCGCCCGGCGATGCCGAGATCGACGGCGACGATTCCGCCGTCGGCTTCCACGAACAGGTTGCCGGGATGCATGTCGGCGTGGAAGAAGCCGTCGCGCAGCGTGTGGCGCAAAAAGGACTGGATCAGCGTCGCGGCAAGCTTCGGCAGGTCGTGGCCGGCGGCGCGCAGGCCAGCGACGTTGGACATCTTGACCCCGTCGATCCATTCCATCGAGACGACGTCGCGTCCCGTGCGCTCCCAGTCCACCGCCGGCACGCGGAAGCCGGGATCGCCCGCGGTGTTCTCCCCCAGTTCCGACAGCGCAGCCGCTTCCAGGCGCAGGTCCATCTCGATGCGGGTGGTCTGCTCCAGCAGTTCGGTGACGCGCACCGGCGCCAAGCGCCGCGAGGACGGGATGAAGCGCTCCTGCAGGCGCGCCGCGAGGTAGTAGCTTTCCAGGTCGCGCCGAAACGTTTCCCGCACGCCGGGCCGGATCACCTTGACCGCAAGCTTGCGCGGCTGCCCGTCTTCCAGCACCTCCGCCGGATGCACCTGAGCGACCGAAGCAGCGGCGACGGGCGGGCCGAATGTCCGGAACAGGTCGGTGAGCGGGCGGCCGAGCGACCCCTCGATCTCGGCCTGCGCTTCGGCGATGGGAAACGTCGCCATGCGGTCCTGAAGCAGCGCCAGATCCCGCGCCAGATCCGCCCCGACGACGTCGGGGCGGGTTGCCAGGAACTGGCCCAGCTTGACGTAGGAGGGCCCAAGCCTTGCCACCGCCGCCGACAGACGCTGCGAGCGGTCCCAGCCCAGCGCGCCGCGTCGGGTGAACAGCCGCGCCACCCGCCAGCCGAACCGGGGCAGGCCCCTCAGCTGCTCGCCGGGCAGCGCCGCCACAACGCCTTCGCGCACGGAGATCCAGCCGGCGCGGGCAAGCCGGAAGGCAGCGCCGATTGCCGTCATGCGAAAAGGACCGGACGGTCGAAAAGGCTCAAAGCTTCCAGCCCGAATGGAGCGCCGCGATGCCGCCGGAATAGTCGCGCCAAGCCACGCGCTCGAAGCCGGCCTTACGAACAGCATCGGCGAAGCTCGGCTGGTTCGGAAATTTCCGGATCGACTCCACGAGGTAGGAATAAGAGTCCGCGTCGCCTGTTACCATGCGGCCGATTTGCGGGATCGCCCGGAACGACCACTGTTCATAAGCGCGGTCGAGCAGCGGCACATCGACCTGGGAGAATTCCAGGCACAAGAAACGCCCGCCCGGCTTCAGCACCCGGAACGCTTCGGCCAGCGCCACCTCGATGCGCGGCACGTTGCGGATGCCGAAGGCGATCGTATAGGCGTCGAAGCTGGCGTCCGCGAAGGGCAGCGCTTCGGCATTGGCTTCCACGAAGTCCAGGTTCGGCAGGAGCCCGCGCTTTTCCGCGCGCTCACGCCCCACGCCGAGCATCGAGCCGTTGATGTCGAGCACGGTGACGTGCGCATGCTCGCGCGACGCCTCGACGATGCGGAAGGCGATGTCGGCGGTGCCGCCGGCCACGTCGAGCGCACGCCAGCCGGGACGCTTCGGCGGGTTGAGCCAGGCCACCATCGCGCTCTTCCAGGCGCGGTGCAGCCCGCCCGACATCAGGTCGTTCATCAGGTCGTAGCGGGAGGCCACGCGGTGGAACACGGCATCCACCAGCTCCTGCTTTTCGCCCTTTTCCACGCGGCGGAAGCCGAAGGCGGTTTCCATGCCGCCGGCCTGGCCTTCCCGCGTGCCCGCGGCGCTGCTGTCTGACATCTTCGTGACCTGCTGATCCTTTGCCCGGATATAGCGGATCGATGGGGACGGCGCTATGTTTCCCAACGGGACGGGAAAGACGGGGGCACATGGCGGCACGACTGCTCAAGGCGGAGCTTCACTGCCATATCGAAGGTGCCGCGCAGCCCGCTCTCGTGCTCGCCCAGGCCCAGCGCTACGGAGTGGACGTTTCGGCCATCATCCAGGACGGCCGCTTCGTCTGGCACGATTTTTCCTCCTTTCTCCAGGCCTATGATCTCGCGGCAAGCGTGTTCCGCACCGAGGAGGATTTCGCGCGGCTGGCGGAAGGCTATCTTTCCTCCATTGCGCGCGACGGCGCGATCTATGCCGAGTTCTTCGTGTCGCCAGACCACGGCCGCAACTCCGGCCTGGGCGAGAAGGGCTATCTTGCCGGGCTTTCCGAAGGCATCCGCCGGGCCAACGCCAAGACCGGCATCGAAGCGCGCATGATCGTGGTCGGCCTGCGCCATCTGGGCACCGACGCGGTGGAAGCGGCCGCCCGCTTCGCCGCGCGCTGCGGCTCGCCTCTGGTGGCAGGCTTCGGCATGGCCGGCGAGGAGCGGTTCGGCGACCTCGAAGACTATCAGCGCGCCTTCGAGATCGCGCGCGAGGCCGGCCTGGGCATCACGGTCCATGCCGGCGAAGTGGCGGGCGCCGAAAGCGTGGCGGCTGCCCTCGACCACATCCGCCCGCAGCGGATCGGCCACGGCGTGCGCGCGATCGAAGACCCCAACCTCGTGCGGCGCTTAGCAGTGGAAGGCGTCGTGCTGGAATGCTGCCCCGGTTCCAACATCGCGCTCGGCCTGTTTCCGTCCTGGGCGGAACACCCGCTGCCGAAGCTTAAGACAGCCGGCTGCAAGGTGACGCTTTCCTCCGACGACCCGCCTTACTTCAGCACGTCGCTGGGGCAGGAATACGCGGCAGCCGCGGAGCACTGGGATTTCGACGGCAAGACCCTGCTCGGCCTGACGCGCACCGCGATCGAGGCGGCTTTTTGCGACCGCAAGACCAAGGCGTCGCTGCTCGCGAAGCTGCCGCCCGCGCGCTGATCAGCCTTTGTCCGGCAGCAGCTTCCTGCGCCTTTGCGTCAGCGCCACGCCGCCGAGGATCAGCAAAACGCCGAGGCTGCTCGCCCACAAGCGCCCAGGCGCCGTGTTGAACAGGAAATCGAAGGCCACGCCCGACACCATCTGGCCGCCGATCACCAGCAGGGCCGAGTTGATCGCGCCGATGCGCGGGATCAGCCAGCTTCCGACAGCCACGAAGACGACGCCGATCGGTCCGCCGCAAAAGGCGTGCCAGGGCGCGTCAGCGGCGCCCGCCGGGATCAGCCCGCCGATGAGGAGCCCGAGCACCGTGAGCGCCGCAAAGCCGACGGCGTGGTTCCAGAACGACGAAAGCAGCGGCGAGGTCGAAAGGCTCAAGCGTCCGTTGAGCTGGCGGCTCAGGCCTACGAGCACGCCGCCGAGCAGGGCAAGCCAGACAAGGGACGCCATGGTCCTAGCCTCGTCCGAACAGGATGATCAGGGCGCTTCCCGCCAGGATCAGCCCCAGCGCGGCGACGTCCCGCAAGGTTGGGCGGCGCACCGCCAGGCCGAACAAGCCCCAGCGGTCGGCAGCCAGGCCGAACACCACCTGACCGGCCAGTCCGAGGGCCAGCGTCCCGGACAGGGCAAGGGCTGAATTCACGGTATAGGACGTCACGATCACGGTCGCCGCGCCCGATATGCCGCCGAGATAGGCCCAGAACGGCGCGCCGGGTTTGCGCCCGGCCGGCATCCGGGCGCGGGGGGGGCCCCCCGCCGCCACAAAAAAACAACCCCGCCGCGCGCGCGCCGGGGGCGCCCCCCCGGGGGGCGGTGTTCGCCCGGGGCGGCCTCGCGGGCGCCCCACGGCCGCAGGGCCAGAAAAAGAAGCCCTGCGGCCGTGCCGGTCGCGTGCGCCGCCCAGGAGGCGAAAAGCGGATTGCCGTAGCGCCCAAGCTCGCCGTTAAAATGCGTCATCAGCGTCAGGAGCCCGCCGGTGCCGAAAGCGGCCAGCAGATGCAGCGGGTTGGGGCGCGGCGCTTGGGCGTCGGTCATGGGAACGTCCGGTTGCAATCCGGAGAGGCAAAGCAGAAGCCGCCCGGCTTGCCAAGCGGGGTTTGCGGAGACCTGGCCTGGTTTCGAGCACCGGCGGGGTTGCCGCTGTTCCCGCAGGCTTTATGGTGCCGCTCAACAGCCACAAGGAAGCATCATGCAAGGCGTGACCGTCGTCAACCACCCGCTCGTGCAGCACAAGCTGACGATCATGCGCAAGAAGGAGACCTCGACGGCAGGCTTTCGCCGCCTGCTGCGCGAGATCTCGCTGCTTCTGGGCTACGAGGTGACGCGCGATCTCGAACTGACCACGATGCCCATCGAGACGCCGCTGGAGCCGATGGACGCGCCGACGCTGGACGGCAAGAAGCTGGTCTTCGCTTCCGTGCTGCGCGCCGGCAACGGCCTGCTGGACGGGCTGCTCGACCTCGTGCCGGCGGCCCGCGTCGCCCATATCGGCCTCTACCGCGACCACGAGACGCTGGAAGCCGTGGAATACTTCTTCAAGGCACCGAGCGACCTCGCCGACCGGCTGATCATCGTGGTGGACCCGATGCTCGCCACCGCCAATTCGGCGATCGCGGCGATCGACAAGCTGAAGGGCCGCGGCGCCACCAACCTGCGCTATCTCTGCCTGCTCGCCGCGCCCGAAGGCATCGAGCGTTTCCGCGCCGCGCATCCGGACGTGCCGGTCTTCACCGCCGCGATCGACAGCCACCTCAACGAGAAGGGCTATATCGTGCCGGGCCTGGGCGACGCCGGAGACCGGCTCTACGGCACGAAGTAAAACGCGAACGCCGGCTTTATGACGGGTTAACCACCGCGGCAACACGATGCGATCCGGCGGTTCGGATTAAGAGGGCGGACACGGCTTCCGCTCTAGAGCAGCCAGGGAGCGGAGTCTTTCCGAGAGCGTCCGGCCATGCTGCGCAAGCTTCTGATCCTCGGCGTTTGCGCCGGAACATCGGCGTCGATCCCCATTCTCTATGAGAGCAACAGGGAAACCGTGCACAAGCTGCTGAAGGCCGCGGCTGCGAAGAAGCCGGAGGCCACCGCCGCCGCGCAGGCGCCGCAAGCTGCTTCGGGCATCCTTTCGGGCCGCAAGGTGCAGATCGCGCCGGACGCGCGGGGCCACTTCCTGGCCGACTTCAAGGTAAACGGGCGCCGCGTCGCCGCCATGGTGGACACCGGCGCAACCTATGTCGTGCTCAACCGCTCCACGGCGCGCAGCCTCGGCATTGCGCTCAACCCGGCCGATTTCAAGTACAAGGTCGAAACGGCCAACGGTACGACGCATGCCGCGAGCGCCATGCTGGCAGACGTGAACATCGGCCGCATCCACGTGGAAAACGTGGAAGCGGCCGTGCTGGAAGACAGCGCAATCGGCGACGTGCTGATCGGCATGAGTTTCCTGAAGCGGCTCGACCGCTATGCCGTGGAGAACAACGCGCTGGTGCTCGCGCAGTAGGTTTTCTGCAAACTTCAGCCGTCAGCCACGCGCCGCAGCACTGGCTTTGCCAGCGTCGGCTTATCCCGGCCGATTGTAAAGGCGGCGCGCACCGTACCGACCGCGGCGTCGGCGTCGGCGTCGTTGCGGGCATGCACCAGCGCCAGCGTGTCGCCGGGGCGCACTTCCGCGCCGATGGCTGAAAGCCGCGTGATGCCGACGGAAGCGTCTATCAGGTCCTCCGGTTTCCTGCGCCCTCCCCCCAGCGCCACCACGGCCAGGCCGATCTCGCGCGTGGCGATGCTTGAGACGAAGCCGGGCCGGTCGGCAAGCACGGGCTTTTCCACGCGCGCGCCGGCGAGGTGCCTGCGGGGATCGTCGATGAACCCCGCCGGCCCGCCCAAGAGATGCACCATGCGCCCGAAGGTTTCAGCGGCCCGCCCGCCGTCCAGCGCCTCGCGGACGCGGGAAAGCGCATCGCGCCGGCTCGAAACGATGCCGGCGGAAAGCAGCATCTCGACGCCGAGCGAAAGCGTTACCTCCTCCAGGCGCGGATCGCGGGCGCGGCCGGTGAGAAAATCGACGGCGTTGAGCACCTCCACCGCATTGCCCGCCGCGGAGGCGAGCGGCTCGTCCATGCCGGTCACAAGCGCCACCGTCGGCAGACCCGCGCCGTTCGCCACCGTGACCAAGCTTTGCGCCAGGCCGAAGGCTTCGCGCATCGTCGGCATGAAGGCGCCACTGCCGCACTTTACGTCGAGCACGAGGTGCTGGAGCCCGGCGGCGAGCTTCTTCGACAGGATCGAGGCGGTGATCAGCGGCACCGACTCCACCGTCGCCGTGACGTCGCGGATGGCGTAAAGGCGGCGGTCCGCAGGCGCCAGGTCTGCCGTCGCGCCGATGATGGCGCAGCCCGCTCCCTTCACCACCTGCCGGAACCGCGCTTCGTCGGGCTGGCTCTGATAGCCCGGAATGGCGTCCATCTTGTCCAGCGTGCCGCCGGAATGGCCTAGCCCCCGGCCGGAGATCATCGGCACGAAAGCGCCGCAAGCCGCCACGATGGGCGCCAGCATCAGCGAAACGTTGTCGCCGACGCCGCCGGTGGAATGCTTGTCCACGACCGGGCCGGGCAAGTCGTCCCAGGAAAGCACGCGGCCGGAATCGCGCATGGCGAGCGTCAGCGCCACCGTCTCACCCGCGTTCATGCCGTTCAGCACCACCGCCATGGCCAGCGCCGCAGCTTGCCCCTCGGAAATCCCGCCGTCCGTCAAGCCGCGCACGAAGAAGGCGAGTTCTTCCGCGTCCAAGACGTGGCGGTCGCGCTTCTTCCGGATGATTTCCTGCGGAAGCATGGCGCCGCCTTACCCTGCCCCTCGTGGGGGTGAGGAGCGACGGCCGCAGGCCGGCGAAAAGCCATGGAGATGGCTTTTCGAGCTTCGAACGCCCGGAGCCAT